>NZ_OY782757.1:1665000-1992500 GCF_963678185.1 uncultured Tolumonas sp.
AAACGTTTTTCACACAGAATACAGATCCGCTGGATAGCACACAGCACATGCATGTTAATACCCAACTCATGTATACGCCGTGTCGTAGTAATACAAGAACCATGATTTAGTGTTGTTAAAACAACAGCACTAGGGGAAATCGCCATTTCAACACTTTCAACACCCAATGCAGCACCAACACGGCATGTCGTTTGTTCAATCAAACGGCTTTCGGCACCACATTGCGCCAGCATTTGTGCCGTTCTCACCAGAACCCGGGTTATCTTGGTTTGTTCTTCCCGGGACAACAGCACTCCTTGCTCCTGCATACCCTGATTCCTGCCTTTTATATTGCATAGTTAAATATAGACAGCGCTAGTTATATCATTTTCTTATATCGCCACGAATCAGTTTTTTACGCATGCTCAAGGTCAGTCACCATAGTAATGCGCCGGATCAAACTATTGATATGCTCCATCTGGATGCCCGCCTGATAAACCAGCCAAGCATACCCATTCGCATTAAGGGAAAAACTGTTTTGTTCAGTTAAAGTCGCTTGGATTTCTTTTTTATAACTAACCAACAACTCCTGTCGTGACGGCGGTAGCAAATCACTATGTCCGGCACAAAATTGAGATAACGCCTGTAGATCCAAACCCAATTCGCGCCCGGCAAAACCCAACGAAAACAGATCTTGGATAACTAATGCACTACGGCTACTTTCCCAGCGAGTTTGAGCTAACAATTCCAGCAGCAATAAACAACGGCTTTGTGCTGCCACTAATTCTTCTAAGACATCACTGTGATGGCGTAATACCTTCGATTCCAGCACCACTGATTTATGTAACGCTTTTTGCCGCTGAATGGCTCGTTCAACACTTTTCAACATTGCTCGGGTAGCTAATGGTTTTACCACATTGGGCGAAAGGTGCGCTTGCCAGATCTTGCCCATCCGTTTTAATGATTCAGCTAACTGCCAACGCCATTCATTTCTCGCCCGTAACGGTAACACTATCAATGACACTAACAAGGCAATGACACAACCCAGCAAAATAGTGCCTGTACGCCATAACGCTTCTTCGAACGATTGGCTACCGCCATCTAGCACCATGATCAGGGTAAAACCCGCCACCAGATAGGCGTAGCCCATTTTACTGGTTGCCCGATACGCGGTGGCCGCAATTCCCAACATGGTTAAAATAGCAATCAGCCACGTGTTACTGGTCAGCAACAAAATAGCAATCGCGTAACAAGCACCTAAAACGGTTCCAATAATACGTTGAATGGATTTCTCTAACGCCCCTCCGACCTGAGGTAACGTCAGCATAATGATCACGATGGTGACGGAGGTCCACGCAAAATGAGGCACGGGAAAAGCTGCATTGATCAGGTGGGCAATTAACAGGGCCAGACAAATTTTAATGACATGAATAATACGAATGTGACGATAAATAAATATCTCAAAGGGTGATGCACTGGCAAATATAGACACTGACTACCTCAAAACAAAAATCCCTCACAATGTGAGGGATTATTATTATTCACGGGTATAGATGATTTCAACGCCATCGTCGTCGTCTTCATCCCAATCGTCATCGAAGTCATCATTCTCTTCAACAACAACCTGTGCCAATTGCTTCTTATGGTAATCATCCCACATAAACTCAACGGGCTCTGGTGCAGCAAGTTTCTGCTCTTCCTCTTTCGGAATTGATTCCAGATATTCTGCAACTTTATAGCAAATTGGCGCGGTGCCTTCTTTGTTAATCGCAGAGATACGGAATACTTCACCTTCCCATTCCAGCGCTTCCATTACACGCTTAATGACCTCTTCTGCTTCTTCTTCGAGCATTAGATCCATTTTGTTAAATACTAACCAGCGTGGTTTGGATGCCAGTTTTGGACTGTATTTTTCCAACTCATGAATAATGATTTTGGCATTTTCAGCGGGATCAGACTCATCAACCGGGCAGACATCAACCAGATGCAACAATACGCGGCAACGCTCCAGATGCTTCAGGAAGCGAATACCTAAACCAGCGCCTTCTGCTGCCCCTTCAATCAAACCAGGAATGTCAGCGATCACAAAAGAACGCTGAGTACCAACACGTACCACACCTAAGTTTGGAACTAGAGTGGTAAACGGATAATCGGCCACTTTTGGACGCGCAGCAGAAACAGCGCGAATGAAGGTTGATTTACCTGCATTCGGTAAACCCAGCATACCAACATCGGCCAGCAACAGCAGTTCCATTTTCAGGTTACGCTGTTCGCCTTTCGTACCCATCGTTTTTTGGCGTGGAGCGCGGTTTACTGAGCTTTTAAAGCGAGTATTCCCCAAGCCATGGAATCCGCCTTTGGCGATCAACATACGATCACCGTGTTTCGTCAGATCACCCAGTACTTCACCAGTGTCTTCGTCGGTAGCTCGCGTACCTACAGGTACCGTCAGCACCAGATCCTTACCTCGCGCGCCGGTACAGTTTGCACCGCGGCCATTTTCGCCACGTTCCGCCATATGGAAACGCTCAAAACGATAGTCAATCAGCGTGTTCAGGTTATTGTCGGCCAGCAGGTACACATCACCGCCATCACCACCATCACCACCATCCGGACCACCATTTGGTACATATTTTTCACGACGGAAGCTAACGCAACCATTACCACCGTCACCGGCTTCAACCCGGACCAGGACTTCATCGACAAATTTCATGACGTCAGGCTCCCCTGTTTGCTTCCAAATTACATTATAGAGAATAACCAACCCTTGTTGGTCACATTACAGCTATTCCCTTGAGAACAAACCCTACCCCATAATGATATTCACAGAGAACAGACAGAGGTCAGGCTTGCGCAGAAATCGATATTACGCTGTGTTTAAATGCCGCAAATAACAAAGCCCCGCCATTACGGCAGGGCTTGTGTCTTACAACGCAAAAATTACTCAGCTACGATGCTGACATATTTACGGTTGTTAGGACCTTTAATTTCAAACTTGATAGTACCAGTAGCAGTTGCGAACAGAGTGTGGTCTTTACCACAACCTACGTTCACACCAGCATGGAACTTGGTGCCACGTTGACGAACGATGATGCTACCTGCCAGTACGCTTTCACCACCGAAACGTTTAACACCCAGGCGTTTGCTTTCAGAGTCACGGCCGTTGCGCGAGGAACCGCCAGCTTTCTTATGTGCCATTTAAAAACTCTCCTGAATTACGCGTTGATAGCAGTGATTTTCACTTCAGTGAACCACTGACGATGGCCAGCTTGTTTACGATGATGCTTACGACGACGGAATTTCACGATGTGAACTTTATCACCGCGACCGTGCGCAACAACTTCAGCAACAACTTTGCCGCCAGCTACATAAGGTGCGCCAACTTTAACGTCGTCGCCATTAGTAACCATCAACA
This sequence comes from uncultured Tolumonas sp., assembly GCF_963678185.1. Taxonomy (NCBI): domain Bacteria; kingdom Pseudomonadati; phylum Pseudomonadota; class Gammaproteobacteria; order Aeromonadales; family Aeromonadaceae; genus Tolumonas; species uncultured Tolumonas sp. The sequence continues at coordinate 1,668,395 of NZ_OY782757.1, forward strand.
CTTTATCAAATTCAACGGCCGCACCAGTTGCAGCTTCCAGTTTTTCCAGGCGCAAAACCTGACCTTCAGCTACACGATGCTGTTTTCCACCACTTAGGATAACCGCGTACATGTTTAAAACTCCGAATTCGGCATAACGGCGTATTCTGTTTTTCTTAAAACGCCGATGCACTTAAACCTAATGACAATGGCCGCGGATTTTACGCAAGTTGCACCCATTACGCAATAAGCAAATCACTATCTTGTGTAATTTCGCGTCATACCGCGGATGAATAGAGCCCAAAGACTGCACTTGAGATTTGTTTCATGTAGAATTAACGACAATCTTTAGCCTGCACGCTAGCCCGAGAGCATTTTAGAACGCCCATGGATCAACAAGTTATCCGCACTCTCGCCGATGACGATATGCAAGCGGTAAATCAACTGATTTATCAACGATTGCAATCGGATGTCGCTTTGGTTAATCAGCTCGCCTATTACATTATCAGTGGTGGCGGTAAACGTGTTCGTCCTTTACTGGCGGTCCTGTCAGCCAGAGCGATTAATTATCAGGGCGATGCACATATCCGTCTGGCGACCATCATCGAATTTATTCATACTGCCACGCTGCTACATGATGATGTCGTCGATGAATCGGCATTACGCCGTGGTCGTGATACTGCCAATCAATTGTTTGGTAATGCCGCCAGTGTACTAGTCGGTGATTTCTTACATACCCGTGCCTTTCAGATGATGGTGGAACTTGGCAATATGCAGGTAATGCAATTGCTCTCGGACGCAACCAACCTGATAGCCGAAGGTGAAGTCATGCAGTTAATGAACTGTAATGACCCTTCTACCACCGAAGATAATTATCTGCAGGTTATTTACTGTAAAACAGCCAAGCTATTTGAAGCTGCGACGCATTGCGCGGCAATACTGGCTAACCAGCCTCAGCATGTAGAGCTGGCTTTGCGTGATTACGGTAAATATCTGGGTACTGCATTTCAGTTAATTGATGATGTGATGGACTACTCTTCCAGCAGCCAGACCATGGGTAAAAATGTAGGTGATGATCTCGCAGAAGGTAAACCAACATTGCCGCTGATCCATGCAATGGCGCAAGGAACACCAGAACAAAGTAAACGTATCGCGCAAGCCATTACAGAACGTGACGGAATGGAACATCTGGATGAAATTCTGGATATTCTGACGCAAACTAAAGCACTCGAATACACCGTCAGCCGCGCGGAAGAAGAAGCACAGAAAGCAATTAATGCGCTGGCTGTTTTACCTGACTCACCTTATAAAACAGCGTTACAAGTGCTAGCTAACTTAGCGGTTCATCGCGAAGCTTAATAACTAAGAAACAAATAAAAAAAGCCAGACAATGTCTGGCGTTTTTGTTTTCTACATCGACTGAATTAATCAGCAAACGGATGACGCAAAATCATTGTTTCATCACGATCTGGGCCGGTAGAAATAATATCAACCGGAGTACCAGTGATCGCTTCAATGCGTTTGATGTAGTTGATAGCAGCTTGCGGCAATTCTGCAATGCTCTTTGCACCGAAAGTGTTTTCGGTCCAGCCAGGCATAGTTTCATAAACCGGTGTTACCAGTTCATAATCATCTGCTGCCATTGGTGGAACATCACGTACCGTACCATCTGCACCTTTGTAACCGATGCAAATTTTAACTTCGTTCAAACCATCCAATACATCCAGTTTTGTCAGGCAGAAACCGGAAATAGAGTTGACCTGAATAGCACGTTTCATCGCAACAGCATCAAACCAGCCACAACGACGTTTACGACCAGTAGTCGCACCGTACTCATGACCTTTAGCACACAAGCGCTCACCGACATCATCAAATAGTTCTGTTGGGAATGGACCACCGCCAACACGTGTTGTGTAAGCTTTAGCAATGCCCAGAACATAATCAACGAAACGCGGACCATAACCAGAACCCGTTGCAACACCACCTGCGGTAGTGTTGGATGAAGTCACGTATGGGTAAGTACCATGATCGATGTCCAGCAGTGTGCCTTGTGCACCTTCGAACATGATCTTGTCGCCACGCTTACGCGCCTGATCCAGCATTTCAGTCACATCAACGACCATGGAGATCAGCAATGATGCATATTCTTTTACTGCTGCCAGAACATCATCATAAGATACTGCTTCAACACCATAGAATTGCGTCAGCTGGAAGTTGTGATAAGTCATCACTTCTTTCAGTTTTTCAGCAAATGTGTCCATGTTGAACAGATCGCCAACACGCAGACCACGGCGGGCCACTTTATCTTCGTAGGCAGGACCGATACCACGTCCGGTAGTACCAATCGCTTTATTGCCACGCGCCAGTTCACGCGCTTTGTCTAACGCAACGTGATAAGGCAGGATGAGTGGACAGGCTTCACTTAAATAAAGGCGTTCACGAACAGGATAACCGCTAGCTTCAAGCTCGTTCATCTCTTTTAACAGAGCATCTGGAGCAAGAACAACACCATTACCGATGATACATTTGCAGTTGTCGCGCAAAATACCAGACGGAATCAGATGCAGAACAGTTTTTTTACCATCGATAACCAGGGTATGACCGGCGTTGTGTCCTCCCTGATAACGCACTACGAATTGGGCTTTGTCAGTCAACAGATCGACAATTTTACCCTTTCCTTCGTCACCCCATTGGGTGCCCAAGATAACGACGCTTTGACCCATTTTTTTCTGTCTGAAGAGTGGTTAAAAAAGGATTCTAACAAAATTTGAGCAGCGCAGAAATGCCCTTGTGGCCTGTTTAGGTAAGAAATTTCCATACAAGAAGAGGGCTGATGCCCTCTTCTTGTCTAACTCTCTGTATAGCCGGTTATTTTGTCGCCGGCTGTTGCGGGCTTTTCAGATATTTAAAGAACTCATTATCTGTACTCAGCACCATGTAATCTTTTCCACTCTTGAAGCTGTTTTTATACGCATCCAAGCTACGTAAGAAGGAAAACAGCTCTGGGTTTTGCTTATAAGTTTCAGCATAAATACGAGCAGCGGCAGCATCCCCCTCACCTTTCACTTGGCGAGATTTACGCTGAGCTTCCGCAATCATAACCGTAACACGACGATCGATATTTGCCCGTAACATTTCCGCTTTTTCACGGCCTTGAGAACGATGTTCTCGCGCTACTGAGTTACGTTCTGCACGCATACGCTGATAAATCGAGTTAGATACTTCGAGAGGTAAATTGATTTGTTTTATTCGAACATCAACAACCTTAATACCCAGCTCAGAAGAGCGCGCCATCTGACGTAAAGCGTCTTCCATCACTTCTGTGCGTTCACCGGAAACGATATCTTTAATGGTACGGCTACCGATTTCAGAGCGCAGACCATTATTGATTTTCCGTTTCAACAACGACTCAGCCTGAGCACGGCTACCACCACCGGTAGCCAGATAAAACTTAGCAAAATCCTCAATACGCCATTTAACGTAAGAATCAATAATTAAGTCTTTTTTCTCAGAGGTGACAAAACGATCAGCCTGACCATCTAAAGTCTGAATGCGGGCATCTAATTTGCGCACATCATCAATAAATGGCCATTTCCAATGCAGCCCTGGCTCATAAACCTTGGGAATATCATTGTCACCTTCACGGATCACTTTACCGAATTGAACAACAATACCGCGTTGGCTTTCATCAATGACAAAGATAGAGGATGAAATCAACAGCCCTGCCGCAGCCAGTCCAATTAGAATATAATTTTTCATTAGTATCTCCCGCTCGTACGGCTGCTGTCGCGTATCGGTGCACTATCCACGCTATCAGCACCTGCATCACTCTCTGTTGGCCCTGTTGCCGGTGGATTATTCACCGTTGTGTCAGTTGTGGCAGGCAGAGGCTGCGGTACATTATCTTTTTTGTTGTTGCTCTGATTGGTACTCATTTTATCTAAAGGAAGATAAATGACGTTATTGTTCCCTTTAGGAACATCAATCAACACTTTATTAGTGTTCTGATACAGCTCTTCCATTGTATCCAGATACAAACGTTCACGTGTCAGTTGAGGCGCGGCAATATATTGCGGTAACAATTCATTAAAACGAGCAACTTCACCACTGGCTTTTAATACCACTTGCTCTTTATAGCCTAATGACTCTTCTTCCAGTCGTTTGACCTGACCACGCGCTTTAGGCTCTGTTTCACGCGCATAAGCTTCCGCTTCACGGATAAAACGTTGTTCATCTTCTTGTGCCGAAATAGCATCATCAAACGCATCTTTCACTTCTTCCGGCGGACGAGCAGGTAAGAAGTTTACGTCGGCGATAGCAATCCCCATATGATAAGGATTAATGATCTCTTCCAGCGTTTGCCAAGTGCCTTGACGCACCTTTTCACGACCACGCGTTAATAACTCGTCCATACTGGTATGGCCAACGACATAACGCAGCGCGCTGTCAGTTGCCTCACGCAGACTATTATCCGCATTCGTCACACTGAATAAATAAGCCCGCGGATCTACCACGCGATATTGAACATCCATTTCAACCCGAACCACGTTTTCATCTTCGGTCAGCATAAAACCGGAGGAAGGCATTGATTTCACGGATTCAACATCAACCGGGATCACTTTATCAATAAAAGTCCATTTCCAACGTAAACCAGGATCGACGGTTTCATGGTATTTCCCAAAGCGTAACACCACACCACGTTCCGCTTCTTCGATGGTATAAAAACCACTACCGATCCAGATGACAACAGCTAATAAAGCAAAAATGACGAGACCGGTACTGCTACCTGAACTAGCTGGGCTTTGACCACCAAAGGAGCCTGATAATTTACCCCAGACATTTTTCAGTAATTTTTCCAAATCAGGTGGGATCTGACTTTTTCCTGTAGTTTTCCAGGGGTCTCGATCTTTGTCATTATTGTTTCCAGGCTCATTCCAGGCCATTCGAGTCTCCGTTGATTCTCATATTGTGTTGTAACTGCCAACGAACTGGCACATTAATCCTGAACGATGAAGTTAAGAATGTTCTCGCCTTCTTGTTTAACAAGACGTAGCCATTCCACTTCGGAAAGACGGATTTGAATTAAACAATCGCCATCTTCACTATAATTTTCCCGCTGTATTGCTTTCAATTCATATAACCGGCTGCGTAAACGTGCCGCAGATATCGGCAATTTAAGCTGAAACTCGGCAACCGTAACACTGAGTAGTTCATCCAAGACAGATAAGAGTAAATCGGTGCCTTCACCGGTCAGCGCCGATAACCATACCGCAACTGGCTTGCCTGTGTCATCTCGCTCAATCCGAGGCATTCCTTCGGGAAGACAATCAACTTTGTTATAAACCAGTAGTTGCGGCACTTCATCCGCTTCTATTTCATGCAGAACTTCATCAACCTGAGCGATGTTATCTTGTACTCGTTCATCGGCACAATCGATCACATGCAACTGTAAATCAGCTTCGCGGGTTTCTTGCAGCGTGGCTTTAAAGGCCGCCACTAAATCGTGCGGTAAATGTCGGATGAAACCAACTGTATCGGCTAAGACTACCGGCCCCAACTTAGCTAATTCAATTCGACGCAATGTGGGATCAAGGGTGGCGAATAACTGGTCAGCGGCATACACCTTCGACTGTGTCATGCGGTTAAACAAGGTGGATTTACCCGCATTGGTATAACCCACTAATGATACGACCGGAATCGCATTACGCACACGCGCCCGGCGCCCCTGTTCACGTTGTTTTTCAACTTTATCCAGGCGACCAAGAATATTCGAAATTTTTTCTCTGATCAGTCGGCGGTCTGTTTCTAACTGTGTTTCACCCGGGCCACGCATGCCAATCCCGCCTTTTTGGCGTTCAAGGTGTGTCCAACCGCGCACTAAGCGGCTGGAAATGTGGCGTAACTGAGCTAATTCGACCTGCAGTTTCCCTTCATGGGTTCGTGCCCGCTGAGCAAATATATCGAGGATGAGTGTGGTACGATCCAGTACGCGACATTCAAGAATGCGCTCCAGATTTCGTTCCTGCGCAGGCGTCAAAGCATGATTGAAGATAACGAGATCCGCCTCTAAACGACGAACTTCTTGTGCTATTTCATCTGCTTTACCGGTACCGATAAAAAACTTGGCTTGTGGGGAGTCGCGACGGGTAGTAACAGTGCCTAAAATGGTTGCCCCTGCAGAGGTAGCCAACATTTCCAACTCACGCAAATCTTCTCTGGCAGCTTCATCCTTAAAATCGACGTGCACCAGAATAGCCTGTTCTCCGCCTTGATAGCGTTCAAACAAGTGATAACTCCTCAGTAACTAACAACGATCTCCCTGCCGGAATAGCAGGGAAAATGCAGGTTACTACTCTTCAGACTGAGAATCGCCTTCACCAGCAGTTGGCGTATGATGTGCTACCGGACGAGCAGGAACCACGGTAGAGATAGCGTGCTTATAAACCATCTGGCTGACAGTATTTTTCAACAGAATCACAAACTGATCGAACGATTCCACTTGTCCTTGCAGTTTAATGCCATTCACCAGATAGATAGACACGGGAACGCGTTCACGACGTAATGCGTTCAAAAATGGGTCTTGTAAGGATTGCCCCTTAGCCATGTTATTGTCCTTATAGTTTTGTTTTAATTGAGCAAGGCGTTAAATATTAAAGTAGCAGATATTATAGAGTACGTCATGCGCTTGTGATGCTCTGGCAAACAATATCTGCGTTATTGACTGCGCCAGTTTCAAGCCACGTCACGTTTTCCCAACCTCTTAACCACGTCATTTGCCGCTTGGCTAATTGGCAGGTTGCAACAATACCGCGATACACCATTTCATCGTAACTCATCTTCCCTTCCAGATATTCCCACATCTGTCGGTATCCGACACAACGAATAGACGGTAAATCGGAATGCAGATCACCGCGCTGATAAAGCGCTCGAACTTCTTGCTCAAAACCTTGCGACAACATTAAGTTATAGCGCTCAGCGATACGTTGCCGCAACAATTCACGATCAGTCGGCGCAATGGCAAATTGTAGTGTGCGGTAAGGCAGTTGTTCACCTTTGGTCTGCGTTAATTCGGTTAACGTTTTACCACTGATACGAAATACCTCAAGCGCTCGGGACAGTCGCTGCGGATCATTCGGATGAATACGGGCTGCAGAGACGGGATCGATCTGCTGCAACTGTGCATGTAAAGCATCCCAGCCGATTTGTTCTGCTTCGCTTTCAATTGCTTGGCGGATAAGCGGATCTGCCGCAGGCAATGGTGACAACCCTTCCAGCAACGCTTTGTAATACAGCATGGTTCCGCCGACCAGTAACGGAATACGCCCTTGTGCTACGATCGACTCTATTTCCCGTAATGCGTCACGGCGAAAATCTGCAGCAGAATAAGCTTCTGTCGGATCAATAAGATCCAGTAAACGATGCGGCGCTTGTGCTTGTTCAGCGGCCGTTGGTTTAGCCGTACCAATATCCATGCCCTGATAGACTAATGCCGAATCAACGCTGATGATGTCACATGGCAAACGTTTTACTAATTCAATCGCCAGTGCGGTTTTACCCGATGCAGTGGGCCCCATCAGAAATATCACGGTTGGGCGTTGTGGATCAGTCACGTGAAAAAACCTCTAAAATATTTGTAATATCAACGTGCTGCACAAGATGAGTATTCATTTGCCAGTCCGTGATATGGTTTTGCATCCACTGCCACAATGACTGTGCTGACGCCGTTGAATACTGCAGTGGAATAAGGCCTGGTAATGTTAGCCAGCAGGAAATAAACGAATGCCAGTCTGCTTGCGAAACCATTGCTGGATAACCATCTAATAATTGCAATAACGCCGGCACCGTAGAAACCAGATCTGTTTGTCTCAGTATTGCAGGGACAGCTTGAATAATCAGTTGCTGACTCTTCGGAGAAGTTAGACGCAAACCGAGTTTTTGTAACCAGGAAGCGTATTCGTTCAGCCAATCAGCGGATTGCGTTGTCGGTAATCGTTGCGGGATCAATAAAGGCTGCGAAGTTAAACCTTCATTCAATAAGCCACTAAACTGAGTTAACCATTGCTGATGTTGAATAGCTCGCAGATCAGCCAGTATTAAAGTGTCACCTTGTGCTGATAATAAAAAACGTTCACGGAACAAGCGTAATACTGGCCAATCAGCTGTATTGCTAGCTTCATATTCAATATTTGAATGTGCAGAAACAGCAGGCAATTCAGCATGCAACAACGCACTGTACGAACGCAACTGTGAACCAGATGGCGAGGTATAACCGCCAGCCGGCGCGGTATATTGATGCTGACTGGTTGCACTGGGCTTTAAGGGTGTGACCGGATAGTCAGGTGCAGATTCTGCTATGCCGGAAAAAACATGCTCGGTAGCTTCAGCACTATAAGCGGTCTGTAATGCTTGACCAATAACCTGCACAATAAAGTCATGCACCTGCCGGGCTTCATGAAAACGAACTTCATGTTTTGATGGATGTACATTCACATCAACCTGACGCGGATCTAACTGCAAATAGAGCACATAAGAAGGCTGAAACGAAGCGCCGCTGTATTCGGTATAAGCCTGTCGAATCGCATGATTCAGCAGCTTATCGCGCATCATGCGGCCATTCACATAACAGTACTGCACTTCACCAATATTTGTTAGGGGTTGTGGCGCTAACCACCCATACAAGCGTAAGCCAAGATGTTCACTGTCAACACGCAAAGCAGCTTGCATAAACTCATTACCGCAAGCTTGTGCGACGCGTTGTTCTTGTAATAACTCAGTTTGTGCCGGGCGATATTGCCGCAGTAATTTACCGTTATGTTTTAAATTGATCGCGACATCAAAGCGGCTTAGCGCTAAACGACGTAACAATTCATCAATATGTCCGAACTCTGTTTTTTCGCTACGCAAGAAACGTCGGCGCGCAGGGGTATTGAAAAACAGATCGAGGACTTCAACGGTAGTTCCGATAGGGTGTGCCGCTGGTTTAATGGTGACATCCATTTCTCGGCCTTCCGCATAAGCTTGCCAGGCTTCACTTTGCTCTGCTGTGCGGGATGTCAGCGTTAAACGGGAAACCGAGCTAATCGACGCTAAAGCTTCCCCACGAAACCCAAGACTTTCTATATGCTCAAGATCATCGAGGGTCGCTACTTTTGAGGTCGCATGTCGGGCCAGTGCTAACGCCAGTTCAGCGCCTGGAATGCCACTGCCGTTATCACGAATACGAATGAGCTGGATGCCACCTTTTTCCAACTCAACATCAATTCGGTTGGCTCCCGCATCCAAGCTGTTTTCCACCAGTTCTTTGATAACAGATGCGGGGCGCTCCACCACTTCACCAGCAGCGATTTGGTTCGCCAAAATAGGTGGCAGTATTTGAATTGGCATATTAAATAGTCGGAATAATGATGACCTGCCCGATCAGCAAGTTATCGGATTTAAGGTTATTCCGATTACGCAGGGCTTTTTTACTGACACGATATTGTTCGGCCAGCCCGGATAAACTTTCACCGGTTTTAACAACATGTTTATGAGAATCAGACTCGGCGGCATTTGCTGAGGTAGCATTTTTTTTGCTGGATGAATTCACCAGCGTGCCACCACCACTTGGCAAGTTACGACCATAGTAATCACGTACGCCGCTAAAAATAGCATTGGCCAATTGTGATTGGTAATCTGCCGATGCTAACAAACGTTCTTCCTGCGAGTTAGAAATAAAACCGGTTTCAATCAGCAGAGATGGAATATCCGGCGCTTTCAACACAGCTAAACTGGCATGTTCAGGCCGTTTTTTATGTAATGTCGCAACATTACCGATCCGGCGCAGAACACGGCGACCAATGTCATAACCTTCACTGCGGGAGTTATCCCAGGAAAGGTCGAGAATGGTTTGTGCCAGATAAGGATTCGGCTCCGTTTCAGCAATCACTTTACCAGCCCCGCCCAGTAACTCGGTGTGTTTGCTTTGCTGATCTAGCAACTTATCCATCTCTTTATCAACACGTTTTGCCGATAAGATCCAAACCGAAGCACCTCTGACCGAATTACTTGGGCCACTATCGGCATGAATAGAGATCAACAAACGGGCATTTTTACGACGGGCGATAGCAGAACGTTCATCTAATTCCACAAAATTGTCACGCGAACGCGTCATGATCGCGTGCATACCAGGCTGGTTGTTAATGAGATTTTCCAATTTGCGGGCAATACCCAACGTCACCGTTTTTTCATAGGTGTGCCCGGGGCCAATGGCTCCTGGATCTTTACCTCCATGCCCTGCATCAATTGCCACGATAAACGGACCACCGCCACTCGGTAAGACCGCTTTACTGGTATCCGGTGAATTATCCGGCTCATCAGCAGCAGGTGATGAATCGGGTGACGCTAATTCTTCTTTTGAGATCAGATCGCTCAGTTGTATAACACGCCCCGCTACTGCCTTATCTATTTTGGCTGTAGGCGGTTGCGCTTGTAATACCGCCGTTTTAGACGCAGTGACTGGTGTTTTGGTGGTTTCTGTTTTGACCGTTACAGCAGGCGATGTGCCTTCATTTTCATTACGAGATACCACTGCAACTGACGGCACATCTTTTGTCTTGGTTGGTGCAATGTCGGGGGCCGCCACAGACGAGCCAGCGTTATTACCTGACACCCCGTTTTTGGCAATCAAAGTGCCCGGTTTAATATCAATAACCAGACGATGATGATGGTAGTTCGCTTGTGGGGCTAATGAGAAAATTTGCGGTTTTACACCATTGGCCAATGCAAATTCTACCTGTACCACATTACCTGGCAGGCTGTTACGGCGAATGCTACGCAAAAAACCTTCACAACCAGCAGTACGGGGAACCGGAAATGGCGTTCCCGTAATATCCTGAAAATCGATGATCAGGCTATTTTTACCGGTATCAATGGTAAAACTGTAATTGGGCTGACTATCCAGATCAAACACCATCCGCACCATCGCTTTTGTCGGTGAGATACGTAATTGTTTGATCTGATTTGCCGCTGCAGGCCATGCCACTACAGCTAATAAAATAAGAAGAATTCTAATTTTCACGATGGATTCAGTCTGGCAATAATAATTTCACCGATGTCCGAACGGGCGGTAATTTCTGCTCGTCTGGCGCCATGTTCATAATGCAACGTAATTTCAAGATCCGGAGTGGGTAACCAGCCCATGCCTTTTTCCGGCCATTCAATCAAACATAAACAGTCGGGCGCAAAATAATCGCGGATCCCCATAAACTCAAGCTCTTCCGGATCAGCTAAACGATACAAATCGAAATGATAAACCTGCCACTTTGGCAATTCATACGCTTCAACCAGCGTATAGGTTGGGCTTTTTACTTTGCCCTGATGACCTAATGCGAGCACAAAACCACGCGATAATGTTGTTTTACCCGCACCGAGATCACCATGCAAAAAAATGGTGGCAGATTGATGACAGGCCTGAGCAAGCTCTGCACCTAACGCGACGGTAGCATCACTGTCAGCGAGTGTTCGTATCAGCGTTTTTTCCATGTTGATACCTTTGAGGATTGACCAGTTTTTGTAACCAGAAGAATAAATCGGAAGCCAGCATACCGCGCTCACCCTGTTCGCTGGCAATTTCATTCGCCGCTTTGCCATGGAGCAGTGCACCGCAACAGGTTGCATCAAACAACGTCAGCCCTTGCGCTAAAAGGGCCGCTATAATGCCAGAAAGTATGTCGCCCATGCCACCGCTAGCCATACCCGGATTACCTTCTGTGCAAATCGCCATCTGTTTGCCATCAAAGATCAGAGTGCCTGATCCTTTTAATAATACCACGCCACCATAGCGATGGTGTAATTCCTGAATAGCCGCAAAACGATCAGCTTGAATATCAGCAACCGTAGAATGTAATAAGCGGGCTGCTTCGCCAGGGTGCGGCGTCAGCACCCAGTTTGCTCTGGACTGCGGATATTGCGCCAACCAATTTAACCCGTCCGCATCAAGCACCACACGGCCTTGAAATGCGATAAAATTTTCCCACTGCTGTTTGCTCCATTCATCGAAGCCAAGCCCAGGGCCTGCCACCAACACATCAGGCCATTCCAGCGCGTCAGCGGTAAGATGTTGGCATAACATCAGCTCAGGTCGCCCAGTAAAGACCAACAATTGATTATCAGGATGACAAAATACCCGAGCTAAGCCCGCACCAGCTCGCAAGGCTGCTTCACCGGCTAAACGGATCGCACCGGGCATGCCTAAGCCACCACCTACCAATAACACTTTACCGTTATTACCTTTGTGGGCTGTGCGTGCCCGTAATGGTAACAGCGGTAATACCGCGCTGTAATCGAGCAAACGAACGCCAGCCGTATCGCAATATTGGCTACGGCTGTCTTTTAAGTCAGAAAAATAAAGCTCGCCTGTGAAATCAGCAGCCATGCCGGTTAGCAAACCCGGCTTCAAACCGACCAACGTCAGCGTAGTCGTGGCATGTACCGCACCGCCCAGCGGCATACCAGTATCCGCATTTAACCCACTTGGGATATCGACAGCCAGCACCGGCGATGTTTGTCGATTGATAAACTGGATCCATGCTAATAAATCACCGCGCAGTATTGTAGACGGGCCGATCCCCAACAAGGCATCAATGATGACATCGGGCTGACCCTGCAGTGATTGTAACGAGCCACAAGAACCACCGGCTTTCAGCCAATCATGCCGGGCTTGTTCCGCCGGAATGCCGGGAGCGGGTTCATCAAAAGCAGCAACCTGCACACTATAACCGGCTTGTTTTGCTAAACGCGCCAGCACATAACCATCGCCGCCGTTATTACCCTTCCCACACAAGATCCAGAGATGACGGGCTTTCGGCCAGCAGAGTTGTAACGTGTGAAATAGTGCTTCCCCCGCACGTAACATCAGCTGATAAATAGAGATATGTTGCGCCGCAATCAGCTGTTGTTCCATCTGGCGGATCTGTTCGGTGCGCCAACTGTACTGTGGTAAACTCTCGCGTACTTTGATGATAACCGGTGCGCTGTGATTCATGACGACCACACTCGATTTGCAAAAGTTAGCTCACGATATCAAGCAATGGGGGCAAGAGCTAGGCTTTGATCAGGTCGGGATCACAGACTGCGATTTAACCAGTGAAGAGCCACAATTGGAAAGCTGGCTAGCACAGAATTATCATGGTGAAATGGAATATATGGCACGTTATGGCCTGATGCGTGCCCGCCCCGCCGAGCTACAACCGGGTACTCGTTCCGTGATTTCTGTGCGGATGAATTATCTACCCCCGCTGGCGAAAATTGCCGAAGTGCTGGATAACCCAACACAAGGCTATATCAGCCGTTACGCGCTCGGGCGCGACTATCACAAAGTCTTACGCAATCGACTGAAACAACTCGGCGAACGCATTCAACACGCCACTGGTGATCTGCAATTTCGGCCATTTGTCGACTCCGCCCCGATCATGGAACGCCCGCTGGCTGATAAGGCGGGTTTAGGCTGGACCGGCAAACACACCCTGCTGATCAACCACCACGCCGGTTCCTTTTTCTTTCTCGGCGAATTATTGATTGATTTAGCCTTACCAGTCGATGAGCCAACTCAGCCTTCTTGCGGAAACTGCAGTGCCTGCCTGCAGATCTGCCCAACAGGTGCGATTGTAGCCCCCTATCAGCTGGATGCTCGCCGCTGTATCTCTTATCTGACCATTGAGTTGAATGGCCCGATCCCGGAAGAGTTTCGTTCGCTGATTGGCAACCGTATTTATGGTTGTGATGATTGCCAATTGATTTGCCCGTGGAATCGTTATGCAGTTACTACTGCAGAGCACGACTTTTCCCCGCGACACGCATTACATACACCGGAACTGCTGACATTGTGGGCATGGGATGAAAAAACCTTTCTCAAAACTACTGAGGGCAGCCCGATCCACCGCATAGGTTTTGAAAAATGGCAACGCAATATTGCGGTGGCGCTCGGTAATGGCCCAGTCTCAGACGAGATTATTCAGGCATTACAAGCAAAACAGGACGAAGCCACCGAACTGGTGCAGGAACATATCGACTGGGCTTTACAACAATTACAAACAAAACAAAAAGTTGATGATAAAAAACATGCACGGCTGATCCGTTGTATTTATAAAGGCTTATCAGAACATGCTTAAGGATGATGTATGCGTATTTTAGGAGTCGATATTGGTGGTACTGGTATCAAGGCTGCTGTCGTTGACACACAAAGCGGCGAACTCATCAGCGAACACAAACGCATTCCGACACCGCAACCCGCAACCCCAGAAAATATAGCCATTAGCCTGGCGCAAGTAGTTGCCGACTTCACATGGTCTGGGCCGATCGGCTGCGGTTTCCCCGCCACTGTGCATCATGGCGTCGCTTACAGTGCCAGTAATATTGATCCCAGCTGGATCAACACCGATGCACAAACTCTGTTTACCCAAGTAACCGGTCAACCATGTTTCGTCGTCAATGATGCTGATGCCGCCGGTATGGCCGAAATGCGTTTTGGTGCTGGGCAAAATAATCGTGGTGTCACTATTTTGCTAACGATCGGTACCGGAATTGGTTCAGCAGTATTTGTGAATGGTCAGCTACATCCCAATACAGAGCTGGGTCATGTACGTTTTGGCGATAGCATTGCTGAGCGTTATTGTGCTGAGTCGGTACGTATCAAGCTAAATTTAAGCTGGCAGGAATGGGGAACCCGATTTAATGAATATCTGAATCATCTGGAATTTGTCTTTAATCCCGATCGATTCATCATTGGCGGTGGCATTGCTGAACACATGGCGCAACTCCAGCCTTACCTGCACACCAAAGCGTTAGTACTACCGGCTCGTAGTCTGAACCAAGCCGGGATTATTGGTGCAGCGCTCTTTGCAGAAAGCCAAATGTAGCCCATAAAAAAGCCTCGCAGTTCAGACGAGGCTTTAATTGGCGAACATGACTGATTATTCACTCGCCGGTTTATTTTTTACATCAATAAATGGCACTGCGCTGTTTGGTAACATCGTTTGCGGTAGCGCGCCATTCCAACGTTCCGCTTTGATCAGTTCAACTAAGTTCGGATTCTGCCGCAGAGCATCGCCTTTTGCTTTAATCGCTGAGGCTTCGGCTTCCCCTTTAATGCGGGTAGATTCCGCTTCGGCAGCGGCTTGCTGTTTAACACTCTCAGCATGCGCTTTCGCCTGCGTTACCGTGATTTCAGCCTGTACTTTTTCGCGGAGTGCATTTTGCTGTAATTTTGCAACTTCCACTTCCGCTAACATGCGTTGTTCAACAGACTGCTCATACGCATCAGAAAAATCGATATTTTCCAACTGCACACTTTCAATCACGATCGGCCCTTGCAACACCTTAGCCACCGCATCATAAACATCGGTATTTAATTTAGCGCGATTTTGGATAGAGCTGGCAGCAGCGTAACTACCAAAAATCGTTTTCACGGCCTGTGGCAGACGCGGCTGGATAATACGAGATTCCAGCGATGCCAATGAACCAAACTCAGCATAAATCTTCTGTAATTCTGTTTCTTGTGCATGCCAGTTAATCGAAACTTCCAGATTCGCTGGCTGTTGATCACGCGAATAGGCTGGTAGTTTGAAATGCGATACCTGCGTTTGCAAACTTAGTGTATGCGTGGTTTCAATTAACGGTAATTTGAGGTTAAAACCGGGTTCAGCAACACGCTGAAAAGCACCAAATCGTAAGACAATGCCACGTTCACCCTGGTCGACAGTGAAATACGAGTTCAGGATAGAAAAGACAATCAACACAACCACTAAAATTGCAACAATCGCTTTAGGGTGTGATTTTGGTGAAGCTTGATTTGGATTTGAAGGTACAGAAAAGAGATTACTCATCACACACTCTCCACAGCAGAAGAGAAGACAAGCGATTGGAGCGGGAAACGAGACTCGAACTCGCGACCCTAACCTTGGCAAGGTTATGCTCTACCAACTGAGCTATTCCCGCGTCGCATGGTATTGAACTGATTCTAGATATTGGAGCGGGAAACGAGACTCGAACTCGCGACCCTAACCTTGGCAAGGTTATGCTCTACCAACTGAGCTATTCCCGCATAACATCTGAATCATTTTTGAAAAATTGGAGCGGGAAACGAGACTCGAACTCGCGACCCTAACCTTGGCAAGGTTATGCTCTACCAACTGAGCTATTCCCGCGTCGCAATTTGTGAAGAGGTGATTTGGAGCGGGAAACGAGACTCGAACTCGCGACCCTAACCTTGGCAAGGTTATGCTCTACCAACTGAGCTATTCCCGCAATCAGTGCTCTTGCACAGGGCCCGCATTATAGGGGGCAAGACCTCAAATGCAAGAGCTTTTTGAAAAACCACTACTAAATGCACATTTCGCGTTCAACGCGTTTAAATAGTAAACACTCGTTCACGATAGAACTGCATTTCCGCAATCGATTCACGAATATCGTCCAATGCTTGATGGCTACCAGTTTTAGTAAATTGATCAAGAATTTCTGGTTTCCAGCGACGCACCAGCTCTTTAACTGTGCTGACATCAATATTACGGTAATGGAAATAACGCTCCAGCTCCGGCATATAACGCACCATGAAGCGGCGATCCTGACCGATACTGTTACCACACATTGGCGATTGACGCTCTGGCACCCACTCTTTCATAAATTCAAGACACACGACGATCGCTTTCGCTTCGTCATATTCACTGGCACGAACACGCGCCACTAAACCTGATTCACCATGAGTGCGGGTATTCCACTCATCCATGCCTGCCAGCACTTCATCAGATTGGTGAATAGCCAGCACCGGCCCTTCCGCCAATATATTCAACTCTTTATCCGTAACAATCATAGCTATTTCCAGAATACGGTCAGTTTCTGGTTCCAGACCGGTCATTTCCATGTCTAACCAGATCAGATTCTGTTCATTTTGGCTCATCGTATGTCCTTGTTATCGGGAAAATCAGTAATCAGGTGTATCATAGCGACTTTCTCTATTATTGCGAAATTGACACTGTGGCGAAAAAACCAAAACTCAGTCATGGCCAGCAACGCCGGGTCAGTGCTAATCACCAAAAACGTTTGCAAAAACCACAAGCGGATATTGATGACAGCCTGTTAGGCCCGCCGCTGGAAGGACTGGTGATCAGTCGGTTCGGAAAACACGCCGATATTGAAGATAGCAACGGTGAAATTCATCGCTGTAACATGCGTCGCACCTTAGGCAGTCTGGTAACCGGCGATCGCGTCGTTTGGCGCGCAGGCAGCGAAGCTTTGCAAGGGATCAGCGGTATCGTCGAAGCCGTTCATCCACGCCAGTCGGTACTGACCCGCCCCGATTTTTATGATGGGATCAAACCGGTTGCCGCCAATATCGATCAAATCGTCATTGTTTCTGCGGTGTTACCGGAGTTCTCGACCAATCTGGTGGATCGTTATCTAGTCGCTGCCGAACACGTTGAGATCCAACCTCTGTTAGTGCTGAATAAAATCGACCTGCTGGATGATGTCTCGCGCGAAAAACTGGAAAAGCAGTTAGATATTTATCGCAACCTCGGTTATCCGCTTCTGAATGTCAGCTGTGAAACTGAACATGGTCTGGATGAACTACAAGCACAGCTAAAAGATAAAATCAGCGTGTTTGTTGGGCAATCCGGTGTCGGTAAATCATCTTTGATCAATGCGTTAGATCCGCACGCAAAAGCGCTGACTGGGGAAATATCCGATCAATCCGGCTTAGGTCAACACACCACCACCACTGCCCGTCTGTATCATTTTGCGAATGGCGGTATGCTGATCGATTCCCCCGGCATCCGTGAGTTTTCGCTGTGGCATCTGGAAAATGATCGTGTCACCTGGTGTTTTAAAGAATTCCGCGATTATTTGGGCGGTTGTAAATTCCGAGACTGTAAACATGGTTCAGATCCGGGTTGTTTGATCCGGGCGGCGGTGGACGAAGGCAAAATTGCAGCGGAACGCTATCAAAACTATCACCGTATTCTGGAATCGATGCAGGATGCACGCAATATGCGGCATGTCAGCCGCGAATAATTTTCACACTGACGATGAAGTGGCGTAGAATTCGCGCCCTTTATTTATTATTGATTTGTTTGAGGTTCACCATGAAATTGCTGGATGTGCTGAAAATAGCAGCCCAATATCTGTTACCAAAACATGCGGTGTCCCGACTGGTTGGTTATCTGGCAGCTGCAAAAGCCGGTGCCGTGACAACTTGGCTGATTAAGGCGTTTATTAAGCGTTTTAATATCAATATGAGCGAAGCCGAGTTTGAAGATCCGGCGCATTACAAAACTTTTAATGCCTTTTTTACCCGCAAATTAAAAGATGGTCTGCGCCCTATCGTCGCTGCTCCTGACGCGGTTGCATTACCTGTCGATGGTTGTATTAGCCAGTTGGGTGACATTCAATACGGTCGTATCATTCAAGCTAAACGCCATGATTTCAGTGCCCGCGAACTGCTGGGCGGCGATGACGATTTATCCGATCAGTTTCAGAACGGCAAATTTGCCACTATCTATCTGTCACCCCGCGACTATCACCGCATTCATATGCCGCTGGATGGTGAATTACAGAGCATGGTGTATATCCCCGGCGATCTGTTTTCGGTCAATCCACTGACTGCGCAAAACGTACCGAATCTGTTTGCCCGCAATGAACGTGTCGCTTGTGTCTTCAAAACACCGTATGGCCCTATGGCATTGGTATTAGTGGGGGCAACCATCGTAGCCAGTATTGAAACTGTCTGGGCTGGCACCGTCACACCACCCGCCGGAAAACTGGTCAAACGTTGGGACTTCCATGGCAATACCCCTATCACGCTGAAAAAAGGTGAAGAGATGGGGTTGTTTAAGCTGGGCAGTACAGTCGTTTGTTTGTTTCCACCGAATATGCTGGAGTTTGCTGAACATCTCAAACCCGAGACTGAAACTCGTTTAGGTCAAATTTTCGCACAACTCAATAACACTTCAGCGCAATAACATTCTGCCACAGCAGATCTGAAATTCAGGTCTGCTGTTCCCTCCGAAACACCCCAAGTTCTTCTATAATCGCAACGCTTTGATGAGAAACAAGATCTTGATAGGTCATTTCTGGCAAAATATCGCGCGTGTCAGGATGACCATCCGGATAAAAGAGAGCTGATTCTCATTTTTACGTGTTTGCTTTCGCTACAATTTTTTAACACGTTAGAAATTAACTATTTCTGTTCATGCGTTTATCAACAAATAAGCAGAAGATGGTTGTACAGATTGAGTCTATTGTTAATAGACCATCAAAGAGTCGCATAACAAACGCTTGGATTTATGAGCCAGAGGAGGCCTAAGTGGACATTATCAAGACCGATGTCGCGATTGTCGGAGCAGGAGGCGGTGGATTACGAGCTGCGATTGCAATTGCAGAAAAAAATCCCGAGCTGGAAATAGCACTGATATCGAAAGTTTATCCAATGCGTAGCCATACTGTGGCTGCTGAGGGTGGTGCAGCTGGGGTAGTTCGTGAAGATGATAGTCTCGACAATCATTTCCATGACACCGTTTCTGGTGGCGACTGGTTATGTGAGCAGGATGTCGTTGAGTATTTCGTTGAAAATGCGCCGAAAGAACTGACTCAACTGGAACACTGGGGCTGTCCTTGGAGCAGAAAAGAAGACGGCAAAGTTAACGTTCGTCCATTTGGCGGCATGAAAATTCCGCGTACTTGGTTTGCTGCCGATAAAACTGGCTTCCACATTCTGCATACCCTGTTCCAGACTTCGATTAAATACCCTTCTATTAAGCGCTTTGATGAACATTTCGTACTCGATTTGTTAGTACATGATGGTCGTCCGCAAGGTGTGGTCTGTTTTGATATTCAAAATGGCGTCACCCGCATTATTCAGGCGAAATCCGTCATTATTGCCACCGGTGGTGGCAGCCGTGTTTATCGCTTCAACACCAATGGCGGCATTGTTACTGGTGATGGTATGGCACTGGCTTACCGTCATGGTGTACCACTGCGCGACATGGAATTTGTTCAGTATCATCCAACCGGCCTACCCGGTTCAGGCATTCTGATGACCGAAGGCTGCCGTGGTGAAGGCGGCATTCTGCTGAACAAAGATGGTTACCGCTATCTGCAGGATTATGGTTTAGGCCCGGAAATTCCCGTGGGTGAAACCAAAAACAAATACATGGAGTTGGGTCCACGCGACCGCTTGTCACAAGCCTTCTGGCAGGAACAGCAACGCGGTCGCACGATAGAATCGCCGTTCGGTGATATCGTGCATCTGGATCTGCGCCATCTGGGCGAGAAAAAACTGCTGGAACGTCTGCCCTTCATTTGCGAACTATCGCGTGCCTATATGGGTGTTGACCCGGTCAAAGAGCCGATCCCGGTTCGTCCAGTCGTTCACTACACCATGGGTGGTATCGAAACGGACGGTCTGGGCGCAACCCGCATGCCAGGTCTGTTTGCTGTGGGTGAATGTGCATCGAATGGTCTGCATGGTGCCAACCGTTTAGGTTCAAACTCCCTGTGTGAAATCGTGGTATTCGGCAAAGTGGCCGGTGAACAAGCCGCCTTGTTTGCTCAACAACACAGCCATATCGACAGCAATATTCTGTATCGCCAGGGTATGGAAGTCGTTGCAAAATCAATGGCTCTGATGGAAAACGGTGGCACAGAAAATCCAGCCGATATCCGTAATGAGATGGGTGATGCGATGGAAAGCGGCGTGGGTATCTACCGTACCGCTGAAACCATGCAAAACACCATTGATAAGCTAAAAGAGCTGAAAGAACGCTATAAACGTGTTCGTGTAACGGATAAATCATCCGTCTTTAACACTGATTGGCTCTACACCATTGAATTGGGCTTCTTACTTGATGTGGCGGAATCTGTGGCGCACTCCGCCATGCAGCGTAAGGAATCACGCGGTTCACACCAGCGCATCGATGGTTATGAAGAACGTGATGATGTGAACTATCTGAAACACTCATTGGCTTTCCGCAATGAAAATGGTGCTCCGACCATTGAATACAGTGATGTCAAAATTACCAAGTCACAGCCAGCAAAACGCGTGTATGGCTCAGAAGCAGAGAAGGGAGCGAAATAATGGCTGAGATCATGGAGATTGAAGTATTACGGTATCGTCCTGAAGAGGATAACGAACCGTGGACCCAGCGTTATCAGGTACCATTTACCCATGAAATGTCGATCCTGGAAGCGCTGACCCATATCAAGGATCACATTGACTCAACCCTGAGCTACCGTTGGTCTTGCCGTATGGCGATTTGCGGTTCTTGCGGCATGATGGTGAATGGTAAACCAAAACTGGGCTGTAAAACGTTCCTGCGTGATTACATCAGTGAAGGCAAAATTCGCCTTGAACCACTGGCAAATTTCCCTATCGAGCGCGATCTCGTGGTGGATATGTCTGATTTCATGCAGAAACTGGAAAAAATTAAGCCTTACATCATCCCGAAAGAAGAAAAAAATCTTTGTGATGGTGAATACATCCAGACGCCAAAACAGCTTGCGCAATACAAACAGTTCTCACAGTGCATTAACTGTGGTCTGTGTTACGCAGCCTGTCCGCAATATGCACTGAAACCAGAATTCCTCGGCCCAGCCGCGATTGCCCTGCTCTATCGTTACAACGAAGACAGTCGTGATGGTGCCAAGGAAGAGAGAATGAAACTCATCCACCAGGAAGCTGGTGTATGGAGTTGTACTTTCGTTGGTTTCTGTTCTGAAGTTTGTCCGAAAGGCGTTGACCCGGCTGCCGCAATTCAACTTTATAAAGCTGAAAGTGCGAAAGATTATGTCATCGCGATGTTCAAACCGGAGGACTGATCATGGATATCTCTCAAAGCAAACGTAAACCGTATGTCCGTCAGGTTAAAAAGAGCTGGTGGTTACGTAACAGTTTTTATACTGGCTACATGCTGCGCGAAGGTACTTGTATTTTTGTGGGTGCCTACGCCGTTATCCTGCTGTGTGGTCTGTTGCGCTTAAGCCAAGGGCCAGACGCATTTGCTGGCTGGTTGACGGCGTTACACAGCCCATTAGCGATCTTATTTCATCTGCTCGCCTTGGTTGCATGTCTGTTTCATGCCAAAACCTGGTTCTCTCTGGCCCCTAAAGCAATTCGTATCTTTAAGGGCGAAGAGTTGATGCCGGAAAAACCCATCATTATGGCGCAATACATCGGTCTGGCTGTTGTTAGCGTGATCGTATTATTGATTGCGATATTGGCCTGATAAGGAGCATTCACCATGAAACGTTCTGATGAACCTGTATATTGGTTATTGTTTGGTGCGGGTGGCGTGGTTGCCGCCGTGCTGTTGCCGGTGTTGATCCTGATCACCGGATTGCTGGTGCCACTTGGTATTCTGAATGCCGACACCTTAAGTTATGAAAAAATGCACGCGCTGGCGACATCTTGGTGGGGTGCACCGGTTCTGTTAGCCGCCATCGCATTGCCTATCTTTCATGCGATGCACCGTGTCTATCATGGTTTGCATGATTTAGGTATTCACCCAACTAAATTCCTGCATTATCTGTTGTATGGTTTTGCATTTTTAGTTTCTGTCGCTGCGTTAACATTACTGATACAAATGCACTAACAACCATTGTATCTCGCTAAAAGCAGCGTATGATGTCCAAAACCGGAGGCCTTAGAAACCTACCGGTTTTTTTGTGCCTGATTTTCAGTAATACATTGAGGCAATGACCCATGCGTATCGAAGAAGATCTGAAGCTCGGTTTTAAAGATATCCTGTTCCGCCCTAAACGCTCCACACTGAGCAGTCGCTCACAAGTCGAATTACATCGTGAATTTCGCTTTCGCCACACGCAAACTACTTGGCATGGTGTACCGATCATTGCGGCCAATATGGATACTGTTGGCACGTTTACCATGGCCAAAGCACTGGCCAGTTTCGACGTCATGACCGCGATCCATAAGCATTATAGTGAACAGCAATGGCAAGCCTTCATACAGCAAAGTAACGATGCCATGTTGCAATATTGCATGGTGTCTACCGGTACATCGAAAGAAGATTTCCTGAAGTTGCAGCGCATCTTGGCCTTATCGCCGGCATTACGTTTTATCTGTGTGGATGTGGCCAATGGTTACTCGGAACATTTCACTGATTTCGTCAAAAAAGTACGCGACGCATTTCCGCAACACGTTATTTGTGCCGGTAACGTGGTAACCGGTGAAATGGTGGAAGAGCTTGTGCTCTCTGGTGCTGATATAGTTAAGGTCGGCATTGGCCCAGGCTCGGTCTGTACCACCCGCGTGAAAACCGGCGTCGGTTATCCGCAGCTCTCGGCCATTATTGAGTGCGCTGATGCCGCCCATGGCTTAGGCGGACAAATCGTCGCAGATGGCGGCTGCACTTGCCCGGGTGACGTTGCCAAAGCCTTTGGCGGCGGTGCTGATTTCGTGATGCTCGGCGGTATGCTGGCAGCCCATGAAGAATCCGGTGGCGAGAAATTTGAACGCAATGGTAAAACCTTTATGCGTTTTTATGGCATGAGTTCATCCACTGCGATGGAACAACATGCCGGTGGCGTCGCACATTACCGCGCCTCTGAAGGGAAAACGGTCGAACTCGCCTTCCGCGGTTCCGTCTCTTCCACGATCCAAGACATTCTGGGCGGTGTGCGCTCAACTTGTACCTATGTTGGTGCAGCAAAGCTGAAAGAGCTCACCAAACGCACCACCTTCATTCGCGTCAGTGAACAAGAAAACCAGATTTACGGCCGCGAATAACGACAAACGGGGCATTAAGCCCCGTTTAAATCCGAACAATCATATCAAACCGTGATATTGATGTTGGAACCCACACGTTCATCGGAAGAACCGGAAGAAGCTGCTGGGGTGGGTTGCGGAACAGTAACCGCTGCGCTTTGGATCAGCTGAAGAGCTGCCTGTCCCTGTGCTTCCTGCTGTTTTTTGGCCAAACTGGCAGTTAATGCTATTTGTCCATAATCAGCACTGCTTGCAGAAACATTCATATTCCATCCCCTAAACAACATCTATATACGTTAACTATAGCAGAAGCTATGATTGTTTAAAAAACAATCATCACAAAAATTGCACTAACGCTATCACAACTGGCATGGTTAACGCGCTTAATAAGGTCGATAGAAAGACTGTCTGTGAGGCAAACTCAGGGTCTGATTTATATTCTATCGCCAGCAATACCGTATTCACTGCAGATGGCGCTGCAGCACAAATCACCATCACCTGAGCCACCACGCCATGGATGCCCCAAATCCAACATACGAGTGCTGCCAACAATGGGCCAGCCAATAATCGCATGCCATTCGATACTAAGACCCGGAAATTACGTACATACAACCGCGTGCTGGCCAGCTGTGCGCCTAAGGTCACTAATGCCGTTGGTACTAACCCTTGTGCCATCAGATCCATCGATGTCCAAAGCGGTTTGGGCACATCAATGCTCAGCCAGCGACAAAGCAACGCCAGTAATACTGCATAGGTCATAGGCATACGAAAGTTATCCAACACCGCAGCTTTCCACGAGCGATTACTGCTGTTGGCATTCATCACACCAATGGTATTCGTTAACAATTGCTGGATCAGCATCACGACAATTTGTACCGAAAATGCAAAGGCCGTGTGATACATCAACTGCACCAGCGGAATACAGTAATTACCACTATTGTAAAAACAGACTGAATTGATAAATGCACTACGTTTACTGGCATCCAGCTTTAAGAAGCGGGCACACCCCAGGCAAACTACCCAGAGCAATGCAAACAACACCAGATTCGCCAGAATCAGATCCTGAAGTAATGCGCTATTCAATTCCGTCTTATAAATCGTGGTAAACAATAGTGCCGGAATAAAAATATAAAATTGAATTTTGGTTAAGGTGGCGACATTCAGCGGGAACTTTCGCTGTAACAGGTAACCTGCACCAATAGGGATAAAAATAGGTAGGATGATATTAAAGAATAAGAAACTAACGGTCTGCATGCCCCCCTCCGATAAATTAGCAATAAATGGGTTAGCAATAGAAGACGGTTATTACAACACACCTGTCGTGCTATCTTTATGTTTTGTGGCAAAAAAGCCGAGATTATTCGATATCGAGATATTTATGCAGTTGAATAGATAAACGCCAGTTACGTTGAATACAAATTTCCATCGCCAATGCTGTCGCACGCGGTTTCTGGCTAATAGGTTGTAAACAGATCACTTTTTGGGAAACATCAATATCCGCTAATAAGGCATCAAGCTGGGCAATGTGTTTCGCGGTTGCGACAGGATGCTTGATTTCATTGGCCCGCAGCAGGGTTTCAGCCAATACCTCATACCCACCCGCCATCTTAATTTTGGGTGATACCGTGACCCAACAAGCGTCATCCGCACGAATGGGTTGGGTTCCGCTGGTTTCTATCTGTACGCGATAACCATGTGCCAATAACGTCTGCGACAACGCCATCAGATCGTATTCGCAAGGTTCCCCGCCAGTGATCACCACATGCTTTGCGGTATAACCTTGTTCAGAAAAACAAGACAAGATCTCTTCTGGACTAAACCAACTCCAGGCCGCTTTAGGTTTTTTTACCGTAAATTGCCGGATAGGGATAAGATGATCGGCATTCAGTTCCCATGAATGTTTCGTATCACACCACGAGCAGCCGACTTTACAGCCTTGCAGGCGAACAAAAATAGCCGGCACCCCGGAGAAAAAGCCTTCCCCTTGGATACTCTGGAAAATTTCATTGATGGGATAATGATTTGTCATCTTTTTTTACCAGAAATGAAAAGACCAACCCCAAGGGATTGGCCTATTCAACGATGTCTATTACTGAATAAAATTATTCAGCAACAACAGCCACTTTAACAGTGGTGTTTACATCAGTGTGCAGGTGAACAACGATGTCGTATTCACCAACGCTGCGCAGAACGCCGTCCGGCATGCGAACTTCGCTCTTAGCAACAGCAACACCAGCAGCAGTGATCGCATCAGCGATATCACGGGTGCCAACTGAACCGAACAGTTTACCTTCGTCACCAGCTTTGGTAGCGATAGTTACGTTGGTCAGTGCAGACAACTGAGCAGCACGAGCTTCAGCAGCAGCTTTAACGTCAGCCAGTTTGGCTTCCAGTTCAGCGCGGCGAGCTTCGAAAGCAGCCAGATTGTCTTTGGTAGCCATTACAGCTTTGCCTTGTGGGAACAAGTAGTTACGAGCGAAACCGCTTTTAACTGTAACTTTTTCACCCAGACCGCCCAGATGAGCGATTTTGTCTAACAGAATAACTTCCATTACCTTTCCTCGATTAGGTTGAGTTAGGCCAGTTGCCGATTACTTGTTATGCAGATCGGTGTACGGCAGCAGAGCCAGGTAACGAGCACGTTTGATAGCACGTGCCAGTTGACGCTGATATTTAGCACGAGTACCAGTGATACGGCTTGGTACGATCTTGCCAGATTCAGTAACGTAGTTTTTCAGAGTAACGGTGTCTTTGTAATCGATTTCGATTACACGTTCAGCAGTGAAACGGCAGAACTTACGACGACGGAAAAAACGTGACATGTCGATTATCCTCTATGATGACTGGAATTATTCAGCAGCTTCTTCAGCTTCTTCGGCACGCACGTCGTCACGACGTGGACGCTCTTCACGTGCTTTCAGCATCGGAGATACTTCAGTCACAGCGTGTTTAGTGCGCATGATCATGTTGCGGATAACCGCATCGTTGAAACGGAAGTTGTTTTCCAGTTCGTCGATAGCGCTCTGCTCAGATTCTACGTTCATCAGAACATAATGAGCTTTGTGCAGTTTGTCGATTGGGTAAGCCAGTTGACGACGACCCCAATCTTCCAGACGATGGATAGTACCACCAGCAGCTTTGATAGCACCGGTATAACGCTCGATCATGCCTGGAACTTGTTCGCTCTGGTCCGGATGAACCATGAATACGATTTCGTAGTGACGCATGAGTTGCTCCTTACGGGTTAGTAGCCTTCGTGATGGACCAGTCAAACCGTCGAAGGCAAGGAACTTAAAAAAAGTGACTGATTTTTGAAGGGTCGTATTCTATGCAGCGTATACTTTAATAGCAATCAGATTTTGTTTATTTCTCTCATGAATTAGTACAGAGGTCAGGCTATGCATACACGAACCCGAATGGTCGCGCCGGTTGAAGCATTACCGGGCCGCACAACACCCATGGAGCTGGAGCCATTACATTATGTAAAACAGGTCAGCATGCTACCGCCTTACCCAGCTGGGTTAGAGGTTGCCCATTTTGCCATGGGCTGTTTCTGGGGCGTAGAGCGGTTATTTTGGGAACAACCGGGCGTCTATGTGACGGCAGTGGGTTATCAGGCCGGTTATACACCAAACCCGACATATGAAGAGGTCTGTTCCGGTTATACCGGCCATGCGGAAAGCGTTCGTGTGGTGTTTGATCCAAAAGTCATTAGTTATGCCCAATTATTAAAATTGTTCTGGGAGCACCATGACCCAGCGCAGGGCGCGCGTCAGGGTAACGATATCGGTACGCAATACCGCTCGATGATCTTGACCAGCACCGAATCTCAACAGCAGGAAGCGATCCAAAGTCGTGATCATTATCAGTCAGCCATGTGGGCGTATAATGATTCCCGCACCATTACGACCGAAATCGCTGTTGCGCACGATTTTTATTTCGCCGAACAACACCACCAGCAATATCTGGCTAAAAACCCAGACGGATATTGTGGTCTGGCGGGGATTGGTATTTGTCTGCCGTCTAAATAATGTAGAAACAAAAAAGGACGCCGAGGCGTCCTTTTTCTTAGTGCAAAATGTTAGGCCATCGAAAATTAGCGCGAACCAATCTGGACCAGTTGACCTTCACCACTCACGGCAAAACTCACCGCTGCAGCAGGCACAAAACAGGATTCCCCCGCTGATAAGGTCAGCGTATCCGCACCGGTATGGATTGTCGCCGTACCATGCAAGCAAAACAGGATCAGCGCCGTACTGGTTTCGCTGGCAATGGCTTCTGCATTCAGATTGACCAAAGTAAACGAGAAATCCGTCACCGGGATCGGATAATCACTGATTGGCCCCAGTACCATCGGGCGCATCAATAATTCCGCTGCTGGTTTAGCGACAAAATCCACATTCGCCAGCAATGCGTCAATATCCATGTGTTTTGGTGTTAAACCGGCTCGTAAGACATTATCCGAGCTGGCCATTGCTTCTAACCCAACACCTTGCAGATAGGCATGTGGAGTTTTAGCGTACAGGAACATCGCCTCGCCGGGCTGTAAAGTAATGACATTCAACAGCAATGGCGCGAACAAGCCCATATCTTCTGGGTAAAACGCAGCTAAACGCAGCACTTCCGCGAACGCTTCTTCATCCTGACGCAGTTGTGCCGTCGCCAGCAAGCGAGTCACCGTTTCGCGACGCGCGTCGCCTTGTAAGCGCAATGAAGCAGCAAATAACGCTTTTAGCGTCTCATCAGTAGGCTGCTGACAAAAGGCATCTATTTCTGCTTGCAGAGCCGGTAGCGATAAACCCTGCAGTAGCGAAGTGATTTCTGCAAACTCACGGAAACCATTCATTGCCCGATAAGGCGTCAGCGCATAGACCAATTCTGGTTTGTGGTTGGGATCTTTAAAGTTACGCTGCGCAGCCGCGAGTGGTACGCCTGCTGCATTTTCTGTCGCAAAACCAGCTTCAGAACTGGCTTTATCCGGATGAACCTGAATGGATAACGGTTCCGCAGCGGCCAGCACTTTAAATAGATAAGGCAGTTCGCCAAAATTCGCCAACGCATCACCCAGAACAGCGGCTGCATCTTGTTGAATGAAGGCATCTAAACGCAGGGGTTCGCCATGCTCGTTGATTAAAGTAGAACAGCCGTTGGGATGGGCCCCCATCCAGATCTCTGCTTGCGGTTGGTGCTCTGGGTTGGCAACACCATACATCTGCTGGAACGCCTCTTTACTGCCCCAGGCATAGTTTTGGATGGGGTTTTGCATCCGATAAATGCGGTTAGAGGAAAAACTCATTATGTGTACCTTCTACAGTGTTTGTTAACTACAACACGGGGGATAAACCCGAATGTCATTTCAACCTCAATGTGTCGGTCACATTCCATGAGTGCCCCCCACTGCATAGAATTAGACGCCAACTTTACTTTTTGTACCATGTTACTGGTACAGGGTTCGGCTGAATCGTTGATTAAACCACAACGCCACAGCCGACTTTTTGCGATGGATTAATTCAGGCGGTAAACCTTAATATTATTAAAGCCCTGCTCTTTCAGATACAACGCCTGCAATTTGCTCATCACGCCACGCTCACAATACAGCAAGTAGGTTTTGCTCTGGTCCAAATCACCAAACTGTGTAGCCAGTTTATAAAATGGTAAATGCAGAACGGTCATACCTTCCGGTGTAAACGGTTGTTCTTCATGCTCATCCGGTGAACGGATATCCAGAATTACTTCGTTTTCCGTCAAGGAAGAAGTCGTTTCAACTTCCTGCACCTGTGCGGCCGTTTCATTGGCAATATCACGAATATCCATCACTTTGGCATTCGCGATCACATTATCTAAGATCTCAAAATTGAATTTTTCTTCGTTGGCCAGCACGTCGTCATAACGCGCTTTTACGGTTGGTTTATTGGAAATGACGCCGCAATACTCCGGCATGGTTTCCGCAAATTCCTGGGTGCCTATCGCACGCGCCTGATCGATGATGTCTTGCTTATCGCTGACAATCAGTGGGCGCAGGATCAGCGTTTCTGTCACGCGATCAATGACCGACAGATTAGTCACTGTCTGGCTGGAAACCTGACCGACACTTTCCCCCGTCACCAATGCTTCCACGCCCATACGCTCTGCCACACGGGAAGCCGCGCGCATCATCATTCGTTTCAGCACCACCCCCATCAGGCCGTTATCGATTTTTTCCAGAATTTCACCGACCACGGGTTCAAAAGGTACGGCAACAAATTTCACTCGATGCGACTGGCTGTATTTGCTCCACAGATAATAGGCGACCTGTTTTACGCCAATTTCATGTGCGGCACCGCCCAGATTGAAGAAGCAATAATGCACTCGACTGCCACGTTTGATGAACAGGTAAGAAGCCACGCCAGAGTCGAAACCACCCGACATCAGGCTTAATACATCTTCCTGTGTCGATAATGGATAGCCGCCCAAACCTTTATGAATCGCGGTCACCAGATACAGTTGATCGTTTTCAATCTGCAGGTTGATTTGCAGATCAGGATGAGAGAGTCGAACCCCTTTCGACGGAAAATTCTGATTCAGACCACCGCCAACATAACGCTCGATTTCGATGGATGAAAATTCATGTTTCCCTTTGCGTTTTACCCGCACACAGAAGGTTTTATCCGCAATGGTGGAACCATAAACAGCCGCAGTGTGCTCGTAAATGCTGTGCAGATCGGTGAATGGGAGCTGTGTAACTTCCAGAAAAGCCTGAATACCAGGAATACAGCCTAAACGCTCAACCAGCTTGTCGCGATTTTCAGGCGCATCATTTTTACTGGACACCATGAGCTTGTCCCAGTCGTTACGCACAGTGACGGTTTCATCCACTTTTTGTAGGACGTTACGGATGTTACCTTGCAAAATTTTCACCATGCGCTGGCGAACGGATTTACTTTTAATGGTGATTTCTGGAAACAGTTTAATGATGAACTTCATGTCAACGCTCGGTTAGCTGGCGAAAAGTGGCGCATTATAATCCAGCCAGCGCCAGAAACTAAGCCTTGTCGGGCGAGATCACAGAGTTTCTACGCCTGCACGATAGACTAATGGTAAGATAGGTAAATTATTTACTTTGATAATCAGAACCCGTCATGGCCGCGAAAAAGACCGAATCATTAAGTTTTGATGCCGCACTCGGCGAGCTGGAACAAATTGTTCAACAGCTTGAACAAGGCGACCTCCCACTGGAAACAGCACTGAAACAATTTGAACGCGGCATTCAGCTGGCCCGGGTAAGTAAACAAAAATTAGAACAGGCTGAGCAACAGGTGCAGATCTTGTTACAACAGGGTGAGCAGGAAAAACTGGCACCCTTTACTGTTGAACAAACCACCCGCTCGAGCGCAGAGGACGAATAAGTGTCATTGCAGACCTTTTCCCAGCACTATCGACAACGCATTGATAGCCTGCTGTTACAGCATATTGAAGCCTTACCCGATCTATCCCCTAATTTAAAAGCCGCCATGCGGCATGGGCTAGTGCTGGGAGGTAAACGTGTACGACCATTTCTGGTGTATGCCACCGGTTTAATGCTGGATGTTGAAGAAGCCTTATTAGACGGCCCAGCGGCGGCTATTGAGTGTATTCATGCTTATTCGCTGATCCATGACGACTTGCCAGCGATGGATGACGATGATCTACGTCGTGGTCATCCAACCGTACATAAAGCGTTTGATGAAGCAACTGCTGTGCTGGCGGGTGATGCTTTACAGACACTCGCCTTCTCTATTCTGGCTGATCACACATTTCCTGAACACTTACGCGCACAACAAGTCAAAATGCTGGGCGCTTTAGCACAGGCATCCGGTTATGCCGGTATGTGTGGTGGTCAGGCTCTCGATCTGGCGGCCGAAGGCCAGCATGTCGGCTTGCAGGCACTGGAGCAAATTCACCGCCATAAAACCGGTGCGCTGATTGAGTGTGCCGTGCAATTAGGCGCATTGTGTCAGCAGAATGTGACGGCTGAGACACTGTCGGCACTGAAAACCTATGCAGCAGCAATTGGTCTGGCGTTTCAGGTGCAAGATGACATTCTGGATGTGGTCAGTGATACCGAAACACTGGGTAAACCGCAGGGTTCAGATCAAGCTTTAGAGAAAAGCACCTACCCTGCCCTGTTAGGTTTAGATGCCGCCCGTGCACTGGCGCGTGACTTACACCAACAAGCACTCGCGGCACTGCAACCACTGCCTTACAACACTGAAATATTGTCTGCGTTCGCCGATTACATCATTGAGCGCGCATATTAATGTCGGATAATAATAAACCCATGACGATTGATATGACCGAATATCCAACGCTGGCATTAGTGAATTCACCAGCGGATCTGCGGCAATTTCCGGAAGATCGTTTGACCCAGTTGTGTCAGGAGTTGCGCACGTTTTTACTGCACTCGGTCAGCCGCAGCAGCGGCCATCTGGCATCTGGGCTCGGCGTCGTAGAACTGACCGTCGCATTACATTACGTCTATCAGACCCCGGTAGATAAACTGGTGTGGGATGTCGGTCATCAGGCCTATCCACATAAAATTCTGACTGGTCGCCGCGATCAGATGGAAACCATCCGCCAGAAAGGCGGGATCCACCCTTTCCCGTGGCGCGAAGAGAGTGAATACGACCCGCTGAGTGTTGGTCATTCCAGCACCTCAATTGGTGCCGCATTAGGTATGGCGGTCGCCGCGAAACGTCAGGGACTGGATCAAAAAGTCGTTGCCGTGATTGGTGATGGTGCGCTGACGGCCGGTATGGCATTTGAAGCACTGAATCATGCCGGTGATCTGCACGAAGACATGCTGGTTATCTTAAATGATAACGAGATGTCGATTTCGGAAAACGTCGGTGCACTGAATAACCATCTGGCAAAATGGTTATCCGGTTCGCTTTACACCACCTTGCGTGAAGGTGGCAAAAAAGTTTTATCCGGCATGCCGCCCGTGAAAGAGCTGGCACGCCGTGCCGAAGAACACATTAAAGGCATGGTGATCCCAGGAACTCTGTTTGAAGAGCTGGGCTTTAACTACATCGGCCCGATTGACGGTCACGACATCAAAGCATTAGTAAAAACGCTGAAAAATATGCGTCAGCTGAAAGGCCCACAACTGCTGCATGTGATGACCAAAAAAGGTAAGGGTTATGACCCTGCTGAAAAAGATCCTATCGGTTATCACGGGGTGCCAAAATTTAACCCCGAAGATGACTGTTTGCCGAAAAGTAAAAGCAGCAAACCGACCTTCTCCAACATTTTTGGACAATGGTTATGCGATACCGCTGCCGTCGATACCAAACTGGTCGGCATCACACCGGCGATGCGTGAAGGCTCTGGCATGGTCGAGTTTTCTCAGCAATATCCTGACCGTTATTTTGATGTCGCGATTGCTGAACAGCATGCAGTGACATTTGCCGCCGGGCTTGCCATCGAAGGCATGAAGCCAGTAGTGGCGATGTATTCCAGCTTTACGCAGCGTGCTTACGACCAGATCATTCATGATGTGGCGATTCAGAATCTGCCCGTCTTGTTTGCCATTGACCGTGCCGGTTTAGTCGGTGCCGATGGCCCGACGCATCAGGGCGCTTTTGATATCAGTTTCCTGCGTACCGTGCCCAACATGGTGATCATGACGCCTTCGGATGAAAATGAATGTCGCCTGATGCTCACCACCGGTTATCAGCTTAACCAACCCGCGGTAGTACGTTACCCACGCGGTAGTGGTTGTGGTGCTGCAATCAGCACTGAGCTTGAGACTTTACCCATTGGCAAGGGCCGTATTGTGCGCCACGGTCAAGGCATTGCCCTGCTCTGTTTTGGCACCCTGTTACATCAAGCCAAAGTGGTAGCAGAAAAACTGGATGCCACGCTGGTCGATATGCGTTTCGTCAAACCGCTGGATACCGAATTGCTGAAAACCATTACCGCACAGCACGATATTCTGGTGACCGTGGAAGAAAATGCGATTCAGGGTGGTGCCGGCTCGGCAGTGAACGAGTGGATGATGACGCAGCGTTTGTTAAAACCGGTGTTGAATATCGGTCTGCCCGATCGCTTTATCGAGCAAGGCACGCAGGAAGAGATCTATCACGATCTGAAACTAGACAGTGCAGGTATCGAACAGCAGATAAAAGACTTTATGGCGTAAAAAATTACGTTACCCCAATAAAATAAAGGCTCCTTACCGGAGCCTTTATTTATGAATATCAAAGCAAGCGCTTACCTTCAGCATCCACTACTTTTTCACCATCTTCTTTGGTGAACGCACCTTGTTGTGCTTGTGGCAGAATATCCAACACCTCTTCAGATGGACGGCACAGCTTAGTGCCTAACGCAGTCACCACAATCGGGCGATTGATCAGGATCGGATGCTGCATCATGAAATCGATCAGCTGTTCATCTGACCATTTAGCATCATCCAACCCTAACTCAACGTAGGGGTCGCATTTCTTCCGCAACACTTCACGCACGCTGATGCCCATATCGGCGATCAGTTTAACCAATGTCTCGCGAGTCGGTGGTGTTTCCAGATACAGGATCACGTTTGGTTCGATACCGGCATTGCGGATCATTTCCAGCGTATTACGCGATGTACCGCATTTCGGATTGTGGTAAATAGTCACTTCAGACATGGTTATTTCCCTTTCATGAGCATTAACGAGGAATACATTGTTCCGGATGTCCACCACAACACTCGGCGGTCAGATAATCTATCAGCTCCAGCATCAGCGGGACGTTCGCGCGATAACGCTGAAACCGGCCTTCTTGCACCACTGACAACAAACCAGCATGCGCCATGGCTTTCAAATGGAATGACAGATTATTCGGTGGTAAACCCAGCGTAGTGGCGATTTGCCCGGCCACCATCCCGTCTTGACCACACTTCACCAGCAAACGATAAATATCCTGTCGGATGCCGGATGCTAATGATTCAAAGATGAGTGTTGCAGATTCTTTTTTCATGCTTCGATATTACAAGAGTAATTGAAATTATCAATAGAATAAAAGCCAGCAAATGCTGGCTGAAAATTTACCCGGCGAGTACCACACACAACGGGGTTGTCACCGCCGCCAGCACGGTCGAGACTAACAGACTCGTCGCCATAACCCCTTCCATGGTTTTGAACTGCCGCGCCATCAAATAGACATTCACACCCGTCGCGATAGAAGCTAACAAAACAATAGCCTGTGTTTCCATGATCGGCAAACCAATCAACCGGGCAATTCCCCATGCTGCCAATGGATGTCCAATCAGTTTCAGTACACAGATACTGATCGATTGCCCCCAATTGCCGCCGATCCCATATTCTGCTAATCCCATACCTAACGATAACAAAGCCATGGGTGCGGCGGCGCCACTGATCATGCCCACGGTATTATCAATCAGCAACGGTAATTTCCACCCGGTTAACCCCCAAGCAGTACCGGTTAAAATGCCGAATACAATCGGGTTTTTCAGCACACTTTTCACAGTATGGAAAAAACCACGAAATGAAAAGCGACCATGTTTGGCCAGCTCTACCGAGACCGTGACCAGCGTCCATAAGATCAGCGAATTAAATACTAATACCAGCGCAACCGATGGTAACGCGGCGTCACCCAGCATCATTTTTGCCAGCGGCAACCCCAACATTGAGTTGTTGGAAAAAATCCCGCCCAGAGCAAATACCGACTGCGATACACCGTCCAGCTTAAATAGTTTCCAGGCCATGAAACGGCCCAAGGTAAAAACAATAAAGCAGCCACCAAAAAACGCGATCAACAGACGCGCATCTACCGGCGGTAATTTGGAGAAATCACTCATCAGATGGAATAGCATCGCCGGCAAGGCGAGTGAAAAGACAAAACGGGATAATGACTCTGACATCACTTTAGGCCACTGTGCCCAGCGCATCACGCCATAGCCAATAAACACCAGAATAAACAAGGGTGTTGAGAGATAGATTTGATGTAATAAAGCGGACATAGCACCACCACCGAAAAACGGGAGGCAAAGTCTAACATGAGCTATATCACAAATATTGCGCCATATTAACTTTCAAACGAAATCCACCGAATATCCGAACACCGTGCTACGCCTGATTTATGCCGGACAAACTGATATGCTAGACAAAATATATAAACTCAATTGAACCGCAGGAGTTTCGGGTCATGCGTAAATTCACATGGTGGCAGGCTGTCTGGCTATCATTTTTCTCCCGACAGTTATACCAATCCGTTGCCAAACAGTGGCAAGGCATTGGATCGTTATATCTGTTGATCCTCTCCGCACTGGTCGTCCTGCCAGTGACGATGGAGATCCGGGCCGATTATCTCTCCTTTATTAAAAACGACTTGCCATTGTATCTGGATGAATTACCCGAGCTCACCATTCAGGACGGCACCGCCTCAACCCCGGAAGATCGCCCTTACATCATCAATGAGAAAGGCACGACAGATCCATTTATTGTGGTAGATACCAGCGGTAAAATTACCGACTTAGAGCAAACCTCGGCCCCGGTATTGATTACCGCGGACCGTCTGTATATCCGTAAAAGTGATATTGAAACCCGCTCATTTGATTTTTCAACCTTTCCCGATATGACCATTGATCGTTCGTTGATTGAGCAGTTTCTAGCAACCACCAGCAAATTTGTGCTGCCATTTACTTACTTGATTCTGGTCACTTTCGCTTGGTCATGGCGGATTACCCAAGCTATGGTCTATGCCTTACTGGCTGGCTGGTTGGCAAAAAAACAAGGTGTCAAAATGCGTTATCCGTTATTGGTGCGGATCAGCTCAGTCGCACTAACACCTGCGATTATCATTGATATGCTGCTGGGTATTTTGGGTTTACCACTGCCCTTTGCAAGCGTGTTATTCATGGTATTGGAAGTGATGTATTTACGCTTTGCCATGCAAAGCATTAGCCAATTACCAACCGATAAACACGATGATGAAGGTTCCATCATCGCGTAATGACTCAAATATCAAGTAAGAAAAAGGGAAGCCTAATAGCTTCCCTTTTTTATTCACTGAATATGTCTGATTAATCTTTATAAATCTTCGGATTAAACAAATCACGTAACCAGTCACCCAGCAGATTGATCACCAGCACTAACAGCACCAGACAGATACCAGGGAATGCCGTGATCCACCATGAACCGGAGAAGATATAGTTAAAGCCAATGCTGATCAGCGAACCGAGCGATGGCTTATCAACAGGCATCCCCAACCCTAAGAATGACAGTGCCGCTTCCGCCATAATGGCATTGGCAACCTGTACGGTAGAGATAACCAAAATCGGTGATAAACAGTTCGGCAGAATATGACGGAACATGATGCGTGGCGCTTTGAAGCCCATCACGCGCGCTGCTTCCACATACTCTTTTTTCTTCTCAGCCAGCACAGATGCCCGCACGGTGCGCGCATATTGTGGCCATTCGGAAATACCGATGATCAACACCAACATCAGAATGGCATATTTCGAATAGAAATCGCCGCCCAAGGTCGCCTGAAAAATGGCTGATACGATGATCGCCACCATCATAGTGGAAAACGATAATTGAATATCCGCCAGACGCATCAGCAGGTTATCGATACGACCACCGACATAACCGGCAACCAAACCAACAACCACACCAATCGCTAATTGCAAGGCGACCGCAAACAAACCAATAACCAGTGAAATTCGGGAACCATAGAGAATGGTACTCAGAATATCGCGGCCCTGATTATCCGTACCTAACCAGAAGTTGGCATCCCCGCCTTCCAGCCATGATGGCGGCATTTCAGCATCCATAATGTCATAGGTAGACGGATCATACGGATTATGCGGCGCCAACCACGGGGCTAATGTCGCCAGCACCACGTAGCAGATAAAAATCAGAAAACAGAAGATGGCGACTTTGTCTTTCAGAAAGTAGTAAACCAGATCTGACTGACGGAAACGCTGCCAACGACTCATAGTTGCTTGTTGTGACATCTTAGCCCCCCTTGGACGTCAGTTTGACCGTTGGGTTGATCAAGCCATACAGCAGATCGACCAAGGTATTCGTAACCACAAACACCAAGCCCACGAAGATAACGTAAGCAGTGATCAGTGGCGTATCAACACGCGTAATCGCTTCCAGGAACAGAAAGCCAGTACCCGGCCATTGGAATACCGTTTCTGTCAAAATGGTGTAAGCGACCATCGAACCGATTTGCACACCACCCACTGTGATCAGTGGCAGCATGGTGTTTTTCAGGGCATGACGGAACCAGACTTTGTTTTTATCTAAGCCCTTCGCCCACGCAAATTTAACGTACTCAGCACTCAGTGCTTCC
The DNA here is from genome assembly GCF_963678185.1 of uncultured Tolumonas sp. Lineage (NCBI taxonomy): Bacteria > Pseudomonadati > Pseudomonadota > Gammaproteobacteria > Aeromonadales > Aeromonadaceae > Tolumonas > uncultured Tolumonas sp. The sequence goes on from NZ_OY782757.1 coordinate 1,706,442, forward strand.
AACATTTCTGAACGCACCAAACGAATGAACAACGGCAGCATGATGGAGGAAAGTGCAATCGATGGCAGCAGCAGGTGCTTTAAACCATCAATGGTAAACAAGCCTGATTGCCAGCCCAGTACATTCACTGTTTCGCCACGACCATACGATGGCAACCAGCCCAGTTGGATGGAGAAAACATACATCAGCAAAATAGCGGTCAGGAACACCGGCACAGAGATACCGATGGTGCTGATCCCCATAATGAGTTTACTGCCCAACCCGCGTGGACGAATGGCGCAATAGACGCCTAATGGGATCGACAACAAGATGATCCAACAGGTTGCGGCGAACACCAACTCCAGTGTTGCCACCAGCTTGCTCAGAATGATATCCAGCGCTGGCTTTTTAAAAATAAATGAAGTTCCCCAATCGCCGTGCATGGCATGAGTCAGGAAACGGGAATACTTAATCATAAAGGGATCATTCAACCCCAGCTGACTACGCAATACTTCACGCTGCGCTTCGGACACACCCTGTCCGACCATTTCACGCAACGGATCGCCTAAATTATCCTGAATAGCAAACGCTACCAGACTGATCACAAACATTACTACGATGGCTTGCGCCAAACGTTTAAACAAAAAAGTCAGCATGCACGAAGATCCTGCATCTTAATAAAAAACGGATCGAGGGCAGCATCAACGATGCCGCCCTTTAATCACAATTACTCTTTAACTTTCAGATCGCCGTAGTATGGGAAATCCAGACCATTAACGATTGGTTTGATATCCAGCTTGGTTTTGGCAGCCCAAGACAGGTTCTGCCATTCCAGAGGCAGATAAGCTGCATCTTTCATTAACAGTTTTTCAATCTGTTGCAGCATGACAGTGCGTTTTGCAACGTCCACTTCCGCATTCGATTGCGCAATCAGCTTATCCACTTCGGCATTGGAGTAACCGCCGCAGTTGTACTGACCTTTACCGGATTTCGCATCTTTGGTCTGCACCAGATACTCAAAATAGTTACCAGAATCCTGAGTATCAGACTGCCAGCCGATCAACTGCATGCCAGCATCACACTTGTCGTATTCAGGCCAGTATTGTGCTTTTGGCATAGTTTTCAGTGTGACTTTGATGTTGATCTTAGACAGCATGTTAGCAACAGCTTCAGCGATCTTAGCGTCATTGATATAACGGTTGTTGGTCGCGATCATAGTGATCTCGAAACCTTTTTCCTGACCGGCCGCTTTCATCAGCTCTTTCGCTTTCGCCAAATCGTACTGAGGCACCAAATCAGCGGTATGACCCAAATAACCTTCTGGGCTCATCTGACCAGCAGGGGTCGCAAAACCCTTCATGATCTTGTCAACGATACCTTTTTGGTTCACAGCCAGATTGACCGCTTCGCGCACGCGTTGATCTTTGAATGCCGGCACTTTGTTCTGGTTCAATTCAAACATCACAATACGGTTACTGGTTTCTGTCACCATCTGCAAATTGCTATCAGACTGCACACGTTTCTGATCGTTTGGCGCAACGGGTGCAATCATGTCCACATCGCCAGACAGTAAAGCAGCAACACGAGTCGCATCTTCTTTGATTGGCACAACGGTCAGCTTATCAACATTACCTGGCGATTTTTTATCCCAGTAATCTTTATTACGTTCCAGTTCCAGTTTCACACCCTGTTCACGCGCAACCAGTTTGAATGGGCCGGTACCAGAAACGTGGTTTGCCGCGTAAGTGTTCGCCGCTTTCACGATTTCGTCTTTGGCTTTACCGTCTTCGGTTTTACCGCTATAGAACTTGGAATCCATGATGAACAGGTAAGTGGCGTTCTGCAGCACCAATGGGTATGGCACTTTGGCAACCAAGTCGACGGTATAATCGTCTACTTTTTTCATCCCTTCGTAGACTTCAAACAGACCTTTATAGTCTTCTGATTTCAGAATACGGTTGTATGTCCACACGACGTCGTCAGCAGTGAACGCATTGCCAGAATGGAATTTCACCCCTTTACGCAGGTGGAAACGCACCGTTTTAGCGTCCACTTGTTCCCATGATTCCGCCAGACGGCCTTCAAATTTCATGTCTTTGGTAAAACGAACCAGCGGGTCAAAAGACATGTGGGCATATTGCAAAATACCGCCAGACAGCTGCTCATAGATATCCAGTGATTCTGGATCAGCATCCAGCGCCACTTTTACATTTGCAGCATATAAAGGCATGCAAACACCTGCAGCCAGCAACAAAGCAGCAATTTTGCTCATTCCTGTTTTCATCAATTAGCTCCCTATTTTAATTAATATGCAGACTGATTCACGGCTGCCGTTTCTTCCGCGATCTGTAATCCAGCGCGGCTCATACCTTTAAATTCCGGCATCAATGAAATCAGCTTACGGCTGTACTCATGCTGTGGTGACACAAACAGATCTTCTGTTTTCGCCACTTCCAACAAAGTTCCTTTTTGCATCACACCAATACGGTCACACATCTGGCGGATCACCGGCAGATCGTGACTGATAAACAGCATGGTGAGTTTGAGTTCCTGCTGCAGATCTTTCAGCAGATTGAGGATCTGTGCTTGTACCGATACATCCAATGCCGATGTCGGTTCATCACAAATCAACAAACGAGGGCGGGTTGCCAATGCACGCGCAATCGAGATACGCTGACGCTGGCCCCCTGAAAATTCATGCGGATATTTCACACCGGCTTTGCGGCCAAGCCCAACGTGATCGAGCAGATCGCCGACGATCTCTTGCACCTGACGCTCATTTTCCGCCAGATTATGGAAACGGATCGGCTCAGCAATAATATCGGCCACTTTCATACGTGGGTTCAGAGAAGAATATGGGTTTTGAAACACCATCTGCATTTGACGGCGGAACGGACGACGCTCTTTTTCACTTTTCAGCGCAGTCAGGTCAATGCCTTCGAAAATGACCTTCCCTTCATGTGGTGGATAGAGGCCCGTGATCACGCGAGCAATCGTTGATTTACCGGAACCCGATTCGCCAACCAGACCGAAGGTTTCGCCTTCCTGAATTTCAAAGCTGACATGATTGTTCGCCTGCACATATTCACGACGTGACGGGAACATGGAGTCTTTGGTCAGAAAACGCAGACTGACATTTTCAACCCGCAACAAGGCACCTTCATGATCGCGTTGGTCTTGCGCTTGGCCCAGCCAATGAGTTTTCAGATCAATCGAGTGCAGTGGCTCTGCGGACTCAATGTAAGAGACCAATGGGAAGCGGACCAGTTTCACATCAGAGCGCGGCACGGCAGAAATCAGACTCTGTGTGTATGGGTGATTCGGTGCACCCAACACCTGTTCGGTAGTGCCAATTTCAACCAGATCACCACGGTACATAACAGCGACACGATCAGTGATGTTTGACACCACGCCCATGTCGTGTGTGACCAGCATGCAGCCAACCTGACGCTCTTTACACAGTTTGCGGATCAACTGCAGGATCTGATCTTGAATGGAAACATCCAGCGCCGTGGTTGGCTCATCGGCGATGATTAAATCTGGGTCGCAAGACAAAGCGATAGCAATAACGACGCGCTGACGCATACCACCGGAGAATTGGTGCGGATATTGTTTAATCCGCAGTTCCGGTTGTGGAATACCAACAGCTTCCATCAACTCTAATGCTTTTTCAAACGCTTCATCGGCTTTCAGCTCGGTATTCGCCAGCATGGTTTCCACCAATTGCTGCTCTACCGTAAAAAGCGGATTCAGCGAGGTCATTGGATCTTGAAAGATGAAACCAATCTTCGCACCGCGGATCTCGCGGATCGCATCCGGCGGCAAATCTGAAATTTTTTCACCATTCAGAAAAACATCGCCACGTGCAATGCGACCAGGTGGACTTAGCAAATCAATGACTGCATTACCGATGGTCGATTTGCCCGCGCCTGACTCACCAACCACACCCAGGATCTCGCCTTTTTCAATTGAGAATGACAGATCTTTCACTGCCGCCATCACGCCATGACGCGAAGGATATTCAATTCTTAAATTTCTGACTTCCAGCAGGGACATCCGTCAACCTCTAATCTTGCAACGAAAAACACTGTATTCGGAGACCAGAAGTGCACACTTCGGGCCAAGATAAGCGATCTATCTTATAAGGAAGATAAATTCATAGAAACAACAAAAAACAGGATTAGATCCCAGAAGATTAGCTATTTCACAAAATTAAATAAAAGAGGGGATAAATTGCGTTTTTTTTATATTTAAAAAGAAAAAAATGCGAATTCGACTACACTTTTAATCAGATATGATTGAATCTCAATTTAACAAAGCAACAAATAAAAAACCGAAAACAAACTTTCTCATAACAATTGCCAAGTTTTTTAAGCTTACATCAGCACAGGTATTGTGCAGAGTGCATCAAATTAAGCATAGTGATGATAACAGCTACCCGAAATATGGCAGTTCACTCGCAGACCTACTATTATTGACAGTAGAAATCTACTATATGTGTTGGTCAGGTATTACCATGGAACGGATAGATATATCAAAGCTTTGTCGTATATCACGAGGTTTTACATTGCTTGAACTAATGATAGCTGTAGCTGTGGTAGCTATTCTGGCTTCCATTGCTTATCCATCTTATCAAAGCCATTTAATCAGCAGTCGACGAGCATCAGCCCAATCTCATTTGATGGATATCGCACAACGCGAACAACAGTATTTCCTCGATGCCCGTAGTTATGCATCAGATCTGACAACCTTGAGTATGAGTACACCCAGCGATGTTAGTAGTTATTATACGATTGCGATCGCTGTTTCATCAGCGCCTCCAACATTTACAGCAACTGCCACACCGATTACAGGGACATCGCAAGCTAGTGATGGAGCCTTGAGTCTCAATAACACAGGCACAAAAACATCGTCTAATAACTCTTGGTAGCAAAATGAATACAACTAATCCTCATCGCTATCGAAACAGCTTTGAAGCAGGTTTTACCCTGATGGAGCTGCTTGTTACAATAATTCTTGTGAGCATTTTGGCTGGAATTGCTGCACCTGCATATTCTAGTTTCATAGCATCTCAACGCGCCAAATCAATCGCAGCCAATTTGTTTTCAAGTTTATTGATCGCCCGCAGTGAGGCCGTTTCTAAAAACTCAAATGTTAGTTTATCGCCCAAAAGCGGTGATTGGTTGAATGGCTGGCAAGTCAAGGCAGCAGATAACACTGTGTTGGATGACCAAGGAGCAATCGCGGGCGCAACAATTACTCTGACACCAGATGGCACAACAAGTGTCATTTATAGTGCATCAGGCCGATTGAAAACATCAGCTCCTACATTTTTGATTACAACTACTTATGGATCTTCTACGGTGAATCAATGTGTATCTGTCAGCCTCAGTGGTCGCCCTTACATAAAGGCATCCTCAACATGTTGAAATCATATTTGACCAAAAAACAACAGGGATTCTCCCTTTTTGAAATATTGATATCGCTAGTCATTCTTGGGTTTGGAATACTGGGTCTTGCCAATTTACAAAGTAAGCTTCAACTTTCAGATATAGAAACTTATCAACGCTCCCAAGCCATTCTCGTATTAGATGATATGGCTAATCGACTTAAGAATAATGCATCTAGCGCTAGCGACTATGTATCGACCGATCCCATCGGAACTGGCGATGCGCAGCCAACAACATGCTCAGCCCTTTCAGGTGCAAACCGGGATATTTGTGAATGGAGTAATATTTTAAAGGGATCCAGTGAAAATCTTGGCTCAGATACAGTCGGTGCAATGAAAGATGCCCGAGGTTGTATCACACTAATCCAGACACCTGACCCAACAAAAGGGATCTGTACACCAGGAATCTATCAAATTGATGTTGCATGGCAAGGCATGCTATCCACAACAACGCCAACGAACACATGTGGACAAGGTTCATATGGCGACGATAATTTTCGTAAGGTCATTTCATCGCAAATTACGATCGGATTACCATCATGCCTCTAACATCGTTTTCGTCTGATTGCTTTTCAACAGGTAGATATTATGACCATTCATAGCCGTAGTCGAAAACTTACAACAGGTTATACACTTATTGAGCTGATGATAGCCATCACCCTAGGGTTAATCTTACTAGTGGGTGTCGCTACGATTTTTGTTCAAAATAATCGCTCTTTTAACGAAATAGATAGAGCCAATCAACAAGTAGAAAATGGTCGATATGCATTACAAATCATGACTGATGATTTAAGTAATGCAGGTTATTTAGCAGAATTTAATCCGAATTTAATCACAACAACACCGACTGAGAAACCCGACGCTTGTGCTGTTGATATTGCAGATTTGAAAACAGCATTACCGTTTGCCATTCAGGGTTACGACAATCAGAATGCTAGTGACAAACCAAGTTGTATTAGTGATGTTCGTGATGATACAGATATCATTGTAGTTCGCAGAGCAAGTAACTGTGCTATCGGTGAAACCGACTGTGATACAGTTGTTGCTGGAGCACCCTATATTCAGGCATCAACCTGTGGCAGCAGTGCCGAATTATCCTCATCTGATGTAACTAATTTTTATAAACTTGATACCAACACAGCCAACTTGACCTTACATAAAAAAGATTGCAATCCACCAACGACAGCTGGAACAGTAGCACCTTATCACCGCTTTTTGACTCATATTTATTTTATTGCCAAGAATGATAAACCCGGTGATGGCATTCCAACTCTGAAACGAGCCGAACTCGACCAAAATGGATTTAATTCAGACCCTGTTTCACTTGTTAATGGCATAGAAAATATGCAAATTGAATATGGAATTGATGAAGACGTTAACGGAACACCAAAACGTTACACAGCAGACCCCGATAGCTTAAATTCTTGCTCTAAAGATACCACACCTCCATGTACAACTTATTGGCGTAACACTGTCGCAGTAAAACTTTATTTGCTTGTAAGAAGTACAACGACTAGCCCAGGTTATAGCAGCGATAAAACATACAATTTGGGGTTAAAGTCTGATGGCTCAACCAATACGGTTGGCCCTTTTACCTCCACTGATGAACGAGCTTATAAACGACATGTCTATCAATCTGTAGTCCGGTTGAATAATGTTGCCGGGAGAAATACCCCATGATATCGACTATGAAGCAACAGCGAGGCGTAACCTTACTCGTGACTTTAATCATATTGATTCTAATGACGCTAATGATCATTAGCGCATTTAAATTAAATAAAGGTAACAGTCAAATCGTCGGAAATATGCAACAGCGTAACCAAGTGTTGGTTGCTGCGCAAAATTCGGTAGAAAAGATTATTAGCAACACTGGCTTCACTAAAGCTGCGAATGTTTCAAAAACATCTTACGCTTCCGTAAATGGGAGTGGAAACAATGATATTACGATTGTTAGCATACCAACTTGCCTATCTATAATTCCAGTACCTGCATCAGCCTTAGACGCAACCAAAGATGATGATATTGGTTGTATGCAAGGAAACGCTCAATCGTACGGAATTACAGGGACAACCAACACATTTTCAAGTTTATGTTCAGATGCATTGTGGAATATCAGTGCAATTGCAACCGACAACATGAGCAAAGCTCAGGTTAGTGTTAATCAGGGAACTGCTGTTCGGGTGGTTTCAGCAACAACTACCTGCCCGTAGAGGGAGACAGAACCATGAAAAATATCATTAGTTTTAAATCTTTTGTTTTTTTTAGTATTTTTTCATTAGGAGTTATGCCTTCGGCTTTACTTGCTGAAGATATCGATATTTTCACTGGGTCTTCCGGTGGTAGCGAAGAAATGCCTAACGTAATGTTTTTTCTGGCAAATACACCAAACTGGAGTAACAATGGACAAAAAATTCCATTAATTGCAGGAGGAACTGGTACACAAGGCGCAGCCGAAGTTGATGCCATATCTCGAGCTATAGATGTAATTGATCCGACAAATCCCATGCGAGTTGGATTAGCTTTAGGTACTTCAACTGGCGGTCTAGTAAACTCAAAAGGTGCTTATGTTCGTTTTGGTGCAAGAGATATTACTATAGATACAAATAAAACTGGTTTTAAAAGTATCCTATCTAAAATATATGCTCAGGTTACCGACAGTTCAGAAAAGCTCCAAGGTCAGAGTGACTTAGATGAGAGTTCTGTACTCTACGAGCTTTACAAATATTTTAATAGTCTTACTCCCTATGCAGGAGCATATATCGCTAATGCAAATAAAAATAACCTTTATGCAGATATAACAGGAAACACGCATACACCGACTGCTTATAGCGAAGGCCTTAGATCTGATTTTGGTTTAATATACAAGAATTCAAATCAGATTTATAATAGCCCTAAATCTGATTGTTCGAAACAATATGTGATTTTTGTTGCTAATAATAATAGTGCAAGTAGCGTGGCGAAAGGCTCATTTCAGTATGAAAACAGTAGTGTTAGTACTACTAATGCTGGTGCAACCTATTCCGATGAGTGGGCTGCATATCTTTATAGAAACGGCATTACAGTTTATGTAATAGATGTATATTCCGCAAATCCCAATGATATATATTCATTAGCATTACAAAATATCGCTAAAAAAGGTGGTGGTAAATATTTTAAAGTATCCAATCAATCTGACTTGCTTATTGATATCAAAACCATTTTCAATGAAATTCACTCAGTTAGTTCAACCTTTGCATCCAGTAGTCTTCCTGTAAGCACCACAAACAGAGCTCAAGAAAAGAATCAGGTATTTATACCCATGTTCCGCCCTGATCCAAATGCCTATCCTCGTTGGATGGGTAACATGAAACAATACCAGCTAATTACAGCAGGTACTTCTATAGTATTAGGGGATAATACAAAACCCAATCCAATCGAGGCACTTAACTATGGTACCGGTTTACCAACTGACTGTGCAATCAGCTTTTGGACCACCCCATCAAGCTCATATTGGGAAAATGTAACCGAAACTCCAGTCCCATCTGGTGAATGTTCTAGTGTGGGTGTTAACCCTTGGTCTGATTCACCCGATGGCCCTTTTGTAGAAAAAGGTGGGGTAGCAGAAGTTATTCGTAAAGGTAATGCCCCCTCAACAACCAATACTTCACCTACATGGAATGTAAATCGGACTATCTATACTCAGCCTCTCGCAGGAGGAGCATTCTCATCATTTAGCTCTTCATCTACGGGGCTTAGTACCGCAACAAGCCTATCTAGTTCTACAACACCGACTTTAGAAAACCTAACAAAATTTATTAAAGGTCAAGATATCCTTGGTGAATATACCAGCACAACATACCCTGATACATTAACAACACCGACAGCACCAACAAGGCCATCTCTGCATGGTGACACCATCCACTCCAGACCGTTACCAATAGATTATGATGGTACAAATGTGGTGGTTTATTATGGCTCAAACGATGGAACTTATCGCGCAATTGATGCAACAGATGGCCATGAAATATGGTCATTTATAGCACCCGAGCATTATTCAAAATTGCCACGACTTTATACTAATAGCCCATTAATAAACTATCCAGGGATGCCGGCAGTAACCCCTGCAGCAACCTCGAAAGGATATTTCTTCGATGGCTCGACGGGTGTATATCAGAATATAGATAACTCGAAAATATGGATTTATCCGTCTATGAGACGGGGTGGACGGATGCTTTACGCATTTAATGTGACAAATCGAACATCACCAGCATTCATGTGGAAAGTTGGTTGCCCTAATAATTTACCCGCCACAAGGGTAACTGATGGAACAGTCACACCAGATGATACTGGATGCAGTAGTGGAATGTCAGGTATTGGACAGACATGGTCAACGCCCCAAGTGGCTGAACATATTTCTGGCTATGATAAACCTGTCGTGATTATTGGTGGCGGCTATGATAATTGCGAAGATCAAGATGTTGCATCACCATCTTGCTCAACTCGAAAAGGGGCTGTCGTTTACGTGCTTGATGCAGAAACTGGTGCATTAATAAAGACTCTTTCACTCCCAGGAGATACTCCCGGTAGTGTGGCTGCAGATATAGCATTATTGTCACACACGACAACTGGTATTGTTGATTATGCTTATGTCACTGATACTCATGGTAATATATATCGCATCAATTTCAATTCAGCTGATATCACAAACTCTGTCATCCACAGAATTGCTTATACAAATGGAAGTAACAGGAAGTTCTTTTATCCACCAGCACTCCTAACCGTAGGCAATACTATCTATTTAGCAATTGGTACTGGTGATCGTGAGCATCCATTGTACTCTCAATATCCATTTGATGAGGTGACTAATCGCTTATATGTTTTTGCTGATAATCTTTCAGATAGTATCGAAAATGAATATAACCTTGATAACACTACTATTATGAGTGATAAAACAACTGATAATCATTGTGCATCAGAAAGTATTATCGGTACTAATTTCAAGGGTTGGTTTATGGACTTAAATCAATATGGACAGGGAGAACAAACTGTCACTTCAGCATTGATTACATCAGGATTAATTGTTTTTAGCACAAATAGGCCGATTGCTCCTGAAGCAGGAAGCTGTACAACCTCTCTTGGAGAAGCCAGAGGCTATTGGGTTAATGTTTTTAATGGATCAGGTGCTGTCGGAACGACAAATATATGTGGCGGAACCAGATCCGGTAAATTTGTCGGTGGTGGCTTACCTCCATCACCAATATTTGCAGTAGTACCTATTGACGGTATACCAACAACAGTTGTAATCGGTGCGGTACAACGTGAAGGGGTGGATGGAGGTAATGGTGATAATGTTGGTAGTAGTCCAATAGCTCCACAAGAAGTACTTCCGAATACAAACTTGAAACGTAACACGGTGTATTGGAAATCATCAGGAAATAATTAAACAAGATAACAAAGATGGTTAAAAACAGGGGGTGCGAGAGAAAATAGCTGACTAACATGCTGACTTCTCTCACACTCCTCCGATGCAACTAAACTCAATTTGAAAAAAACGCCAATTTTGATACCAAAAAGGTCAATACCTGCATCACCACTAACCCAAATATACCCGCCAGCACATCATCAACCATGATGCCTAAACCGCCTTTAACGTAGCGGTCTAACCAACGGATCGGCCATGGTTTGATGATGTCAAAAAAGCGAAAGATCAAGAAACCAGCCAGAAGCCAGAGTAAACCTTTGGGGGCTGCGATCATGGTGATCCAAAAACCGACAAACTCATCCCAGACAATAGAGCCATGATCATCTTGCCCAATCGCTTTGGTAGCTGACTGACAGATCCAGATGCCGGCAATTGCAGCCACAACGGTGACAGCAATATATACAGATAATGGCAGACAGCTCATCAGCAAATAGAATGGGATTGCAGCAAGTGTACCAACGGTGCCAGGCGCAAACGGCGACAAACCCGAGCCAAAACCGGTAGCTAGCCAGTGTAGCGGGTTACGCCAATTTAAGCGCTCCAGCGCATCACGGCTCTTATGATGTTTTTCCAGTTTCGCCATGGTGAAAATGCTCCCAACCATTGATATGTAATTCAACCGAGTTGCCGTGATGATACCAGAATATAGCTGGGGTGCCGGTAATGATGGTACCGATCCGAGTTAATGGCAGATCCAAGGTTTTCGCTAAGTTCTGGATTGTATTTTCCTGCTCTGGTGGTGCCGTAAAACACAGCTCATAATCATCCCCTCCACCCAAGGCCAGCTGCAATGCTTGTTCAGGGTTTACACTTTGTCTAACAGCAGGATCAACTGGCAGCTCAGCTAATTCGATTTTTGCCGCCACACCCGATGCTCGTAATATGTGCATCAAATCACCGGCAAGACCATCCGACAGATCAAGCGCACTACTGGCTATATTGCGTAAGGCTAAACCCAGCTCGCAGCGAGGCTGCGGATATTCCATTCTGTGCTGACACTGCCGTAGAGCCACTGCATCGATAGACAAATGATGTAAACGTTGTTGCACTGCCAATGCCGCTGCACCTAAGTGACCACTGACATAAATGTGATCGCCGATTTTGGCACCTGAACGCCGTAAAGCTTGAGCTGCAGGCACCGTTCCTTTAATTGATACTGTAATGGAAAGAGGCCCGCGGGTGGTGTCACCGCCAATGAGTGCTACATGATGTCGTGCTGCCAAACCATGAAAACCTTGCGCAAAACAGGCAAGCCAAGTTTCATTCGTGTTCGGGAGCGTGAGCGCCAGTGAAACCCAGCGTGGTTGGGCACCCATCGCAGCCAGATCAGATAGATTAACGGCCAGTGCTTTATGCCCTAATGCAACCGGATCAACATCAGCAAAAAAATGCACACCACTGACCAGCGAATCAGTGCTAACCGCCAGACATTCACCAGCCGGCACATTCAGCAGTGCACAGTCGTCACCGATGCCTAATTCCACATCGGTGCGAGCCGTGGCCTGGGCAGCAAAATAATGTTGGATCAGTTCAAATTCACCCACGAAATGGTTCCCTTCCGGCTAACAAAAATCCCCGTTCCTTCTGTAGAAAAAACGGGGATTTTTTATCGCATAAAACGGTAACTGCAAACAGTGATTACTGACGCAGACCCATCTGTTTGACGACTTTATCTAATACGCCATTCACAAATTTATGGCTGTCATCTGTTGCGAAAGATTTTGCCAACTCAATCGCTTCGTTGATCACAACTTTGTATGGCACATCTTTGCAATAGGTCAGCTCATAACAAGCCAGACGCAATACGCCTTTATCAATCTGATCCAGATCATCGAGTTTACGCGATAGGAATGGTGAAAAGGTCGCATCCAGATTGGTGACATTAGTAGCAACGCCAGTCAACAACAGCTCAAAATAAGGCATATCAACACCTTTCGTGGGCTGTTCTAATTTGAACTGTTCAACGATATCGGCCACGTTGTCTTTAGCCAGTTGCCACTGATAAATTGCTTGCAGGGCAAGATGGCGCGCCTTACGGCGTTCAGCAGGTTTCAATCTCTTTCTCCTATCATGCGCCCAAAGCGTTCATGACATTAATCATTTCTAAAGTACTCAGCGCAGCTTCAACACCTTTATTGCCAGCTTTTGTGCCAGCGCGCTCAATGGCTTGCTCGATGTTTTCTGTGGTCAACACACCAAATGCCACCGGAATTTCTGATTCCAATGAAACCTGAGCCAGACCTTTAGCACATTCGCCAGACACATATTCAAAGTGAGCAGTACCACCGCGGATCACACAACCCAGCGCAACAATCCCATCGAATTGTTTGCTTTTAGCCAGACGTTTCGCCGCCAGTGGCAGTTCAACTGCACCTGGTACTTTAACTAAAGTGATGTTTTCGTCAGCGATTTGGCCCTGACGCTTCAGCGTATCCAGTGCGCCTTCTACCAGACGGTCGTTAATGAAACTGTTAAAGCGAGACACTACGATCGCTACTTTGGCTTGCGGAGCCGGGATAACGCCTTCAATCACTTTCATGGGTAATCCTATAATTTGTTATGTCAAATACACAAAACTTGTCAATTCTAGCACATGTGGCGCATGACCAAAACATGCACGGTGATACCAATTATTCGCTGATATATTCCACGACTTCTAAACCAAAGCCGGAAAGCACGTAACGCTTTGGTGAACTCAACAGGCGCATCTGTTTAACGCCCATCGCTTTTAAGATCTGCGATCCCACGCCAACCCGACGGGAAGCCGATTTTGGCTTACAAATTTCGGTAGACTGACCGGCATCAACTGCGGCGTAATGATCAATTCGGGCCAACAGGTCTTGCTGACTATTTTCATGACCGATGATCACCAGAATTCCACCTTCTTCATTGATGCGGCTCATGGCTTTATCAAGCGGCCAGCTACGCAGATCACCGCGTTGGCTGTTGAGTACATCATTGAGGTAGTCATGCAAATGCACACGCACCAATACCGGTTTAGTCGGATCTTGTTGCGGTTTGCTCAGCGCAAAATGCACCTGATTGTCGATGGTATCGCGGAAGGTTGTCAGTTCAAAATCGCCATATTCGGTTGGCATATGGCACTGCGATACTTTCTGGATCGTGGTTTCATGCTGATTGCGGTATTCGATTAGATCGGCAATCGTGCCCAGCTTGATACCGTGCTCTTCTGCAAATTTCTCTAAATCAGGACGACGCGCCATGGTGCCATCTTCATTCAAAATTTCCACTATCACCGCAGCCGGTTCCAGACCAGATAAACGAGCCAGATCACAACCCGCTTCGGTGTGGCCATTCCGAGTCAATACACCACCATCCTGAGCCATCAATGGGAAAATATGGCCCGGTTGCACCAGATCACTTGGCGTGGCATTCGCCGCTACTGCAGCCTGCACCGTACGCGCCCGATCAGCCGCCGAAATACCGGTAGTAACACCTTCCGCCGCTTCGATAGAAACGGTAAATGCGGTCGAAAACTGCGCTTCATTTTTATCCACCATGAGTGGCAGATTGAGTTGCTTACAGCGTGCTTTCGACAAAGTCAGACAGATCAATCCACGACCGTATTTTGCCATGAAATTGATATCTTCCGGGCGTACCATCGAGGCCGCCATCAGAATGTCACCTTCATTTTCACGATCTTCGTCATCCATCAGAATGACCATTTTACCCTGACGAAAATCTTCAATAATTTCTTCAATTTTACTGATAGCCATGACTTATCCTTCATCTGTTTACACAGAAAATCTGTCTGTTAGCGTAGAAAACCGTTTCTGGCCAACATTTCCATCGTGATATTGCTCTGTGATGATTGCGCAGCTTTATCACCGAGCAACAACCGTTCCAGATAACGAGCGATCACATCCACTTCTAAATTTACCTTCACGCCAGTCTGCCAATCGAGCACGGTCGTTTCCGCGCTGGTGTGCGGCACGATGGTGAGTTTAAACCTTGCGCCATCGACTGCGTTGACCGTCAGGCTAATGCCATCCACGGTGATCGAGCCTTTTTCGGCAATATATTTGGCCAGTTCATCCGGTGCTTTGATCCAATACTCTTTGGCACGCCCCAACTGATGTACGGAAACGATTTCACCAACACCATCGACATGGCCAGAAACCAGATGCCCACCTAAACGAGTATCAGGTGTTAGCGCGCGCTCCAGATTTACTTTTTGTCCGGCCTGATAGTGCGCAAAACTACTACGTTGTAAAGTTTCTAACGACAAATCAGCGACATAACCATCACCGGTTAATTGTACAACCGTCAGACAAACACCATTGGTAGCAATTGAATCGCCCAGTTTCACATCGGAAAGATCCAGCTTGCTGCTTTTCACCCGAACAGAAACATCTTCACCTTTCGGTTGTAATGCCGCCAGCGTCCCGACAGCTTCAATAATTCCGGTAAACATCGTTATTCCTTATGTGGACGCAAGATCAAACGCAGATCTTCGCCGACTTTACGTACGTCTTGCCAATGCCAGTCAGCTACTTCCGACATATGTTGAAATTCGGGCAAATTCACCAAACCGCGGGCAAGGTTGCCCATCAATTTAGGAGCCAGATAAACTATTAATTCATCCACCAAACCAGCACTAAGCAAGGCGCCTGCGAGTGTCGCGCCCGCTTCAACCCAAATGTCATTAATATTGCGCTGCGCCAGAGTTTGCAGTAAATGAGATAAATCTAATTTTTTGTTTTCAGCTAACGGTGTGATCAATTGCTGCACCGACTCAGGCCATTGGCCCTGTGCTTGTTGACGGGCCAGCCACACCTCACCGGCAATGGTAAACAGTTTGGCATCCGGCGTAATACGTTGCTGCGAATCGATCACCACACGAATGGGTTGGCGTAGTTGCTCTTCAGCATAATGAGTTTGGACGGACAGCGGTAATTGTGCCCAACGCACATTCAGTGACGGATCATCGACCAGCACGGTATCGGCGCCAGTCAGGATCGCGCTACTCTGCGCCCGCCAGCGTTGCACATCCGCTCGTGCAGCAGGTGATGTGATCCATTGGCTCTGTCCATTCGCCAGCGCCGTGCGACCATCTAGACTTGCAGCCATTTTCAGGCGGACATACGGTAAACCATGGCGCATACGTTTGATAAAATCGAGGTTTAAGGCTTCCGCCTGCGCTTGCAGTAAACCAACTTGTACGGTAACGCCCGCATCCGCTAACCGACGCATGCCGCGACCAGACACCTGCGGATTCGGGTCTTCCATCGCCGCAACAACACGAGCCACACCAGCATTCACTAACGCATCAGCACAAGGTGGTGTACGCCCAAAATGCGAACAAGGCTCTAACGTAACGTAAGCAGTAGCACCGTTAGCCTTTTCGCCTGCCATTCGCAGCGCATGTACTTCCGCATGCGGTTCACCCGCTCGCAGATGAAAACCTTCGCCAACAATCTGGCCATCAGCCACGATCACACAACCCACATTCGGGTTCGGGGAAGTAGTAAAGCGACCTTGCTCCGCTAATTGCAGAGCTCGGCTCATGTAGCGATGATCTTCGGCAGAAAACACTTATTTCTCCAGGCGTGCGATCTCTTCACCAAATTCACGGATATCTTCAAAGCTGCGATACACGGAGGCAAAACGGATGTAAGCCACTTTATCCAGCTGCTTTAATTCTTCCATCACCAGATTACCAATGATCTTGGTCATGATTTCCCGTTCACCGGTCGCCCGCAAATTCGATTTGATCCGGTTAATACTTTGTTCAATCAGTTCAGTACTCACCGGGCGTTTTTCCAACGCGCGTTGAATACCGTTACGCAATTTATCTTCATTAAATGGTTCACGAACACCATTGCTTTTGATCACCCGGGGCATCACTAATTCAGCCATTTCAAAGGTGGTAAAGCGTTCGTGACACACCAAACATTCTCGACGACGACGCACCTGATGCCCATCCGCCACAAGGCGTGAGTCAATGACTTTCGTATCATCGGCATTACAAAATGGACAATGCATCTATGCTAAATCCTGAAATCTATCGATTTTGTCAGTCTATCAGAGATCCCGCAAAGGCCAATATTTTCAGCAATAAACAACTATTCTTTACTACATGACAGGGACAAATAAACTGTTTAATATTTGTACAGCTGATACAGCGCGGATAGTTAAGGTCGAATTCAGATGAAAAGAGATAATCATCTTTCTGATCAAGAGCTAGATATGCTGCTTAATTTACCTGAATCGGCAAATGCAAGCCGGCTGGGTGATGACTATGAAACAGACTTAAATAATAGCCAACTGATCGCCTTATTGAATAAAGCTGACAGCCTATTTATTGAAGCCAATTTTGAGCAACACAATCTGCGTTTTCCGCTCTACCTTACTCATGACATGCCCGATGTAGTTACACCGCGCCTTGGCATTCCCGAAATATATGAACATGCCACGGCAGGACAACGGCTTTGGCGATTAGACAACCCAACCGATTTAGAATTACAAAATAGCAACGGTGAAAAATTACCGTTTGAGATTATCAATATCTCGGTCAGCGGGTTACTCATTCGGGATCATATGCTGACCTTGAATTTGGGTGAACGTTTTGACGGGATACTTTCCGGTTTCGGCATTTCCATTCCACTGACCGGAGTAATTGTTAGAAGTAAAAAGCGGAAAAATAAATCTCAGGAATGGGCAATTCGATTAACGCTAGATTCTAATGTGCATGAAAAATTACAAGAATATATTTATCAGCAACATCAGGATAAATACCCCTCAACGGATATAACCTCTGATGTAGAAAGCCCATAAAAAACAGCCGGCACATGGCCGACTGTTTTCAACCTACGCAAATATTGATTATGCGTATACTGGCAAGCGTTTACAGATATCCAGCACTTTCGCGCGGGTCGCTGCAATTACCGCTTCATCAGTTGGTTTGTCCAGCACGTCACAGATCCAGCCAGCCAGCTCTTTCGCTTCCGCTTCTTTAAAGCCGCGACGAGTGATAGATGGTGAACCGATACGGATACCAGAGGTGACGAATGGTGAACGTGGGTCGTTTGGTACTGCGTTTTTGTTCACAGTAATGTTTGCCAGACCCAGCGCTGCATCTGCTTCTTTACCAGTCAGTTCACGATCAGTGAAATCAACCAGGAACAGGTGGTTTTCAGTACCGCCAGACACGATTTTGTAACCGCGTGACAGGAATACTTCTACCATTGCTTTGGAGTTTTTCACGACCTGCTGTTGGTAAGCTTTGAATTCTGGTTCCATTGCTTCTTTGAATGCTACCGCTTTACCAGCAATAACATGCATCAGCGGGCCGCCCTGTGAACCAGGGAATACAGCAGAATTCAGTTTCTTGTGCAGATCTTCATCATTCACAGAAGACAGGATCAGACCACCACGTGGGCCGGCCAGCGTCTTATGTGTAGTTGAAGTGACAACGTGAGCATGTGGAACTGGGTTTGGATAAACACCAGCAGCGACCAGACCCGCAACGTGCGCCATATCAACAAACAGGTAAGCACCTACTTTGTCAGCGATTTCACGCATTTTTGCCCAATCAACAACACCAGAGTAAGCAGAGAAGCCACCCAGTACCATTTTTGGTTTATGTTCCAGTGCCAGACGTTCCAGCTCGGCATAGTCAATTTTACCGGTCGCATCGATACCGTAAGGAATGATGTTGTACAGTTTGCCAGAGAAGTTAACTGGTGAACCGTGAGTCAGGTGACCACCGTGTGCCAGATTCATACCTAATACAGTATCACCTGGTTTCAGCAGTGCCATATAAACAGCAGCGTTTGCTTGTGAACCTGAATGCGGCTGTACGTTTGCGTAAACAGCGCCAAACAGTGTTTTTGCACGTTCAATGGCCAGAGTTTCTGTTTTATCAACAAACTCACAACCACCGTAGTAACGCTTACCAGGATAACCTTCAGCATATTTGTTAGTTAACTGTGATCCCTGTGCTTGCATTACACGTGGGCTGGTGTAGTTTTCAGAAGCAATCAGCTCGATATGCTCTTCCTGACGCTGTGTTTCCTCCACAATTGAAGCCCACAGCTCCGGATCATAATCGGCGATGTTCATATCACGCTTCAGCATTATTAAGTGTCTCCTGACTCATGGCGTCATGTTAGGGTATTGTTATATTCTACCGCGCTTGCCAGTCAGGTGCATCAATAAACCGACTCTTTTTACAAAGTTACTATTGCCGCATGGTTGTTTTTGTCGCGGATACGCTATTGGCCATTTTTTGCGGTTTTTCCAACGAAAATGCTGACAACGTACAAGAATCTACGGTAATCTTGCCAATTAGCATGAAAACCGCCTTAGCTCTGATGTTTTTTGCACACAAAAGAATCAGAGTGGAAGGAAAATGAAAAATCGCTGCACGTTTACTGAGGATAGCGACTCAATGACTGCAAAGTTCCGCATTTTAGTGCTTAACGGCCCGAATCTGAATCTGCTGGGAAAACGTGAACCCGGGATCTACGGCGCCGCAACACTGGACGATATTGTCAGCCGTTTGCAACAACTTGCCATGAATATGGATGTTGAACTGACGCACAAACAATCTAATGCGGAATATGAACTGGTGGATACCATCCATCAAGCGATGGGAAAAATTGATTTTATCCTCATCAATCCGGCAGCTTTCACTCATACCAGTGTTGCAATTCGTGATGCTTTGTTGGGTGTAGCTATTCCGTTTATCGAAATTCATTTATCGAATGTTCATGCCCGTGAGCCCTTCCGTCATCACTCCTATTTGTCTGATGTGGCTAAAGGCGTGATATGTGGCCTAGGTGCTGATGGATATGAATTCGCACTTACCGCGGCCGTCCGTTATCTGGAACGGTCATCCCCTATTTGAACAAGCAGAAGAAGTTGAACTGAGAATGCAAATGGATATCCGTAAAATCAAAAAACTGATCGAGCTGGTTGAAGAATCCGGCATTGTTGAACTGGAAATCACCGAAGGTGAAGAGTCAGTTCGCATCAGCCGCGCAGTCAGCGGTCAGGCGGCACCTATGGTCAATTTTGCAGTACCACAGGCACCTCAAGCTGCAATGCCAGCTGCTGCTGTCGCCCCTGCAGTAAGCGCCGCAGCACCAGAAGCTGTAAACGGCCATACTATGCGCTCACCAATGGTGGGGACTTTCTACCGTTCTTCTGGCCCGGATGCAAAAGCATTTGTTGAAGTGGGTCAATCGGTAAAAGTGGGTGATCCACTGTGTATCGTTGAAGCCATGAAAATGATGAACCAGATCCAATCTGATAAATCGGGTGTGGTGAAAAGCATTCTGGTTGAGAACGGCGACACCGTTGAATTTGATCAGCCTCTGTTTATCATCGAATAAGAGAGCTTCTTATGTTGGATAAAATTGTCATCGCTAACCGTGGTGAAATCGCTTTGCGCATCCTGCGGGCATGCAAAGAGCTGGGTATCAAAACGGTAGCCGTGCATTCCACCGCAGACCGCGATCTGAAACACGTTAAACTGGCTGACGAAACTATCTGTATTGGTAAGCCGTCGGCTAAAGATTCTTATCTGAACGTGCCTTCTATTATTGCCGCAGCAGAAGTGACCGGGGCCGTAGCGATTCACCCTGGTTATGGTTTCTTGTCTGAAAATGCTGACTTTGCTGAGCAGGTAGAAAAATCCGGCTTCATCTTTATCGGCCCGCGCGCGGAAACCATCCGTTTGATGGGTGATAAAGTATCCGCTATCAATGCAATGAAAAAAGCCGGCGTACCTTGTGTACCTGGTTCAGGCGGCCCGATCGGTGATGACGCAAAAGAAAATGCGACTATCGCTAAACGTATCGGTTATCCGGTCATCATTAAAGCCGCTGGTGGCGGTGGTGGTCGTGGCATGCGTGTTGTTCGTCACGAAGAAGAACTGCAAAACTCAGTTGCACTGACCAAGTCAGAAGCTGGGCAGTTCTTTGGCAACGACATGGTGTACATGGAAAAATATCTGGAAAATCCTCGCCATATCGAGATCCAGGTATTAGCCGACGGCCAAGGTAATGCGATCTATCTGGGTGAACGTGATTGCTCTATGCAACGTCGTCACCAAAAAGTGGTAGAAGAAGCGCCAGCACCGGGCATTACAGAAGAAATGCGTCGTTACATTGGCGAACGTTGCGTTCGTGCTTGTATCGAAATTAACTACCGTGGTGCAGGTACTTTTGAATTCCTGTACGAAAACGGTGAGTTCTATTTCATCGAAATGAACACCCGTATTCAGGTAGAACATCCGGTAACAGAAATGATCACCGGTGTTGATTTGATCAAAGAACAGCTGAAAATTGCTGCTGGTCAGCCGCTGTCGATCAAACAGGATGAAATTCGTATCCGCGGTCATGCAATCGAATGCCGTATCAACGCAGAAGATCCACAGACGTTCCTGCCAGCACCTGGCAAGATCCAGTGGTTCCATGCACCAGGTGGTTTAGGTGTGCGCTGGGATTCACATATTTATTCTGGCTATACCGTACCACCACATTATGATTCGATGATCGGCAAGTTAATTTGTTACGGTGAAAATCGTGATGTTGCCATTGCGCGTATGCGTCATGCACTGGATGAAATTGTTGTAGAAGGGATCAAGACCAATATTCCACTACACAAAGAAATCCTGCGGGATGAAAACTTCCACAACGGTGGCACCAATATTCACTATCTACACAAGAAGTTAGGTCTCTAAGCCCCCCTTCTTATTTAAGGCCGCGCTCATTCGCGGCCTTTTTTATGCGAGCAACCTCACAATTTATCCTGCTATTCTTTACGTTTTGCGCTAAAATGATACAACGCTCACAGTTTTATAAAGTGTTATGCTATCTACCAGTTTTGATGACAACCAACAGCGTCTGCTAATTTTACCGATTTTGCTGCTCACCTTTGCCCATATGCCACAGGTGATGATTGCTAATATCGATTATACCGGACACCTCTGGTTGACCATCTTTAAGGGGCTCCAGCAATCTGCCCCCCTTTTACTGGCCATGGCTATCGCTATCAGTCGCAGTAATTATCAATATGACATGCAGCCGCTCAACGCTTGCCTGAGTTATGTCTTAATGGCAAAACTGTTGCATTCGCTGGGTCCTGAGCATTTTCCTACCGATATTATTGCCGCCTTACTCAGTGGTTATGCTGTTGTTTGGGCAACCCCCTTTACACAAAAAATTCGCGTCCCCTCCTGGTTAAGAGCTTTTCAGGGCGATGCGATTGTATTGTTATGCAACGGTTTTTTCTGTCTGTTGTTATCATTACCTGTTGCTGGCTTACTGCATCTTTTTAACCAATTACTGCTGCAACACCAAACTGTCGAATTGTTACTTTGGTTGGAACCGCTGTTGCTGTTATCTGGTGGTACCGTCGCTGAATTGCAGCTCACCACCTTGCCTTGGCACTCTTTTTTAGCGTCGCCGTATATATGGTTGGTGATACTTTGTATTTCTTGGATCTTCCAACGTACGCTGATCAATATTGCTGGCACTAAGATCCAGAAGCGGGTTTTGAATGGCATATTAAGTTTGCTGATGATTGCATCAGGCCAGGCACAACCGATGCTATTACTGCTGCTGTTATGGGCACCCCGGCATTGTATCTATACGTTGTTTGTTCTGGGGTTTGTGAATAATGGCTGTCATTGGTTGCAGCAGGAACAAATCGCTTACGCCAGTATTCCAACCGTCTGGTTTGCGATCCCCATGTCGTTATTCGGTATCTTGTTGTACGAATTACGGGGTTATATCAGCCAGCATCCGATCCACTTTTTTAATGCTGCAAGTAATGAAGCAGTATCTCAACCACTGTCTAACGGGCCTGAATTATTGCTCGATGTGGATTATCTGACGATCAGTTACATCAAAGCCATGGGTGGATTGGGAAATCTGGTTGCCTTACGCGCCGACCTCACCCGTTTGATTGTCGATGTTGAAACTGTGGCTGATTTAAACCGGGATCGATTGCATCAATTAGGTGTGATGTCGATAAAAATACTCTCGACACAACGAGCCGAATTGTTTACCGGCCCGATCGCCCTGACGCTGGAAAGTCGCATTCATAATTTGGCCAAACGTCAGTCATTGGATCTGACACCACGCGAAATTCACCCGTTAATGCCGTTTCGCATGGAGTAGTACCAGCCAATGGAAAAGATGATTCAATCCATTGACTAGCGAGTGTTAGAATAGCCCTCTTTTTTATAACCCGATGTATTGCCATGCCCTGGATCCAAATCAAAATCAATGCAACCGCCAAAAGCGCCAATAAAGTCAGCAATATGCTGATGGGACTGGGCGCGCAGGCCGTCACCTACATGGATGCCCAAGATACGCCGGTTTATGAACCATTACCGGGGGAAACGAAATTATGGGGCGATACCCGCTGCATTGGCCTGTTTGATGCGGAAGTTGACCCAGCACCCATCATCGCGTTTTTCCAGAAACACATCAGTGAAGATGTGCCATATCAGGTTGAATTGCTGGAAGATAAAGACTGGGTGCGTGAGTGGATGGAACATTTCCAACCGATGCAGTTTGGCGAACGCCTGTGGATCTGTCCAAGCTGGCGTGATGTGCCGGATCCAACAGCCGTCAACGTCTTGCTCGATCCCGGTTTAGCCTTTGGTACTGGGACGCACCCTACCACCGCGCTGTGTCTGCAATGGCTCGACAGCCTCGATCTGACAGGCAAAACCTTAGTCGATTTTGGCTGCGGCTCCGGCATTCTGGCGATAGCCGCCCTGAAGCTGGGTGCAGCACGCGTGATTGGCATTGATATTGATCCACAGGCAATTGAAGCCAGCCGCGATAATGCGCAGCGTAATGGCGTCAGTGACCAACTGGAATTGTATCTGCCAGAAGATCAACCTGCAGGGCTACAAGCCGATATCGTGGTCGCCAATATCCTGGCTGGCCCGTTACGTGAGCTGTCTGGGTTGATCAGCGGACTGGTTAAATCACAAGGTCGTATGGCTATTTCCGGTATCTTAGAAAGTCAGGCGCCTGAGCTGCTTGAGGTTTATGGCCAGTGGTTTGCGATGAATCCAGCAACAACCCGTGAAGAATGGTGTCGCCTGGATGGAATAAAAAAAGCCTGAGGCATTGTTAAAAGTTCGGTATTTGTCTGATCTGGTTAGCGAAACGATTTGGCAAGGATTTTCATCAGAAAATACAAGCATTTTTTTCACGCTACGCTCAATTTCTAACCTTTTCAGCGTGGTGAAAAAGCCGTAAGATACGCGCCCTCAAGCTTAGGGTGTCACGTCATGCAAATTGGACCTTATTCGTTATCAGCCCCGGTTGTTGTTGCGCCGATGGCTGGTGTTTCAGACCAACCGTTCCGGCAGTTGTGTTTGCGAATGGGAGCTGGCATGGCGGTCTCTGAGATGATGTCGGCTAACCCGGAGACCTGGGGTACCGATAAATCGCTTAAGCGAATGTATTTGGCTGATGAGCCGGGCATACGCGCTGTGCAGATTGTGGGATCTGAACCGGATTGGATGGCCGATGCCGCCCGCCGCTCAGTTTCCGAAGGTGCACAGATAATCGATATCAACATGGGTTGCCCAGCTAAAAAGATTAATCGTCGTTTAGCCGGTTCAGCCCTGTTGCAAGACCCAGCGCTGGTGCGTGAGATCTTGCAAACAGTAGTCGCTGCCGTTGATGTGCCTGTTACCCTGAAGATCAGAACCGGATGGGATACAGAACATCGTAATGGGGTGGAAATTGCTGAAATAGCAGAATCCTGTGGTGTTCAGGCCTTAACTGTACACGGGCGTACCCGTGCGTGTTTATTCAATGGTCAGGCCGAATACGACACGATCCGCGCTATCAAACGGCATGTTTCTATTCCTGTAGTGGCGAACGGTGATATCGATACTCCGCAAAAAGCGCTGGCTGTATTGGAGTACACCGGTGCTGATGCCATCATGATTGGACGGGCCGCGCAAGGACAACCTTGGTTGTTTAATCGCATCCGCCATTTTTTGACGCACGGTTGCGATCTGCCATCGCCGGAATGGGATGAAATCAGATCTATCGTGCTGGAACATGTTGCAGCTTTGCATCAGTTCTACGGCGAAGCCAAAGGAGTGCGTTTTGCCAGAAAACATGTTGCCTGGTATTTGGAGAAATACGAGTCAGCAAAGCATTTCCGCAGAGGTTTCAATACGTTAACAAGTGCTGAAGAGCAACTTGACGCATTGAAACTGTATTTTAGTAACGCAATTGCATAATGAAGAGCAGAAATAATTATGTTGGATCAAACCGTGACTTCTGAAGCTCTGGTGACTACCGTCACTCACGCACAAACTCATCAACCAGTGCAACGCCCACTGCGTGACTCCGTTCAGCAGGCTTTACGCAACTATCTGGCGCAATTGAATGGTCAGGACGTCACTGAACTGTACGACATGGTTCTGAGTGAAGTTGAAGCGCCGATGCTCGACATTATCATGCAGTACACCCGTGGTAACCAAACCCGCGCTGCAACTATGATGGGCATCAACCGTGGCACTCTGCGTAAGAAACTGAAAAAATACGGCATGAACTAATAGCTCTTCGCTGATTCTTTGAATTAAAAGGCATTACTTTAACGAGTTAATGCCTTTTTTCTTTTTCACGATACACCACACAAAAAGCTCTGTAAAATCTATCAGTACAACCCAATTGATAGATGGGAATTCTTGTGTTTAAAAACAGCATCACCCTTGTATTATGTCTGATGAGTACATCAGCATTCGCAACAAACTGCCCTCAGCATTATTTTAATGGTCAGGAACCCAAACTGACGATCCCCCTGCAACAAGATCAAGAGCTTTGCTACACCGCGTTTGCGACTGGTTATTCATATTCCTCAAAAACAGCCTTTTATTCAGCCGAGCATCTGACTAAAAAGAATGTGGCTGCCGCAAAAACGTTAGAGCGTATCGATTCGTTTCATGAAGATGCAAACCTACCTGAAACAGCCAGAGCAGAATTAACTGACTATAAGGGAAGCGGATTTGATCGTGGACATCTGGCTCCGAATGCCGATATGCCGAATAAAGATGCCCAGCATGAGTCATTTTCGTTAGCAAATATGGTTCCGCAACTGCACGCCAATAATGCCGGCATCTGGAGCGATATAGAGACGACCACCCGGGTCATGGCCACCAAATATGGTGATGTGTATGTCGTCACTGGTGGGCTATATAACGCTTCCACACAGAAACTTAAAAACCGGATCCCGGTTCCTAATGCGATGTTCAAAGCGATTTACACACCTAAAACCGGCGAAGCAGGTGTGTATGTCTCTGATAACAACACAGATGGACATTACAAAGTCATTTCTGTCGATCAATTGAAAAAAATAAGCGGTATCGACGTATTCCCCAGCTTACCGGCAAAAGCAAAAGCCATTCCGGCTGAACTCCCCGAAGCGCAACGGATAAAAGGCAAAAAAGCAGTCTTAGACAAAAAACTGCATAAGTTAAAAAATTTGCTTGTTAGTCATCTTGGTTAATTGATTGTTCAAGGGGCTTCGGCCCCTTACTTTTTCTGTCCCCAAACGATCTTTTTAATAAGCCAGCTACGTATCAATAAAAAGTTAGTGATACCGAAACCTTGGCCAATGTCCGTCATTTTTCCGGCAATATGGGCTGGCACAGTGAATGCAGGTATCTAATTGAAATAATTCTCAGTTGTTCTTCCGGCTATGGACGATACTAGTAATAAGAACAGCATGGAATGGTGTATCGATAATACGATTAGGGAAGGTGTGATATGAAGCCACTAACTCATACAAGCCATCATTTACCCCGCCATAATGAACAGCAGATCCGGCGTATTTTGCGCGTTATAGAAAAAATACTGAAACAAGATGAAGGACGTAATTAGCCACCTGCCGGGATCGGTCTCATCGAGTTTAACATCGACTGCTGGGTTTGATATGGATAGTCCATTTTGGCAATCAATCGTTAGACCATAACTTAGTGACGATCCCGTTCTCAATACGGAAAATGAATCCGTACACACTATCATCCACCCAATAATCCCCCAGCCGCGCGCCAACGTCTTTGAATGGCGATGTGGTTAGCTGCAATTCATTCACCGGGCTTATCACGACAGCATCTAATGGATCAACTAAACTGCCTTCACTATCATATTGGAAATTTTCATGAATATATTTTTCCAGAATCGCCAGTTCATTATTCATGGCTTCCTCCTTTCCTTGAGCAATTTAGTTCGATTTTTTATTGTTGCTTAATATAACCATCAGGCACTTCAGCATGAGATACAAGTTATGACAGCCTGATTTTTCACTCGTGTTAATGAACTCTTGATTGCCAACACACGCGGTTACGACCATTTTGTTTTGCTTCATAGAGTAATTGATCGGCTGTTTCCATCACTTGTTCCAAAGAGTACTGCCCTTCTGGGATCAGCGTGACGCCGCCAATACTGACGGTAATTTTGCCAACCGGTAATTCAATTTGCTCCATGGCCTGGCGCACATGTTCTGCCATCACAATACTGCTTTGCGCATCAGCACCACTAAACACTAATACAAACTCTTCACCACCCAGACGAGCCGCAAAATCACCGTTACGTCGCAACATGTCACGAATAGAACCGGCAACCGCCTGCAAAACATCATCGCCCCGAGCATGACCAAAAGTGTCGTTAAAACGCTTGAAATGATCGACATCGAGAATTGCCAGTGAAAGGGGCTGCGCTGACCGTTGATGACGAGCCCATTCATTTTCGATGACTTGTTCAAATTTACGACGATTGGGAATGCCGGTCAGGCCATCTAAATGCGCCAGCTGGTCTAATAAACGACGTTGATGGATCAACCTTAATACATTGCGGATCCGCGCTTGCACAATAGTGGGGTAAAACGGCTTGGTAATGTAATCAATAGCGCCCATCAAAAACCCGGTCTCTTCATCTTCAACATCATGACGGGAGCTGATGATCACAATATCAATATCTCGTGTGGCCGGGTGGCTACGCAATTGACGCATCACTTCATCACCGCGCACGTCCGGCATAACCATATCCAGTAAAATTAAATCTACCGGTTGCTTAAATACTAACTCCAGAGCGGTTGTGCTATCAGCAACAGCTAACACCTCGCAATCATGTTGTAATAACGAACTCAGCATTTGTCGATGGATCAGCTCATCATCAATAACCAATATCCGGGGTAAGTTTTGCTTATCTTGCTGCTGTTCCAGTGCTTCGATATCACCACCAGCCGTTTTACCCGCATCCGCAATGACGGGAATTGATTTGATGATATCGAACACCGCCATCAGCAAAATATGAATATTAGCGACCAGTTTTTTGGCCATGATGGCACGAGAAGCTCTGGCTTCATGGCGACGAAGTAATAACTCTAACTCGCTGGCTGCGGCTGACAAGCCATCGGCACCAATGTAACGAGCCACTGATTTCAGATTATGCGCGATCCGCTCCAGAGCAACCCATTCTTCACGTTCGACCATGGCCAATAATTTCCTCCCTTGATCGCTGTATTCATCCCGAAATGTACCTAAAATCTGCTGATAAAGCTGAGGGTTATTACCTACTCGGGAAAAACCCAGAATGACATCCAAGGATATTTCTGACGGCGACGAAGGCTCTAAGAATGGATGACTATCAGGTATATCTTTAACTAATTCCGTTTGCTCGCCCTGCCCTATCGTCCAGCGATAAACTAAGGAATACAGCGTGTCAGGCTCGAAAGGTTTGATCATAAAGTCATTCATTCCAGCTTTCAGACAGCGCTCCCGCTCTTTGGGGTCGTCGAAAGCCGTCATCGCTAAAATTGGTGTGTTATAACCTTGGTTTCTTAGCCAGTAAGTTGCCGTGATGCCATCGACCTCCGGTAAGTCAACATCCATCAGGAGTAGATCAAATTTTCCTCGGCTGGCTTTTTCGATACCCTCTTTACCATTTTCAGCCACCTGTACCGCCACACCAACCTGCTGCAAGGTTTCCAATGCCACCTGACGATTAATGGCATTGTCTTCAACCAACAAAACATTAATATCATGCAGCATATTTCGCCAGTCATGCGCAGGCAGACGAGTAATCGAGGTTCTGGCACCCAACCCCAGCACAGACATAATGGCATTGCACAGCATGACGCCATAAAACGGTAATGGCAGCAGTTCCGTATACGGATCTTCATTTAACAACGTACGGTAATTATCTTCTTCTGATTGCGGGTACAAAAATAAAACCGGTGTTGTTTTCCAAGCGGCCATAGCACGTAATTTACGTAATAACGTAATGCCATCGATAGCACCGATACGATGACTTAACAGCAGCATATCGGGAGTTGCTATTTCATGGTTTAACATGCCACTGAGCCATTGCTGGATCAGTAATTCATGCCCCAATTCATGTACCGTGCCGCCGATACGCTGTAATTGTGTATTTAAAATCGCGGCAATTTCCGGCTGGTTATGCAGCAGCAACCAGCGCTTATTACAAACGAACCCGATATTCCCAGACAAACTATCTGGCCGGAAGCCAACCTGAAGAGAAAAAACAAACTCTGTTCCAACACCAACTTCACTGGAAACATGAATATCGCCGCCCATTAACCTGACTAACTGTTGACTGATCGCCAGACCTAACCCACTACCGCCAGAAGTAACCTCATTGTCGTGTTGTTGGAAGGGTTGGAAGAGCTCAGAAATTTGTGTAGCATCCATGCCCGTACCAGTATCAATAATCTCAAAATAAAGCTTTAAATGAGACTCAATTTTAACGCCTGGAGTAATACGTAATAATACGTGACCACGATGAGTATTCTTAATCGCATGACTTAATAAAGTAAGCAGAATTTGTTCTACTCGTAGCGGATCACCAAGAATGAAACGAGGTATATCGGGGGATAAATCGACAATAAAAGAAATTCGTCTCTCACTACAGGTTGAGCTTAATACCCCCGCCACACGGTTCACTACCTCTTCTAAAGCAAACGCGGTAAATTCTAACGCCAGCTGGTTCGCTTCAATTTTGGAGTAATCCAACAGCTCGTTAATTACGCCATTTAATAAGGCTGCTGATGTTCTGATTTTGTTGATCTGCTCGCGTTGCGGTTGTGTCAGCGTAGAGCCTAAAGCTAAGCGAGTTAAACCGGTAATGGTATTTAAAGGCGTATGTAATTCCCGTGTCATCTTTGACAACAGGTGTGATTTAGCCTCATTTGCCCGTATGGCTTCATGGGCTTGATGCTCCAGAAAAACAGACCAATGCCGAAAAATATGATAACCAAGATAAGCAAGGCTGATCATAATAAAACCAGAGATACACAACGTCAGTAAGACAATTTCGGAGAAATGACCCACTGTTTTTTCAGCGTCAGATTTGACCGCAGCCAGCGAACTCAGTCCCAATGAATAAGACAACGAAAGATAAAGTAACACGCCCGAAATCAGTAAAATAACTGACAATGTTGCCTGCCGGCGTGGGTAAATAGACGTGGCGGTTATTGGAAAAAGATGCCCGCGGTATTGATGAACATAGGGTGTGAAACAAAACAGCAACGGCAATATCATGATTGCGTCTAACCAATTACACACCCACCATTGCAACCAATGCTGATACTGCGCGGTCACCGCAATATTACTCAACAGCAGATCAACGCCCGCACCAATGGAACAGCTAATAAACATCACCAACAAAAATGTAAACCAGCTATGCAGGCGCTTAAAATCTAATGACAATGGTAATGAACGGTAAGCCTGCGCAATCATGCCAAATAACATCAGATGGCTGGCAGCAAAAACCAATGCCTGAGGTATATCGCCATGCAAAGTCATTTGCAGTAAGGTAATGGCAAACAATGGCAATATACTCCAGCGTAAGCCAAACCAGAGTAATGACAATAAGCTCAGTGAAATCGTTGGATCTAGCTGGAGAGATAACGTGCCGTTATTGATAGATAGCAGACTAGAATTGATGGTTAGCAAATGGCCAAAGATGGTGAGCCCAATCACCGAAAGCAACATGACTAGCCAAATAGTTTTTAACGGGCTGCGCTTAGCATTCGCTGTGAGTAATACATGATATGGCAATTCCTGATAAAGGATTTCGCCTGCTGGGTTTTCCATGTTGATCCCGCCGCTTTATTTATATTTTTTCAGATGAATGATTTACATCTGTGGTGCCCGTTTTTATTTTTACCCGCAATCTTGACCGGGCATCATCAACTTTCCCGAGGTATTTGCTCATGCTAGCGATAAACGCAGCCACATTCCCTGTTGGAACCGACAAAAAATTAACCATTTCTTCTTTTCATCTGAACGCCGGTGAATGCTGCGCGATTATCGGTAACAACGGTAGCGGTAAGACCATTATGGCACGCATTTTAAATCAGGAATTACCCGCAGAGTCTGGAGAATTGATTCATCATCTGCGGTCTGAAATGGTCTCTTTTGAGAAACAGATTAAACTTTATGATGACGAGTGGCAACGCACGAATACCGATATGCTGGGTGCGGAAGAAGAAATCGCTACTTCAGTGGAAAATCTGATCCAACAGACGCATCACAACACCACACATTGCCATGAGTTAGCTGCATTATTTGGAATTAGTCATCTGCTCGCGCAACCATTTACGGCATTATCCAGCGGTGAAGGTCGCAAAGTATTATTAGCTCAAGCGCTGATGTCAGAACCTGAGTTATTGATTCTGGATGAACCGTTTGACGGGCTTGATGTGCAGGCACGCGCACAACTGATGGCCACCTTAGAACAGCTATTACAAAAGGGCATGGCCTTAGCCCTGATCGTCAATCGCTTCGATGAGATCCCACCGTTTGCTGAGCAGTTAGGTTGGATATTGGATTGCCAGTTTAACCATCTGCAACCAAGAGATGCCTTCTTTGCCGATCCGCTGACACAACAGTTATTACATTGCGCCTCTGCAACTGAATTAACACTGCCACCAGCGTTAATTCAAACTGAAAAAACGGCTTTCACTGACCCTTTAATTGAGCTGCAGCAGATCAAAGTCAGTTATGACGAACGGGTCATATTGCATGATCTCAGCTGGCAGCTAAACCACGGTGAGCACTGGCATATTGCCGGCCCCAATGGCTGTGGTAAAACCACTTTATTGCATCTGATCACTGGCGATCATCCGCAGTGTTATAACAACAACATCACTTTATTTGGCCGACGTCGTGGCTCAGGTGAAAGTATCTGGGATATCAAACAACACATGGGCATTGTCAGCCCGGCATTACATATGGCTTATCGTGTGGCGGGCACACCGCTGACTGTTATGTTATCCGGTTTTTATGATTCCATTGGTTTGTATCAGCAACCCGGCGATCAGGAAATTAAACTGGCCCGCCAATGGTTGAAATTACTCGGCATGGAAAAACAAGAGCAAGCATCATTTCTTCAGCTTTCATACGGACAACAACGTTTATTGCTAATTGCCCGCGCCATGGTGAAACACCCAACATTATTGATCTTGGATGAACCACTGCAGGGGCTAGATAGCCTGAATCGCCATCTGGTATTGCAATACATTGACCGACTGGTCGCACACAGCCACAGTCAGCTGTTGTATGTTTCGCACCATGCGGAAGATGTGCCGACCTGCATGACGCACCGCCTGCAGTTTATTCCAGCGCCCGCAGGTGATTATCGTTATCACGCGACTCGCCTGTGATCAGGCGAGAATGAAATCAGATAAGCAGCAATAAAAGCTAGACGAGTTTTTTCTGCCAGAACAACGCATGCCCTTGGGTTGGATCCAGTTCATAACCGGCAAAACCACAGCGATGATACGCCTGTTGCGCCGTACGATTGCCGGATAACACTTCCAAAGTCAGCTTGCAGCAATCACGCTCACGTGCGATTTGCTCAATCTGCTGTAACAAGGCCGTTGCAATGCCTTGCCCACGAAAAGCAGACACGACGGCCAAATCATGAATGTTAATTAACGGGCGAGCAGCAAAAGTCGACACTGTCTGAAACGCATTCAGTAACCCAGCTGGTTGTTCATCCAGATAAGCAATCAATGAGACGGCGGAAGCGCACTGTTGTAAGGTCTGCGGCAGTCGGGTGCGACACTCGGCCGAGAGTGGTTCACCACCGCCCATCGGATCTTGCGCATACAGATCCAATAGCATCAGCAAATCAGTCATTTGCTGAGGATTTTGATAATCCACCGTTAATATTTTTAGCATCATTTTTCCTTCTGAACATTATTTCCTATAAAACGATGTACTTATGAAATTGACACAATTTGCTACAGATTTCACATAAATTTGCCATCGATTATAATTAGGGTAGTCTTGCCAAAAGGCGATTTGGAGAGTTTCTATGAAATACCGTCGGATCATATCGTTGTTTATGGCCGCAGCTTTGTTACCACTTTCACAGGTGCAGGCAAGACCTCATTTTGACGGTCCGGGGGATGGTGATGGCCGTTGGGAACATCATCACCGTGATCACGATCGGGATTATTACCCAGGGCCTGTGCGTTATTATCCCGGCCCGGTACGGGTATACGGCCCTCGATATTACGAAGCACCAGTGCGTTACAACATCATGCCACCAGGCTATAAGACAGTTATCGCTGCGGGTGTTACCTATTTTGTGTTAAATGAGTTGTTTTATCGTATGCATGGCGGTGTCTATGAACAGGTTCCGGCACCCGCTACCAGCAACGTCACGATTATCAATAACGGTGCCACCACCAGCACTATTGCTAATACGGGTTCGGTCATGAATGTGGTGGATATTAACGGGGTCCGTTATTACACCCAAAACGGACGTTATTATCGTCTGAACAGTAATGGTGAATACCTTGAAGTGGCACCGCCTAATTACTAATTAATTGATTAGCACATCGTTATGTCTGGAATTGCATTGTCATTTGGCGTAATTGAGCAGTCAGTTGCGCCAGTGACTGGCTGGATTCCGCGGTCTGATTAGCCCCTAACGCGATCACTTTCACTGATGAATGGATCGTATCAATATTTTTATTCAAATCTTCTGCCACGCTGTTTTGCTGCTCAGTAGCACTCGCAATTTGCGTGGTCATATCCGCGATCTCTTGTACCGCACCGGCAATTACCGCAATACGCTCACCGGCTTGATGCGCTTCTTCAACGCTGTCTTTCACCATTTTGCTACTGTGCTGCATCGCTTGCACGGCATCATCACTGCGTTGCTGTAAGCTACCGATGATATTCTGAATTTCTTGTGTGGAATGTTGTGTGCGTTGCGCAAGAGAGCGAACTTCATCGGCCACCACCGCAAAACCTCGGCCTTGTTCACCAGCGCGAGCCGCTTCAATCGCCGCGTTCAGAGCCAGTAAATTAGTTTGTTCAGCAATGCCACGGATCACATCCAACACCAGACTGATTTTACTGCTGTCCTGCGCCAGCGAAGTGATCAGTACAGTAGTTTGTTCCACATCGTCAGCAACACGCTGGATGGCTTTGATCGTGCGTTCCACCACTTGCCCGCCATCTGAAGCTTCCGTGGCGGCATGCTGAGCTTCCTGCGCGGCATGAATGGTACTGCGCGCCACATCAGCCACCGTAGACGTCATCTCGTTCATCGCGGTGGCCAGATAGGTCAGCTCCTGTTCTTGCGTGCTGATGCTGGATGCCGAACTTTTTGCGACAAGCTGGCCAGTTTCGACTTGTTCACTCATATGGCTGACGGTCATGGCCACCTGTTCGATCAATTGATGTAAATTTTGCTGCATATCGGCAAAGGCGTGCGCTAACGTGCCGATTTCATCACGATTCAGGTTAGACAAGTTCATCGGGTGTGTCAGATCGCCTGCAGCAATACGTTTAGCCTGCTGCAACAAAGAGTGTAATGGTTTACGGATCTGCGCACCTAAGCCCAAGGCCCCCAGTAATACCAGTAATAACACTAAGCCGATCAAGGTACTGATCTGCCAAATTGAAGCATGGAATAATGCGGTTGCTTCTTTTGCAGTATTCACCGATTTATCATTCAGCGCAGCTTCCAGCACAGCTAAACTGCTTTTGAGTTGCTGATATTTGGGCAACCCCTCCTCCACGATTAAATCTTTCGCATCCGAAGTGCTGCCTTCATCCAGTAATGCCTGGAACTGCTGCTGCAATGCTTCATATTGGTGCCATTGTTCGGTGAGTTTGGTTTGCAATGCCAGTTCTTGAGGCAATGTCAGCCAGTGTTGACTGGTTTGTAACACTTGACGGATCTGTGTGGAGTACTGTTTTAGGGCATTCTGGAATTGTATTTTTTCTTCGCTGGTCGCAAAACCGGACTGGCGTAATTGGATCTGACGGAAATCGGAAACGATCACATCCATACGCAAGATGTTGACCAAGCTGGGCTCTACGTTACCGGTAATATATTCCACCTGTGCATTTAAGCGCTGTAACAAATAGCCGCTGACACCACCCAGTACCACCACCAGTAAACCAATGATGCCAAAACTGACACCTAACTTACGGCCAATCGATAAATGCCGAAATCCCATCATGTTTTACCCCATGCTCTCTTATGCGCTGAACATAAGCAGGCAAATAGAGTGCCATGATGGAAGACAGCGGGAAGCTGGTCTTACTCAGACCAGCGTGGAGAAATGATTTGCTTGATGTGCAGATGATCCAGCATGCGAGCGACCAGAAAGTTAACCAGATCATCGATGCTCTGTGGCTTATGATAAAAACCCGGTGAGGCCGGTAATATCGTCGCCCCCAGCTGGGTCAGCTTGAGCATGTTTTCCAGATGAATGGCGGAATAAGGTGTTTCTCGCGGTACCAGCAATAAATGCCCACGCTCTTTTAGCACCACGTCGGCCGCACGCTCAATCAAATTATCTGACATGCCATGGGCAATCGCCGCCAGCGTACCCATAGAGCACGGGCAAACTAGCATCTGTTTCGGTGCCGCAGAACCCGAGGCTACCGGTGAAAACCAGTCATCACGACCATAAACCCGCAGCTGATGTTCATCACAACCATACTGCTGGAGCAGAAATTGCTGGCAGGCTTGTGGTTCTGCTGGCCAGCTCAGATCCAACTCCGTCGCCAGTACCACTTGCGCGGCAGACGAGAGCAACAGATGAACCTGACAGCCCGCGGCGAGTAATTGTTCCAACAGGCGAACGCCATACACTGCACCGGATGCGCCGGTAATTGCCAAGGTGATCGCCTGGGTCATGCTTACTCCAATTACTTTGAATGTAATTTAGTTAATTTATCCAGCAACTTCAGATGAATGCCATCGAAGCCGCCATTACTCATGATCAGGATCTGATCGCCGGGCTTAGCTTCGGCGACCAACATATCGACCAGATGGTTAATATCATGCTGTACGGTAGTCGGGATCGGCGCTTTCAGTGCCAACTGGTGGATGTCCCAGCCTAATCCGGTCGGCGCAAACAGATAAGCTTTATCCGCTTGCACCAGACTCTTGATCAATTCGCCCTGATGAATGCCCATCTTCATGGTGTTCGAGCGAGGTTCGAGCACCGCCAGAATACGTGCAGTGCCCACTTTCGCCCGCAGCCCTGCAATAGTAGTTGCAATGGCGGTTGGGTGATGCGCAAAGTCGTCATACAGCTTAATGCCGGCCACTTCGCCGCGCAGCTCCATCCGTCGTTTCGGCATGATAAATTCGTTCAGTGCCGCAATACCATCGACCACCCGCACTCCGGCATGGCGCGCTGCCGCAATCGCCATCAGGCCATTGTGCACGTTATGGCGACCTAAACCGCACCAATGCACTTCGCCTTGCACTTCACCGTTTAATAGCACCGAAAACGCCGAGCCATCTTCTTTCAGTAATTTGGCTTGCCAGTTAGCGCCATCACCTTCCACCAGCTCGATTTCACTCCAGCAGCCCATAGTACGCACTTCCGCCAGCGCCGGATCATGAGCTGGCATGAGAATGCGGCCATTCGATGGTACGGTGCGCACCAGATGGTGGAACTGACGTTGGATCGACGCCAGATCGGGGAAGATATCTGCATGATCATATTCGAGGTTATTCATGATCAAGGTGCGGGGACGGTAATGAACGAACTTAGAGCGCTTATCGAAAAACGCGCAGTCATATTCATCGGCTTCGATCACAAAAAACGGTGCCTTGCCCAAACGGGCTGAAAAGGGAAAATTGCCCGGCACACCACCGATCAGGAAACCCGGTTCTAAGCCCGCATGTTCTAAAATCCACGCCACCATGCTGGAGGTCGTGGTTTTACCGTGCGTGCCGGCAACACCGATCACCCAACGTTGTTGTAATACATTGTCACGCAGCCACTCTGGGCCAGAGGTATACGGCAAATTGCGGTTTAATACATATTCCACACACGGATTGCCACGGCTCATCGCATTGCCGATCACTACCATATCCGGTGCCGGATCGAGTTGTGATGGATCATAGCCCTGCACCAGCTCAATCCCCTGCTCTTCTAACTGCGTGCTCATCGGCGGATAAACGTTAAGATCAGAGCCGGTCACTTTGTGACCCTGCTGTTTCGCCAGCACCGCAATACCGCCCATAAAGGTGCCGCAGATGCCCAGAATGTGAATATGCATACAGGATTACCTGAATTTAAGAAAACTAAAACACTGATTCTAATGAAGCAATGCACTTTGTGCCATCACTCTGCAGTGCGGGTTGGTAGCGATTTATATCAGCCCCGTTATAATAGGCGGCTGCAACCTACTATTAATTAAAAAAGGGAAACGCCATGAGCTTGAATTTGGTTCCTGCTGGCAAAGAAATGCCGGAAGATATCTATGTAGTTATTGAGATCCCGCAAAATGCTGATCCAATCAAATATGAAATCGACAAAGCGTCTGGCGCCATATTTGTAGACCGTTTCATGTCGACCCCAATGTTCTACCCATGCAACTACGGTTACATCAACAACACCCTGTCGCTGGATGGTGATCCAGTAGACGTGCTGGTGCCAACGCCGTACCCATTGATCCCTGGTTCTGTGATCCGCTGCCGCCCAGTTGGCGTGCTGAAAATGAGCGATGAAGCAGGTCAGGACGCGAAACTGGTTGCTGTGCCACACAGCAAACTGACTAAACAATACGAACACATTAACGACGTGCATGAACTGCCAGAACTGCTGAAAGCGCAGATCCGCCATTTCTTTGAACGTTATAAAGAACTGGAAGCCGGTAAATGGGTGAAAGTTGAAGGCTGGGGCGATAAAGCTGACGCCATCGCTGAAATCGAAGCGTCTGTAGTACGTTACGAAGAAAGCAAATAAGCATTTGAAAATCAAAAAGCCATGCAATGCATGGCTTTTTTGTTTTGGGATTCTGAGATCCCTTTTCGTTATCGTGTGTTATCAAGAGTACAGATAAACCGCCAGCCCTATAATCAGCGCGATATATACCAGCAGCAAAACGAGTAATTTCGTTTTTGGCATTTTGTTGTCATTCGTCATTATGCTAAATCCTCGCAGACCTCATAGCTGGCCTACCGGTTAACAATAGCATAACAATTTTGTTAACTCTATCCGTACAGTTAATACCAGTATTGTAAATTACTGATCTGACTCACAGCTTATCGAAATCGTTTCAGCAAGGTTTCAGCCGCTTATGCCGCTAATAACCCACGCGCTTGTAATTGTGCTAACAATTCTGCAACGACATCGCTCACAGAACGCGCATGATTGTGAATATGCACTTCCGGCTGTTCCGGCGCTTCATACGGATCGTCGATACCGGTGAAGTTTTTAATTTCGCCAGCACGCGCTTTTTTATACAGCCCTTTTGGATCGCGCTGTTCACATTCCGCCAATGGCGTGTCGACAAACACTTCGACAAATTCTCCCTGCGGAAACAGTACGCGGATCGCATCACGATCGGCTCGATATGGCGAGACGAAAGCGGCTAACACTACCAGACCCGCATCGACCATCAGTTTCGATGCTTCACCGACCCGACGCAGGTTTTCCTGCCGATCTTCTGCAGAAAAACCTAAGCCCTTGCACAAGCCATGGCGTACATTGTCACCGTCGAGCAGATAGGTGTGCACACCGTGACGGAACAGTTCTTGTTCTAATGCGCCGGCAATGGTCGATTTACCGGAACCGGATAAACCGGTAAACCACAACAGAAATGCTTTGTGCCCTTTTTGTTCAGCCCGGGCCGCTTTATCAATGGCATGTTCATG
The DNA here is from genome assembly GCF_963678185.1 of uncultured Tolumonas sp. Lineage (NCBI taxonomy): Bacteria > Pseudomonadati > Pseudomonadota > Gammaproteobacteria > Aeromonadales > Aeromonadaceae > Tolumonas > uncultured Tolumonas sp. The sequence continues at coordinate 1,745,515 of NZ_OY782757.1, forward strand.
CCAGACGATGTCTTTATTCATTAGTGACACATCCTGAATGCTGAAATTCTGACTCATCAGACTGGAAAGAGGACTATGGGATCCATGTCGCCAACCCTCTGCGCCATGGATGGCGCAGCGGAGCCTCCAGGGATGGATTTACGGCGTGTTGGCGGCATGGATTCCATTGTCCGACTAAGTCTGAAGATCCTAGAAAACAAAGAGGTAACCCGCAGGTTACCTCTGATAATTACCTTACAGCTTGCTGATATCCAGCGCCTGCCAATGCGGGAAGTGTTTACGCACCAGCGCATTCATTTCCAGCTCAAACTCGCTGAATTGCGTTTTGGTTGTCTTATCCGTCAGCGCTTCTACCACCATACCGGCCCCGATAGTAACGTTACTCAGGCGATCGATGATGATGAAACTGCCGGTATCACGCACTTTGTCGTAAGGGTCCACGCCGATCTGATTGGTCAGTGACAACTCCAGCAGACCGATTTCATTCAGCTTCAATTCTGTCGCTTCATGTTTTTCCAGCGTATTCACATCAATACGGTGGCGAAAAGCGTCAACATGGCCGCGGGTCTTACGGGTCGCCAGTTTGATATCATACTGACGGTGTGGTTGCAGCGGCTCTTCGGTCATCCATACTACGTTTGCCAGCACGCGCTGTGAGATCTGGGTGTCCGCATCCGGTGCCACCAGCAGATCACCACGGCTGATGTCGATTTCATCTTCCAGTGTCAGCGTCACCGCTTCGCCCGGCAGGGCGTAATCAAGATCACCATCAAAGGTGACGATGCGTTTTACTTTGCTCTCTTTGCCAGACGGCAACACTTTCACTACATCGCCCGGTTTCACCACCCCCGCAGCGATGGTGCCCATATAACCACGGAAATCCAGGTTAGGACGCGATACCAACTGTACCGGCATACGGAACGGCAGATCGACGTTGCGGGTGCCAACTTCGGCATTTTCCAGCAGCGTCAGCAACGGTTCACCGGTATACCATGGCATCAGTTCGCTCTTAGTCACCAAATTGTCACCATCCAGTGCCGAAATTGGCACCACTTTGATGTCGATTTTTGATAAACCGGCGGCAAAGCCCAGATATTCTTTTTTGATGCTGTCGAAAACTTTCTCGTCAAAATTCACCAGATCCATCTTGTTGACGGCGACGATGAACTGACGAATGCCTAACAGGCTGGCGATAAAACTATGGCGACGGGTCTGTTCCAGCACACCGCGACGCGCATCGATCAGGATGATCGCCAGATCACAAGTCGACGCACCGGTCGCCATGTTACGGGTGTACTGCTCATGGCCCGGCGTATCCGCGATGATGAACTTACGTTTCGCGGTTGAGAAATAGCGATAAGCCACATCGATGGTGATGCCCTGCTCACGTTCCGCCTGCAGACCATCAACCAGCAGGGCGAAATCCAGTTTTTCACCCGTAGTACCGATCTTCTGGCTTTCTGATTTCAGCGTGTTCAGGTGATCTTCATACACCTGACGTGAATCATGTAACAGACGGCCGATCAGGGTACTTTTACCATCATCCACGCTGCCGCAGGTCAGGAACCGCAGCAAGCTTTTATGCTGCTGGTTCTTCAGGTAAGTCTCGATGCCTTCTTCTTTGATTGCTTCGGCAATAGTGGTATTCATTGTCTTGTTCCTTAATCCGTTTCAATAACCCGCAAACCTTAGAAATAACCCTGACGTTTTTTCAGCTCCATCGAGCCGGCCTGATCGCTGTCGATCAGACGCCCTTGCCGTTCACTGGTAGTCGACACCAACATCTCTTCGATGATTTCCGGCAGGGTTGAGGCTTCGGATTCGACCGCCCCAGTCAGTGGATAACAACCGAGGGTACGGAAGCGGACGGATTCCATTTGCGGTACTTCGCCCGGATTAAGCGGCATACGCTCATCATCGACCATGATTTTCACGCCATCACGTTCAACAATCGGACGTTTGGCCGCGAAGTACAATGGCACGATTTCAATGTTTTCCAGATAGATGTATTGCCAAATATCCAGTTCGGTCCAGTTCGACAGCGGGAACACGCGGATGCTTTCGCCTTTGTTTACCTGACCGTTATACAGACGCCACAATTCCGGGCGCTGGTTTTTCGGATCCCACGCGTGGTTTTTATCGCGGAAGGAGTAGACACGTTCTTTTGCCCGCGATTTTTCTTCATCACGACGCGCACCACCGAAAGCCGCATCAAAGCCGTATTTATTCAACGCTTGCTTCAAGCCTTCGGTTTTCCAAATATCGGTATGTTTCGAGCTGCCGTGTTCAAACGGATTCAGGTTCATCGCCACTGCATCTGGATTAATGTGTACCAGCAATTCCAGACCGTGTTTTTTCACGGTCTCATCACGAAACTTGATCATCTCGCGGAATTTCCAGGTGGTATCAACATGCAGCAGCGGGAACGGTAGTGTGCCTGGATAGAAAGCTTTACGTGCCAGATGCAGCATGACAGAGGAGTCTTTACCGATGGAATACATCATCACCGGATTTTGGAACTCAGCGGCCACTTCACGGATGATATGGATGCTTTCGGCTTCCAACTGCTTCAAATGGGTTAATCGTGCGGTGTCCAGTTGCATATGCTAATTCCTCTTTAACAACGCCCTTGCCTGACCATGCAGACTTATATCAGGCAAGATTGATCAAATGTTCTTTACCAGTTGCGATGTCACCACCAAACCAGCTTAATGTGTCGGCCAGTGCAGCCACTTCGCCGATCACGATCAGTGATGGGCTGTGAGCGCCTTTAGCTAGCTCAGGTAATTCTTGTAACGTGCCGCGTAACACGCGTTGTTTCACGGTGGTGCCACGCTCAATCAGTGCGACCGGTGTTTCTGGGCGACGGCCATGAGCAATCAGTCGCGCGGTAATGGTTGGTGAACCAATCAGCCCCATGTAGATCACCAAGGTTTGATTGCTGGCCGCCAACGATGCCCAATCCGGTTCTTCACCATCCTGTTTGCAATGCCCGGTGATAAACACCGCACTCTGCGCGCTGTCACGATGTGTCAGCGGAATACCGGCATACGCGGTCGCTCCGGCGGCTGCAGTAATACCCGGCACCACCGAGAAAGGAATACCTTCCGCTCTCGCCGCCTGCAGCTCTTCGGCACCTCGCCCGAACATAAACGGATCGCCACCTTTCAGGCGTACGACACGCTTACCGGCACGGGCATGGCTTAATATCAATTCATTGATTTCATGCTGTGGCACACTGTGTGCGCCGGCTTTTTTACCCACACTGATGCGCTCGGCATCACGGCGTACCAGATTCATCACTTCCGGCGAAACCAGTTGGTCATACAGCACCACTTCCGCCTGTTGGATCTGCTGCAAGCCTTTCAGCGTCAACAACCCAGCATCGCCAGGGCCCGCACCGACCAGTACAATTTCGCCACCGGCATAATCTTCCGCATCCAGTTGCTGCGCCATCCACTGTTCCGCTGTTTCGTGCTGTTCAGTTTCCAGCAAAGTGGCCAGTTGTGGTGAGGCAAAGGCTTTTTCCCAGAAACGACGACGTGAAGTAATGTCATTCAGTTTCTGCTTAATTTTGTTCCGCCATTCACCGGAAAGCTCGGCCAGAGCCCCCAGATGTTTTGGCAACAGCGCTTCTAAGCGCTCACGCAGCATACGCACCAGCACCGGCGCTTTGCCGCCACTCGACACTGCCACCATGATCGGCGAACGATCAATAATCGACGGGAAAATGAAGCTGGAACGCTCTGGATCATCAACTACATTGACCCAGATATTGGCTGCATCCGCTGCCGCAGCCACTTCCGCATTCACTTCTTCATCGTCGGTCGCCGCAATCACCAGCATCTGATTATTCAAATGCGCCGGATTAAAACGTGATGGAATATAGGTATGTTGTTCTGACAGTAATTCCGTCAGCTCTTCATGTAACGATGGGGCAATCACAGTTAATATCGCACCAGCATCTAATAACAGACGCGCTTTACGCAGTGCAATATCACCACCACCTACCAGTAATACGGTGCGATTTTTTACTCTGGCAAACAGCGGCAGATAATCCATGATGACTCCTTCTATTTCTGGAATATGAATATAGACATGTAATAGTGAGATGTAAAATGATAAAAAGGCACTTTTATAGCTAAAAAGTAATATGCTTATCTGATTATGTGATTTAGGTAATAAGTTACCTTTTAGCGTGCAGGTTTGGCCAGTTGTGCCTTAATCTTTAGCTCTTTCGCCAGACAATCCGCGCATAAACAATCGCTGGCATCGAGTGATAATGACATGATATTCGGAAGGTCCTGGCACCAGCAGCCACCATTTTTTCCGCCAGTACCACATTGAAATTGATTCCCGCAGACCGAGCACCACTTTTCTTCTGGTTGTAGGGGCCGACTCAACAATCGCATCCAAACTAACTCTTTCTGCTCGTCATTAAAACCTGACCAGCCAGCCACCTCATCGATCGTGCGATGGCAACCAATACAATACTGGCCGGAGTCATCCAACCGGCAAACACCACGACAGGGGGAATGCATTGTCATGCGACCTCCTTGTTCATATCCATATGGCTCATCGTCCTTATGTTCTATACTCTTGATACTATGAAAAAAGTATAGCCAGAAAGCTGGCTCTCGGAGGTTGTAATGGATTTAAGTTTACCACTGCTTATTATTTTTATCGTACTGGTTCTCGTTACTCTCAGCACTGTTATTAAAGTGGTACCGCAAGGTTATAACTGGACGGTGGAACGATTTGGGCGCTACACCAGCACATTGACACCCGGATTGAGTTTATTGATCCCCTTCATCGATCGGATTGGCCGCAAAATAAACATGATGGAACAGGTCATGGATGTTCCGCCGCAGGAAATCATCTCTCGCGATAACGCCAACGTGACCATTGATGCCGTGGCCTTTGTGCAGGTGATTGAAGCACATAAAGCAGCGTATGAAGTGAATGATCTGATGTCCGCTATTCGTAATCTGACCATGACCAACATCCGTACCGTACTCGGTGCCATGGAGTTGGATCACATGTTGTCACAACGCGACACCATTAATGAAAAACTGCTGCATACCGTCGATGCCGCAACCAGCCCGTGGGGGGTAAAAGTCACGCGTATCGAAATCAAAGACGTGCGGCCACCACAAGATTTGATTGAAGCAATGAATGCCCAGATGAAGGCTGAACGCCAGAAACGGGCGGAAATTCTCGAAGCCGAAGGGGTGCGCCAGTCGAAGATCTTAAAAGCCGAAGGCGAAAAGCAATCGCAGATCCTCAAGGCGGAAGGGGAACGCCAAGCGGCATTTTTAGCCTCGGAAGCGCGTGAACGTCAGGCCGAAGCAGAAGCCAAAGCCACCCAACTGGTCTCGGATGCCATTTCCAACGGCAATACCCAAGCCATCAATTATTTTATCGCGCAAAAATACACCGAAGCACTGGGTAAAATCGGTGATGGGCAAAACAGTAAATTGGTCTTGATGCCGCTGGAAGCGTCACAGTTAATCGGCTCGATCGGCGGTATTAGCCAGCTGTTAAATGAAATCGGGCAGAAAAAAGCATAAGAAGAAGGTACAATGATGCTGGATTGGATTGGGTTAACCGAATGGAATTACTGGCACTGGTTGATCCTCGGTGCTGCGTTATTACTGCTGGAATTGTTTGGTACAGCAGGACTGTTACTTTGGACCGGCATCGCTGCACTGCTGACTGCCGTCATGGTGTATCTGTTTACGTTAGATATTTATGGCCAATGGGGTCTGTTTGCCATATTCAGCATCGCCACGACCTGGTATTGGTTTCGCCTTAACCAACGCGATAAACCAGCTGTTAACGCAGCTGTATTGAACCAACGCACTCAGCGCTGCATTGGTGCTCAAACAATATTATTGGAAGACGTGCAATTAGGGCAAAGCCGGGTACGGCTGGACGATACAGTCTGGCAAGTGTTGTGTAATGAACCATTGAAAGCCGGAACTGCGGTTAAAGTCATCTCGGCAGAAGGCACCTTACTGATCGTCGAAGCCAAAACAATAAGCTGAACTCTCGATTGAAATAATAAGGCCCGCATTTGCGGGCCTTGGTTTTACTTAACTTTCCCCTACCCCAACCAGCTCATCTGATTCGGTATATTTACGTTTGAGCTGATAACCGATACTCAGCAAAACCAACCAGACTGGGATCAACCAAACGGAGATGGCCATGCCCGGTGTCATCACCATCACCACCAGAATACCCAGTAAAAACAGCAGGCAAATACCGTTGGTTAACGGATAACCTAAACTTTGGAATTGAGTGGTTTGCTGCAAATGATGTTTTGCTGTGCGGAATTTCAGATGCGTCACGCAGATCATGATCCAATTGATGACCAGCGCTGACACCACCAGCGACATCAACAAACCAAATGCTTGCCCCGGCATGACAAAATTCAGCAACACGCACAAACCGGTCGCCAAAGCCGACACCGCCAATGCATTAATTGGCAGACCGCGCTTATTAACCACCGCAAACGCTTGCGGCGCATTACCTTGTTGCGCCAGACCTAACAACATACGGCTGTTACAATAAACACAGCTGTTATACACAGACAGTGCCGCCGACAACACTACCAGATTCAGAATGTTCGCCACTAAATTGCTGTCTAAGGCGTGGAAAATCATTACAAACGGGCTGCCGCCTTCCACCACTTTTTCCCAAGGATAAAGCGATAACAACACAGCTAACGCACCCACACAAAAAATCAGAATACGAAACAACACCTGATTCGTCGCCCGTGGAATACTTTTCTCTGGCTCATCCGCTTCTGCTGCGGTGATCCCCACCAGTTCCAAGCCACCAAACGAAAACATGATCACGGCCATCGCCATCATTAAGCCAGTCACACCATGCGGAAAGAAGCCGCCATGCTGCCATAAGTTCGTCACCGACGCGTCTGGCCCACCGGTGCCGCTGAATAACAGATAACCACCAAACAAGATCATGCCAATGATGGCCGCCACTTTGATGATCGAAAACCAGAACTCCAACTCACCATACATTTTTACGGTAGTCAGGTTCAGTGCATTGATGAGCACAAAAAAGACTGCCGCCGATACCCAGGTCGGGATCTCAGGAAACCAATACTGCACATAGATACCCACCGCGCTCAGTTCAGCCATGCTGACTAACACATACAGCACCCAGTAGTTCCAACCCGACATAAAACCAGCAAACGGGCTCCAGTATTTATTGGCAAAATGACTGAATGAACCGGCTACCGGTTCTTCGACCACCATTTCACCCAGTTGGCGCATGATGAAGAAAGCAATTAATCCGGCAATGCCATAACCCAGCAACACAGCAGGGCCAGCCATCTGGATCGTTTGAGCTATGCCCAAAAACAAGCCGGTGCCGACAGCACCACCTAACGCAATCAGTTGAATATGACGGTTTTTCAAGCCACGTTTGAGTTGCCCATGCGACTGCGACGAATCCATATCCCATCTCCAAATAATAAAATACATCGGGATAAAGCATCAAACAGACCAAGTCAGACAAACAAGATCCAACCATTTGATTTATAGGAATATATTAATAATTAACGCATCAATCAGTTCAGTGATAAATATGGCATGCGTTAACTTTGTGCATAATGATCAAAAATAACGCGAGAAACGTGCATTAATGATCCATAAAACAGCTTATTTGTGAGACGGAAGATCTGGCGGTTGTAATGAATTATGCCAACAAGATTAAAACTGATAGGCTAAATATCCATTGGAATGACTGAGTACGGCCGTATGTATCACATCGATGATTATGATTTAAAAATATTAACCCTCTTGCAAACCAACGGGCGACTGACCAATTCCGAACTCAGTGAATTAACCGGCCTCTCGTCGTCGCAATGTTCCCGCCGACGCATTGCACTGGAACAAGCACAGCTGATCCTTGGCTATCATGCCCGGCTTGCCCCTGACGCAGTAGGTCAGGAAATGATTGGTTTAATTGAAGTTAAATTAATTAATCACACCCCCGATTGTGTCAGTAGCTTTCATGAAATGCTGGAAAATGTAGATGCGATTATTGATGCGTTTAAGACTACTGGCGATGCCGATTATCTCCTGAAAGTGGCGGTTGCCAACTTGCAAAGCCTCAGTGATCTCATTAGCCAGACCCTGTCGCAAAATCGCAGTGTGGCGCATTTGAAAACGTCCGTGGTTTTAAATCGCTTAAAGGAAAATGGCATCATTATTCCGCCAGCACCTGCTTACCACGAGAACAAATAACAACTCCAATTGATAATGGTGAATTTATTGCACGATTCATGCATTGATTTGCATTTTTACGCATGTATCATGCATTTCATTTGAATTTGTACACATTGACAAACTCAAAACAGAGATAAATTCAAACAACACCATTTCTATCAGAGGGAACGTTATATGAGTAGCTCGCAGGTCATGGAAGAGTCGTTGGCGCATCGAATTTATGAAGATTGCTTTGCAATTGTCATTGGCACATCAATGGTTTCTTTTGGCGTCATCTTATTAAAACAAGCCGGTGCATTAACCGGGAGTATTGCCGGGCTGGCGTTCCTTTTACATTATCTGACCCACACCGCATTTGGTGTTTTCTTCTTCCTGCTGAATTTGCCGTTCTACTATCTGGCGATTCGCCGTATGGGTTGGCCATTCACGATCAAGACTTTTTCTGCAGTAGTCTGTGTGTCGGTGTTTTCAGAATGGCACCCGTTGTTTATTCACATCGACCAGCTCAATCCTTTTTATGCTGCTATTTTTGGCAACATCCTGATGGGCGTGGGTTTTATCGTCTTATTTCGTCACAAGATGAGTCTGGGTGGCATTAATGTGCTGGCGCTTTATCTACAAGATCGCGGCATTATCAAAGCCGGCAAGCTCCAGATGATCATTGATACTTGTGTGCTGTTTGCTTCGTTCTTTATTGTCAGCAAAGAGATGATGCTTGCCTCACTGATTGGTGCTTTCATCATGAATATGATCATCACCATTAATCACCGGCCAGAACGGTATTTGGGATAAACCATACGCATAAAGAAAAAGGAGCCGCGGCTCCTTTTTCTTTATTACAACATCAATCATTGATCGTGTTATTTATTCGCGGTTTCCGATTTTTCAAATTTTTCAGGTTGAAGAATAAAGTCTTCCCCCATCCGAATTTCATCCCGCAGAGTTGGCAGCATAGCCTCCAGCGCATCTTTTTCGGCTTGTGTCAGTGGCCCGTAAGGTAACACCTTATACCAACCCTCTTTACCTAAGCGCATCGGTTGGGAGAAGAAACGGCTGTGTTGGCTACCGCCTTCCACATAAGCACATTCCACCACGTTTTCTTCACCCATCAGACCACGAACAACAGCATTTACAAAACGATGTGCGGCGGCAGCCATGGCCAGTGTTGCTGAACCATTGCCCGCTTTGGCTTCCACGACTTCAGTACCTGCATCTTGAATATGACGCACCAATTGCGCGGCTTCTTCATCGGTGAATTCAAAACCACCGACTTGCGACATCACTGGCAGAATGGTTTTACCACTGTGACCACCAATCACATTCACGCGGATAGTGCCGGCAGCACGTCCTTGTGAATTAGCAACAAATGTTTCCGCACGGATAACATCCAACATAGTGACGCCAAACAATTTCTGCGGATTATAAACACCGGCTTTTTTCAACACTTCCGCTGCAACGGGCACCATACTGTTCACTGGGTTGGTAATAATGCAGAAACAAGCATTCGGGCAGATCGACGCAGCTTCAGAGACTAATGCCTGAATAACACCGGCATTAAATTTAAACAAATCGCTGCGATCCATACCTGGTTTACGGGCAATGCCTGCACAGATCACAACCACATTACTGCCTTCCAATGCTTTTGGCAGATCAGCGCCAGCAAAGCCTTTTACCGCCACATCAGTAGGAATATGGCTCAAATCAACAGCAATACCCGGTGTCACTGGCGCTACATCATACAAAGCCAGTTTAAAGCCTGCGGGCAGTTTCATCTTTAATAATAGGGACAGCGCTTGCCCTATACCACCAGCAGCACCGAGAACAGTTATTTTCATAGCAAGCTCCATATTTTTGTTGTTGTGATGGTAGTTATAAGTATTGCTCATCTGAAAATAGTAGAAAGTGACGTATCCACCAAACACACCCGCGGGAAGTGTGAGCTGGGTGACACTCTTTCTTTATTCAGACTGAATCGTTTAACTCGCTTCTCAGGCCATTTTTGCATGCTGACTTCCAGCAACCACTGCCTAGTTCCTGTGAACTAATATCTATTTTTATGCAGCAATCGTTGAAATATATGCAGCCAGACTGCAAAATTGTTGTTTATGAACGATTCATCTCGGATTTTACATGAAACCCGGCGAAAAACAGGAACAACTTGTTAAGGCTTTCAAAGCCTTATTACGAGAAGAGCGATTTGGATCACAGGCTGAAATTGTTACGGCACTGAATGAAATCGGCTTTGAAAACATTAACCAGTCGAAAGTATCTCGGATGTTAAGCCGCTTTGGTGCGGTACGAACCCGTAATGCTAAGACGGAAATGGTGTATTGCTTACCCGTAGAATTGGGTATTCCGACGATCAACAGCCCACTGAAAAATCTGGTGCTGGATGTCGATCATAACGGCATTATTCTGGTGATCCATACCACACCGGGTGCAGCACAATTGATTGCCCGCATGCTGGATTCATTAGGTAAAGCAGAAGGTATTCTCGGCACTATTGCTGGCGATGACACCATCTTCATCACGCCAACAGCAGAAACCGATATCGACGAGCTTTACGACTCTGTTCTGGAGTTATTTGAACAGACGGGTTAGCCGTCAGCCATAAAAAAGGGACCGTAAGGTCCCAATATGTCTGAACGAACAATCTGAAAAAAACAGAATCAGATGGCTTCGCCATCCATTTCGCCGGTACGAATACGCACAACATGCGCCAGGTCGTACACGAAAATCTTACCGTCACCAATTTTACCGGTATAAGCCGCTTTGCTAATCGCTTCGATAATGCTTTCAACGTTATCGTCAGAAGTAGCGATATCCAGTTTTACTTTCGGCAGAAAGTCGACCTGATATTCAGCACCGCGATACAATTCGGTGTGACCTTTTTGACGGCCAAAACCTTTCACTTCGGACACGGTCATACCATCTACGCCAAGTGCAGCAACAGCTTCACGCACGTCATCCAATTTGAACGGTTTAATGATTGCACTGATAAGTTTCATAGTTAAACTCCCACTCCCTGGTTAATTGGGCTTAACTGAAACAATTCAATGTCTGTGCCATTTATTAAATATCGTTATTTTTCAATTATTTAATATAGATAAATTCATTCATCATACTATTGATGAATGCAATTCTGCACTTCTCGCCAGCACCGCAACAAAAACGCCCCAAAAAGGGGCGTCATTGTGGGTCATTTAGCTATTCTTGCTCGGTAATAAACTCACGCCAGGCACGAAGTAACAATTCAAAGTCTTCCAGACCACAAGCGGCAAACAATTCATCGTCGTAATAACTTAATCCCTGCTCATTATCTTCTATCGGTGTTTCAAATTGCAGTTCCAATGCGCTGACGGTGGCCGCTTCCTCTTCCAGATACAGACAGAAGGTTTTACCGGATAATTTGTAATCGTCACCGCCATGTAATAAGTGCGCGGTGGCTTTCAGAATTTCATCACAGAGGGGTAAATTTTCACCCAACTCATCGGTCAGCCAAAAACCAAAGGCTTCATGCCCCATCGATAAACGAGCCCGGCAACGACCATCTATATCCCGGACAAACTCATGATCCATACCTTGCTCTCCTGAACAACGGCAATACGGGTCATCCCTTACCTTTTCAGTCTGTCAGCAGACTGCGTTTGCCTGATTATGTTTACTTATTAACAATAGTTGAAAGTTATTGGAAACAGTGAAAAAAGAGAAGGGCAAGTCGATGACCTGCCCTTCATGTGATCACAAATTACCGTTTTATGCTGGTACTTGTAAAATCACTTCCGCTGCTTTGCTGGTATAGCTGGCGATCTGATCAAAGTTCAGATAACGATAAACGTCTGCCGCCATCGCATCCAGTTCCTTCGCGTAAGATTGATACTCTTCCACGCTTGGGATCCGGCCCAGAATCGCGGCCACAGAAGCCAGTTCCGCCGAAGCCAGATACACGTTAGCGCCCTGACCTAAACGGTTCGGGAAGTTACGGGTTGAGGTAGAGACCACAGTGGTGCCGTCGCCAACACGCGCCTGATTACCCATACACAGTGAACAACCCGGGATTTCGATACGCGCACCCACGCGGCCGAAAATGCCGTAATAACCTTCTTCGGTCAGTTGGTCACGATCCATTTTGGTTGGTGGCGCGATCCACAGACGGGTATGCAGCTGACCTTTGAACTGGTTCAGCAATTTACCTGCCGCACGGAAGTGACCAATGTTGGTCATGCAAGAACCGATGAACACTTCATCGATCTTGTCGCCAGCAACGGTTGACAGCAAACGTGCATCATCTGGATCGTTCGGCGCACACAGGATCGGCTCTTTGATTTCGTTCATGTCGATTTCAATGATCGCGGCGTATTCTGCATCCGCATCGGCTGCCATCAGTTTTGGATCCGCCAGCCATTCCTGCATACCAGCGATACGACGCTCGATGGTGCGTTTATCACCGTAACCTTCCGCCAGCATCCATTTCAGCATCACGATGTTGGAATTCAGGTATTCCGCGATTGGCGCTTCATCCAGCTTGATGGTACAGCCGGCTGCTGAACGTTCCGCACTGGCATCCGCCAATTCAAACGCTTGTTCCACTTTCAGCTCTGGCAGACCTTCGATTTCCAGAATACGACCAGAGAAGATGTTTTTCTTACCGGCTTTCTCCACGGTCAGCAGGCCCATCTGAATGGCTTGGTAAGGGATCGCATGAACCAGATCACGCAAGGTGATACCTGGCTGCAATTCGCCTTTAAAGCGCACCAGCACAGACTCTGGCATATCCAATGGCATCACACCAGTTGCAGCAGCAAACGCCACCAGACCTGAACCAGCAGGGAAAGAAACGCCGATCGGGAAACGGGTGTGTGAGTCACCACCAGTACCGACAGTATCCGGCAGCAGCATACGGTTCAGCCAGCTATGGATAACACCATCGCCCGGACGCAGTGATACACCGCCACGGTTCATGATGAAATCCGGCAGCGTGTGGTGTGTCTGCACGTCAACTGGTTTTGGATAAGCCGCAGTGTGACAGAACGACTGCATTACCAGATCAGCCGAGAAGCCCAGACAAGCCAAGTCTTTCAGCTCGTCACGGGTCATCGGGCCAGTGGTATCTTGCGAGCCCACGGTGGTCATTTTTGGTTCGCAGTAAGTGCCAGGGCGAATGCCGGCAACACCACAGGCTTTACCGACCATTTTCTGCGCCAGTGTGTAACCTTTACCGGTATCCGCGACTGGTTTCGGACGGTTAAACACGTCAGAGGCTGGTAAACCCAGCATGTCACGCGCTTTGTCAGTCAGACCACGACCCACGATCAATGGAATACGGCCACCAGCACGCACTTCATCCAGCAATACATCGGTTTTCAGCTCGAAAGTAGCAATCACTTCGTCGCTGCCGTGCGCAGTCACTTTACCGGCATACGGGTAGATGTCGATGACATCACCGGTGTTCATTTTGCTGACATCGAGCTCGATTGGCAGAGCGCCGGCATCTTCCATAGTATTGAAGAAGATTGGGGCAATCTTGCCACCCAGCACGAAACCACCGGCACGTTTGTTTGGTACGTTCGGGATGTCATCGCCCATGAACCACAACACGGAGTTGGTGGCTGATTTACGTGATGAACCGGTACCAACCACGTCACCCACATACACCAGTGGGAAACCTTTCTGTTTCAGGGCATCCAGCGTTTTGATCGGGCCAACGGCGCCTTCTTGATCGGCGGTAATCCCCGGACGGCTGTTTTTCAGCATCGCTAATGCGTGCAATGGAATATCAGGACGTGACCAGGCATCTTGTGCCGGCGACAGATCGTCAGTGTTGGTTTCACCGGTCACTTTGAAAACGGTCAGCGTGACTTTGTCAGCCAGCTGAGGACGGTTCAGATACCATTCCGCATTGGCCCATGACTCCATGACCTGTTTGGCATACACATTACCAGCTTGCAGTTTTTCCTGTACGTCATGGAAAGAATCAAACAACAGCAAGGTGTGAGACAGCGCTTTTGCGGCAATCGGTGCCAGTTTGGCATCATCCAGCAGATCGATCAGCGGCTGAATGTTGTAGCCACCCTGCATGGTACCCAGCAATTCAGTCGCTTTTTCCGCACTGATCACCGGAGAGGTTACGGTGCCTTTAGTGACCGCAGCCAGAAAACCGGCTTTGACATAAGCGGCTTCATCGACTCCAGGTGGCACACGATCAGCCAGCAGTTCAAGTAATACGGCTTCTTCGCCTGCCGGTGGGTTTTTCAGTAATTCAACCAACCCGGCAACCTGCTCGGCTGATAATGGTTTTGGCGCAATACCCTGCGCAGCACGTTCTGCAACGTGTTGACGATAGCTTTCTAGCACAATGCACTCCTCTCTGGAAATTCAGCCCCGCCGCTCATCCCTGAACAGTTGTCAGTAGCTTGGCTGTAAAGCAAACGGGGGATAACTATAGTGAATTTATATGCAAAATAGAAACATAACTGCTGATTAGCAGCGACCTTTCTTGGCCTGACCCGGAGGGCAGAAACCGCCATTCCCTGCAGGATACTGACCACCCTGATCCAGAATCACGCGTGTGCCACCCATATCTACATCCGCACGGCGTACCCGGACAGGCTCCACACAACCCATCAGCATTGTTACTGCAACCGCCAACACCAAATACGACAAGTTTTTCACAGTGCGTTCCTCTGTAGTTTTTATAATGACATCCTGAGTAAGCATAATCGTTAGCAACAGAAAAAACACCCGAGAGCGATTAGCGAAGAAAAAATTTCGTATTTCAAAGACATTTTTTGTTCGCAGACCACGAAACGTTAGCGTGTAGTCAGGGAATCCGACGAAAGCTATACTTAATTCAGCGCTGAAATATCGCTTTTTCTCGGTCAGGTGGTCAGTAATACACATCCTGTCCGGTTTTTATATTAAGGACAGTTCATGTTGTATTCGATTTTAGCCATCAGTCTTGGTGCTTCTGCCGGTGCCGTCAGCCGTTGGTTTTTAGGTTTGGGGCTGAATGCGCTATTTCCCACCATTCCACTGGGTACATTAGCGGCTAATTTACTCGGTGGTTATCTGATCGGTTTGGCAATCACCTTTTTTGCAGGTAACCCCAGTTTGCCACCGGAATGGCGTCTGCTCGTGATCACGGGTTTCCTCGGTGGTTTGACTACCTTTTCAACTTTTTCTGCCGAAGTAACCAGCTTATTGCAACAAGGCCGTTTAGCTTGGGCTGGTGCCGCGATTTCTGTACATGTATTGGGTTCACTGGCGATGACATTATTGGGTATGGCCTCGATGAACTTATTACAACGAGTGCCTTAGGAGGTGCTTATGCAAGGCTTTAAGCTAACGTTCTTCACACAGCAAGACCGCGCTGTTCATGGTCAGTCACTGGCGTTATGGCTACTCGAGCAAGCGAAAGAAATCGGCATTCGTGGTGCAACGCTGACAGCGGCCAGTGAAGGTTTTGGCCACGACAAAAAACTGCATTCGGTACATTTTTTTGAGCTAACCGAGCAACCGTTACAAGTGACCATGGCGGTTACTGCTGAAGAAGCTGAGTTGATGTTTGCGTTACTGAAAAAAGAGAATCTTAATATTTTCTACACGCAGGCCGCGATCGAATTTGGTATGTCAGGAGAGCGCTGAACCGGCAGGTTCGGCCTCCCCTAAAATGAATGTTTAATCTTTAAGCCCCATTTTCCGGAAAAACATTTCAGCCGGACAAAAGCCGGTGAAAGAGCTTTGAATCATATTCGCCCCGACAAACAGGGTTAATAGTATAAACCATGGGCTGAGCCAGTAAGTCAGTGCCACCGAGACTAAAACCATCACCCCGGCAAAGGCACGTACTGCTTTATCGACCGTCATGATGTCCCCCCCCTTAAATTAGATCTATCTAATTAACTATAGTCGTTCCTGATAAATACTGGGCTTGCCAGCCCAAATATTCATTCCTGTGTAATTTTTCTCAACCATCACTAACGCAACTAAACTAATTAGTAGTTGCAAGATATTCATAAGAATATAAATTAGAATTATCTAATTTAAAGGAGCTGGGTCATGCGACACTTTCTGGTACTCCTCATATTTTGTACGGGCTCAGTCTGCATGAATGCGGTGAATGCCGAACCAGCCCCTTCTGTCTCAGAGACACTCACAGTGCAACCAGCTAATGTGCCAGACTGGCTTGTAATGGATGGCAGAATCGAGCCAATTGCTCAGGGAACAGTTTCTGCGCAGACCAGTGGTAGAGTGAGCGCCATTAGCGTCGATGTGAATGATGTGGTGCCCAGTGGCCATCTGTTAGTGGAAATCACCAACACCTCACAAACCGCCGGACAAGACCAAGCCAAAGCGGCGGTGAAAGCGGCGGAAGTGCGTTATAACGATGCAGAACGGCAACGGTTACGACTGGTTGATTTAGTCCAAAAAGGCTCCGTTTCACGCCGCGAATACGACAGTGCCACCACGGAAGCACAAGCCGCCGCCAGTGTGCTCAAGCAAGCACGAGCTGAGCTAGTTCAGGCTGGTGAGAATCTCGGTTTTACCCGCATTGTGGCCCCCTACGCTGGCGTGGTGTCCGCCCGTCATGTAGCGTTAGGGGAAACCGTTAACCCTGGCCAGCCACTACTCAGTGGTTATGCCTTCGAAAACATGCGCGTGGTAGCGTCTCTTCCGGCACGTTACGTCAGCCAGTTAAAAGAGACAACACCGTTACAGATCACCTTTCCTGATGGCCAAGTCATTCCACTGTTGCAGCATCAACTGTATCAGTTCGCTGATCCGACCAGTCACAGTTTTACCTTACGCGCGGATCTGCCCAAACAAACCACTCCGGTTTGGCACAATGGCAGCTGGGTGAAATTAGCCATGCCATTAGACAGCAAGCCGAAGCTGCTGCTCCCGGAAAATGCGGTGTTACGGCAAAACGAGTTGTCGGCGGTGTATATAGCGGAAAAAAACGGTTTTGTATTACGGCAAGTGCGCTTAGGCCGCCACTATGACGGGCAAATCGAGATCCTTGCTGGTTTGAACTCCGGTGACGTGATTGCCAAAGATGCCTATGCCGTTATCGCTCAGCAGGGAGGCCTGTATGCGCCCTGATCTCGGCCTCGCCGGGCGGATCGCCCGCCAGTTCCTGCATTCCCCCATCACGCCATTACTGGCTATTGTGGGTTTACTGTTAGGTATTGCCGCCGTGTTGGTGACACCGAAAGAGGAAGAACCACAAATCGAGGTGACGTTCGCCGATATCTATATTCCTTTTCCCGGTGCCAGCCCGCAGGAAGTGGAACAGCTGGTGACGCTGCCTGCCGAACAAGTGTTATCGGAAATGAAGGATATCGATACCCTCTATTCGTTCTCGCAACCCGGTGGCGCCATGTTGATCGTAGCGTTTAAGGTGGGCAAACCGCGCCAGCAAGCGTTAGTCGATCTGTATAACCAACTGGCCTCGAACAAAGATTGGTTACCTGCTGGTTTAGGGGTTGGCGAACCATTAGTTAAACCCCGAGCCATTGATGATGTGCCGATCTTGAATTTAACCTTATGGAGTAAACAAGCCGACATTACCGCAGAACAACTCACACAGATAGCGCACGGCCTGGAAACCGAGCTGAAGCGGCTGCCCGGCACGCGCCAGATCCAAACCGTTGGGCGGCACGATCGGGTCGTGCAGGTGACGATTGACCCAGCCAAACTCAATGCATTTGGTTTAAATTGGCCGCAAATTTCACAGGTGTTAAAAAGTGCCAATCAGCAGCAAAACAATCTGTCACTAACGCAAGATAACCAACAAATAAGCTTACAAGTCGGTGAGTTTCTTGGTTCCGCTGACGACGTGGGCCAGCTCATCATCAGTAGCCAGCAAGGGCATCCGGTATATCTGGCTGATGTGGCAATAATCCATGAAGGCGCCGATGTACCAAGCGCCAATGTCTGGATGAGTCAGCAAGGCAAAATCTACCCTGCCGTCACGCTAGCGATCGCCAAACAACCTGGTGTAAATGCAGTTGATTTAAGTCGTGCGGTGAGTGCGCGGGTAGCACAAATTCACAATATTTTGATCCCGCAGGGGGTTGAAGTCAGTCTGACGCGCGACTACGGGCAGACGGCGAATGAGAAAGCCAACAAGCTCATCAGTAAACTGATTTTTGCCACCAGTGCGGTCGTGATTTTAGTGTGGCTCAGTATGGGCTGGCGCGAAGCGGCGGTGGTTGGTAGTGCCATTGTGCTGACGCTGGCGATGACTTTATTTGCCTCATGGGCGTGGGGTTTCACCTTAAACCGCATCTCGTTGTTTGCGCTGATTTTTTCCATCGGTATTCTGGTCGATGATGCCATAGTGGTGGTGGAAAATATCCACCGCCATCAGCAAGCTGGCGGTGATTGGAAAGAAGCCATTCCGCAGGCGGTGGATGAGGTCGGCGGCCCGACCATTCTTGCCACATTGACGGTCATCGTGGCACTGCTGCCGATGGCATTTGTCAGTGGCATGATGGGCCCATACATGAGCCCAATTCCCATCAATGCCAGCACCGGCATGCTGATTTCACTGGGCGTTGCTTTTATCGTCACCCCTTGGTTAGCACTGCATCTGCTGAAATCTCATCACAACGCAGAAAGCACATCGGAGCATAAAGCCACCGCGTTGCTGCGCCGTATTCTGGGTTCATTCTTACTTGGTGACCATGCAAAAAAAGCACGCCGCAAATTGGCACTGGTGGTCGGTTTATTGGTGCTGGAGTCGCTGGCGTTACCCGTGTTGGAATGGGTGGTGTTGAAAATGCTGCCATTCGACAATAAATCGGAATTTCAGGTGATGGTCGATCTGCCGGAAGGTACGCCACTGGAACAAACACAGGCGCTATTACAACAACTGGCGCATGAGGCTGAACAAATACCGGAAGTAACCTCAGTACAGATCTATGCTGGTACCTCGGCCCCGATCAATTTTAATGGCTTGGTGCGGCATTATTTTATGCGCCAATCGCCCGAACTCGGCGATCTACAAATCAACTTGCAAGGTAAACATGAACGCGATCGTTCCAGCCATCAGATCGCCCGCGACGCACGGGAACGGCTCGCACCTTTAGCGCAAAAAGCCGGTGCCACACTGAAAGTCGTTGAGATCCCACCCGGCCCACCGGTGTGGTCACCGATCCTGGCGGAAGTGTATGGCCCGACACAAGCCATGCGTGAACAGGCCGCCTTACAGATCCAGAATACGTTTAAAAACACCGCCGATATCGTGGATATTGACGTTGATGTCCCCGCGCAACAACAACATTGGCAGATCACAATTGATCGTGCCCGTGCAGCGCGCCTTGGTATTTCAGAGGTAGCGATTAGGCAAACACTGGCCGGCGCTTTGAACGGCGAAGATGTTAGTTATCTGCATGCGCCGGATCAGAAATATGCCAAGCCGATCCGTCTGCGTTTGGAGGATGGCGACAAAGTTGATCTGCTCGGTGTGTTAAGCCTGACGCTGCCCGCAGCCACTGGTAAAGCCATCGCGCTGAGTGAACTGGTGCAGGTGAATAAAGCCAGCAAACCGCACAGTATCATGCACAAAAATATGCAACCGATGGTGATGGTGACCGCCGATATGGCGGGTAAACTCGACAGCCCACTTTATGGTATGGCTGAAATTGCCAGTACATTGCGCGATAAACATCCGGCATGGAAACAGTCGTTAATTGGGCAACCAGACGGACTTTCCGGTGTCGCTATCAAGTGGGATGGCGAGTGGAAAATCACCTATGAAACCTTCCGTGACATGGGCATTGCCTATTCGGTTGGTATTTTGCTGATCTACTTTCTGGTGGTCGCGCAGTTTAACTCCTACAGCGTGCCGCTCATCATCATGGCTCCTATTCCACTGACCTTGGTCGGCGTCATGCCGGGCCATGCCATCATGGGCGCTCCGTTCACCGCCACATCGATGATAGGCATGATTGCGCTGGCGGGCATTATCGTGCGCAATTCGATCCTGTTGGTTGATTTTGTTAATCAGCAACGTGCGGCAGGAGTGGAACTTGCTGAAGCGGTGATCAACAGCGGTGTGGTGCGGGCGAAACCGATCATTCTGACGGCGCTCGCAGCTATGATTGGGGCCACCTTTATTTTGGATGATCCAATTTTTAGCGGTCTGGCCATTAGCCTGCTGTTTGGTTTGTTTGCCTCGACCGTGCTGACGCTGATCGTGATCCCGGTGCTGTATTTCCTCTATCTGAGAAATAAAGGTTAAAACAACAGATCGCCAGCTATACCCAAACAACTTGGCGTTGCAGGTAGGCGGCGAATGAACGCTGCCAACGCCGCTGCAACTTCAAGTGGGAAGGGTATATCACAATAAGGCGAGCAGCCCGCCACCAGCACCACAGCCGATCACCACGAACCAAGGTGGTAAACGCCAGATCATTAATGCAATGAGGGCTAACAGTGCCAGCATCAAATCGGCAACATGCTGGATCGCATTCACCCAGACTGGTTGATAAAGTGCAGCCAGCAAAATGCCCACGACGGCCGCATTGATACCACTGAGTGCGGCTTGAACCGGAGTAAAACGACGCAGCTGCTCCCAAAACGGTAATACACCAGCAACCAGTAAAAACGACGGCAGAAAGATCGCCATAAGCGCCAACAGCCCACCAGCCCACCCTGTTGGTGCGCCTTGTACCGAGGCGCCGAGAAATGCGGCAAAAGTAAACAGTGGCCCAGGCACTGCTTGTGCGGCACCATATCCCGCCAAAAAAGTTTCGTTATTTACCCAACCGGTAGGAACGACCGCCGATTGCAACAGTGGCAACACCACATGCCCACCACCAAAGACTAAAGCGCCGGTCCGGTAGAAAATATCAAATAACTGTATTGCAGGTGCTGACGATAATTGCGCCATAACGGGTAAACCAAACAGCAACACTACAAATATCGCCAGCCAGACGATAGCCATACGCCAGCGATAAACACGATCAACGGGTTCTTCTGCTATTGCATTTTGGGTTATGACATTTTTACTTTTAAACAAAAAATATCCGCTTACAGCCGCCAACAAAATGATGCTCATTTGCCCTGATATGGCAGGCCAAAACAGAGATACAACCGTCGCCAATAGCATCAGAGTGATATGCTGTTTATCATGACAAAACTGCTTAGCCATGCCCCAAACTGCTTGTGCGACCACCGCAACCGCCACCACTTTTAAGCCGTGTAATACCCCTACTGGCATAAAGTGCTGCCATTGCGAAAGACCCAACGCAAATAAGATCAACGCGAGTGCTGATGGCAATGTAAAGCCGCACCAAGCGACCAAGGCACCCGCATATCCAGCCCGAGATAAGCCGATTGCCATGCCAACCTGACTACTGGCTGGCCCCGGCAAAAACTGACACAGTGCTACTAAATCAGCATAACGTTGCTGGCTTAGCCACCCTCGCCGCACGACAAATTCTTCACGGAAATATCCCAGATGAGCAATGGGCCCACCGAACGATGTCAGCCCTAAGCGCAGGAAAATGATAAAAATCATCCAGATACTGACATTTTTATTTTCTTGTTCACTCTTTGGTTCCAATGTCATCACCACTCTCTGGATACGCAATAAACTTCTGTAAAAACAATAAGATAACGGTATTTCATGTTCATGAACATAACTCGCTCAGTTCATTACTCACAACTTTGCGTAAAAAAACATCTAAAAGACTACATTAGCTATACTAAATATAAATGGTAATAATTAGTAAGGAGGCACTATGTTGCCCGTCCTACTTTATGAAGCATTGCCTCTTATTTATCTCTCTAGTGGCTCAGTTATCCTCGTGGTCGGTCAAAGTGCTTTAGCCTTAACAGCAGCTGTATTGTTATATTGTGCAGGCGTCTTTATTTGGGTCATGCGCTCAGAAAACCGACGAACGGATCGCCGAGTGGGACCTTCTCATAAATTCATTTTTTTGCCCGAAACACTGTATGAGTTTAAGCCATTCATCGTTTTATTTATCGGTCTCTTATTAGTAAAAAACGAAGCGTTTCTTATCGTTGGTGTACTCATTATTTTCTGGGCATTGTTTTGTGTATTCAGAAGAATTCATCACAGACGACATGTGAACCGGCATTTATTTAAAATGCCTAAAATGAACACACACTCGTTCTAAAATTAGTCTTTGTTCAATACACCACCGACAAAACAGGCATCTTCTATGTGGCCTGTTTTGTTATCAGCAATGCGCATAATCAAAACGTGCATCACGCCGTAACAACTCAGCTAATTGCGTTAATGTAGCAATAAACACCGGTTCATCTTCAATCGCCATCAGCGACAAGCGGATCGCATTTGGCGTCACAGCCAGTGGATCCGCTTTGAAATAGGAGGCGCTGCTGACCAGAATGCCGCGATTTTTCGCGACCAATGTAAAGGCATCCGCTTGCCAATGCTCCGGCAACATCAGCCACAGGTGGTAGCTATCCGGCTGGTGAAATAGCGTAAATTCAGCCAAATATTCAGCGGCTAAACGCTGGCGATTGATCGCTATCTGGCGTTGTTCTTTAGCGATTTGAAATGCTTCACCGGTATAAATCAGCACAGCCGCCGCCGCAAACGTGATCGGTGAAGGCAACCACAACGTAGAGCGAATAAATGCTGCTAAGCGTTCACTTTCCGCTGATGGTGCTTTGATATAACCACAACGCAGACCGGGGCTGATGGCTTTTGACAGGCTAGTAATATGAAAACCATGTAATGGTGCGAAATTACAGATCGCCGCAATCGCAGTCGGATTTAAAAACCCATAAATATCATCTTCAACTAACCATAGCTGATGCTGGTTTACGACTGCAGCCAGTTGCTGTCGGCGCTCGACCGGGATGGTGGCAGCGGTTGGGTTTTGATGTGATGGCACCACAATCACCATCGCGATTTGGGCATTCTGACATAGGTCATTTAAAGCCGCCGGCAGCATGCCCTGTTCATCCATCGCAACAGAGACCACTTTCCGCCCCAATAAATTCGCGATCGACAAAATGCCCGGATACGTCTGTGCCTCAACCGCAATGGTGTCATCCGGCTGGGTGTATAACTGGATCAACGTAGTCAGTGCATGTTGTGCGCCACTGGCTAACACCACATCATTGTCGTTATCGACTTTCAGGCCATACTGACGCGCCCACTTTGCCCCCATCACCCGATGTTGTGCCAAGCCGGTGTGTTCGACATAGCCATATAACACATCATTACCGTGCGTCAGGATCTGCGAAAACACCTGATTAAGCCGATCAGCATGTTGATGAATACAAGGCTGCAAGATCGACAGATTGCGTTCTTGCTCGCTGGTTTCGGCGCGAATGACATCTGACAGCTGGCTGTGATTACTGACAAAACTGCCCCGTCCGACAAACGATTCAATCAGTTTTTTTTCCGCCAATTCTTTATAGGCTTTCGCCACCGTGATCGGTGTGGTCGCCCATTGTTGGGCTAATTCACGATGTGTTGGTAGCTGGCTGCCTTCCGGAAACTGGCCGGAACGGATCAATTCTTCTATCTTTTTAACAATGGCTAAATATTTTGGCGCGCTCATTTTATCTTACCGGATACAGGCATTGACTAAAGATAACATATATCAATTTGTCGCTATAACCTCTATTCCTGCACGATAATTGGCGCTTTATCACCAAATAAACGGAGATTTGCCGATCCCTAGATCGACAAATTGACATATGTCATTAACAGATCAATTATCTGGTCATCGTACTGACAGAGAGGGATCATGATGAACATAAGCAACGTAGCCTTTATTGGTTTAGGTGTAATGGGCTCCCCGATGGCGGGATACCTGCAAAATAAAGGTTTTCACACCACGGTTTATAACCGCACGCATAGCAAAGCCGAAGCCTGGCAAGCAACCTATCATGGCGCGATTGCCGAAACGCCAAAGCAAGCGGCAACCAATGCCGACATCGTTTTTATCTGTGTCGGCAACGATAACGATGTGCGCAGTATTTGCTATGGCGAAGACGGTATTCTGGCTGGCTTAAAACCCGGGGCGATTGTCATTGACCACACCACCGCCTCGGCCACCTTGGCGCATGAATTGGAAAATGCCTGTCACAAGCAAGGTAATCACTTTATGGATTGCCCGGTTTCGGGTGGGCAAAGCGGAGCGGAAAAAGGTTGCCTGACCATCATGTGCGGTGGTGATGAACAAACTTTTGCCTTGGCTAAACCGGTGATGGCGGCGTATGCCCGTCAGATCCAACTGGTCGGCCGTTGTGGTGCCGGGCAACGCTGTAAAATGGTCAATCAGATCTGTATCGCTGGTGTGCTACAAGGCTTAAGCGAAGGGCTGTTGCTGGCGGAAACCGTCGGGCTCGATATTCACCAAGTAGTTGAAACGCTGAAATTCGGCGCTGCGGGTTCGTGGCAGATGGAAAACCGCGCCGAAACCATGGCACAAAACAAATTCAGTTTTGGCTTTGCCATCGACTGGATGCGTAAAGATTTAGGCATCTGCTTGGAAGAAGCCGTCCGCCAGCATATTGAACTGCCACTGACCAAACAGGTGGATGAACGCTATGCCAAACTACAGGAAGAAGGTTGTGGCCGGCTGGATACTTCAGCGTTGATCTTATCGCTGAAAAAATAATCCTGGTTGAACATCAAAAACAGAGCCTCGATTTTCGAGGCTCATGTTTTAAACTACATTCCAACTTAATGACTGCTCGCTTTGAAAATGGTGCGACACACCACTCAATGGGTCGGTAAACCTCAGCTCTTTCGCTAGCAGTTGCAGCGGTTTTGCATAGTCATCGACGGCGTCGTTATCTACCAGCGGATAAAACGGATCATGACGAATTGGCGCACCAAGGTTTGCCATGTGTAATCGAAGCTGATGCTTTTTGCCGGATACCGGATTTAACTGATAGCGGCACCACTCACCGCGTTGTTCTATCACATCAATAATGGTGTGCGAGTTTGGCGTGCCCGCCACTTCCTGTGACAGAAAAAACTGCTCGCCCTGCACAATGCGCGTTGAGCGGTGATGTGGAAAATTTAATTGCGGCAAAGCCGGTGCGATTGCCTCATAGCACTTACTTATTTGCTGCTCACGAAACAGTGCCTGATAAAGTGCACGTGTTTGCTTTTGTACCGAAAACAGCACCAGACCAGCGGTATGGCGATCGATGCGATGCAACGGTTGCAATTCCACATTATTCAGACGAGCCATCAAACGGGCCTGCAAGGTATGTGCAACGTAATCGCCCGTGGGTGTAACGGGCAAAAAATGCGGCTTATCAGCCACTAAAATGTGGTCATCTTGATACAAAATGGTTTCGTGAAAGGGAATGATTTTTTCACCTACAATCTCGCGATAGTAATAGATGCGCAACCCAGCACAATAAGGATGATCGTGACGAATAGGGTTTTGCTGACCATCTAAAACGAGTTTTCGCTCAAAACGACCCAGCCAGTTGTCACGGCCAATATGGGGGAAGTTTTCACACAAGCAATCTAACATTGTTGGCCATGCACCTTGATAAGGCAGCACAAACGTACTCGGTGGAATA
Source organism: uncultured Tolumonas sp. (assembly GCF_963678185.1). Taxonomy (NCBI): domain Bacteria; kingdom Pseudomonadati; phylum Pseudomonadota; class Gammaproteobacteria; order Aeromonadales; family Aeromonadaceae; genus Tolumonas; species uncultured Tolumonas sp. The sequence continues at coordinate 1,771,326 of NZ_OY782757.1, forward strand.
AGCGGTGTAGCGGAATGTGATCGGGTCTGCATGCTCTCGAATCAGGCCAACATGTGCCTTTACTCTGTTTTCCGCTCCTGCGGATTGTCTGATTCGGACTATTTTACAATGAAGATAAATCGCTGTAAAAAATTAGCCCCGGAGCGATAAACTCCAGGGCTAAATTTTTTATTTAGATCTCAAAACGGCGCGTAATTAACGCTTTTTAGCTTTCGCGTTTGGCAGGTCAGTAATCGACCCTTCATACACTTCCGCCGCCAGACCTACCGATTCGTGCAGTGTTGGGTGAGCATGAATGGTCAATGCGATATCTTCCGCATCAGCACCCATCTCAATGGCTAAGCCGATTTCGCCCAACAGTTCGCCACCGTTGGTGCCGACAATCGCACCACCGATCACACGGTGAGTGGCTTTGTCGAAAATCAGTTTAGTCATACCATCTGCGCAATCAGAAGCAATCGCACGACCTGAAGCAGCCCATGGGAAGGTCGCTGTTTCATAGTTGATGCCTTTCGCTTTCGCTTCTTTCTCGGTCAAACCAACCCATGCAATTTCCGGTTCGGTATAAGCGATTGAAGGGATCACTTTCGGATCAAAGTAGTGTTTCTTGCCAGCAATAACTTCAGCCGCGACGTGACCTTCATGCACACCTTTGTGCGCCAGCATTGGCTGACCCACGATGTCGCCAATCGCGAAGATGTGTGGCACGTTGGTGCGCAGTTGTTTGTCGACTTCGATGAAACCACGGTCAGTTACCACGATACCGGCTTTTTCCGCATCGAGGTTTTTACCGTTCGGTACACGACCTACGGCCACCAACACGCTGTCATAACGCACAGGTTCAACAGGCGCTTGTTTGCCTTCAAATGTCACGTACAAGCCATCTTTCTTGGCTTCAACCGCGATCACTTTGGTTTCCAGCATTACGTTGAATTTTTTCTCAACGCGTTTTGCGTAAACCTTAACCACGTCTTTATCGGCCGCAGGCACCAGCTGGTCAGCAAATTCAACCACGTCGATTTCCGCACCCAGTGCAGAATAAACGGTGCCCATTTCCAGACCGATGATACCGCCACCCAGCACCAGCAATTTGCCCGGTACTTCTTTCAGTTCCAACGCATCGGTAGAGTCCCAAACGCGTGGGTCGTTGTGTGGAATGAATGGCAGTTTAACTGGGCGAGAACCCGCCGCGATGATCGCGTTATCAAATTTGATGGTGGTTACAGAGCCATCAGCAGCCGTTACGTCAATGCTGTTCGGGCCAGTAAATTTAGCGATACCGTTTACCACTGGCACTTTACGCTGTTTGGCCATACCCGCCAGACCGCCAGTCAGTTTGGTAACAACTTTTTCTTTCCACAGACGGATCTTGTTGATGTCAGTTTGTGGTTCACCAAATACGATACCGTGCTCAGCCAGTGCTTTGGCTTCTTCGATCACTTTTGCTACGTGCAGCAGTGCTTTCGATGGAATACAACCCACGTTCAAACACACGCCACCGAGGGTACCGAAACGTTCAATCAGAACCGTGTCTAATCCCAGATCAGAAGAACGGAATGCAGCAGAATAACCCGCTGGGCCCGCACCAATCACCACAACCTGAGTTTTGATTTCATTACTCATTATGACCTCGATTTTCTATCTCAGTTGCTACCGGAAACCCACTAAAGCTAGCACGTTTCCGGTGAGGCAGACAAAATTACAGCACTAAACGACGAATGTCGGACAGCACACCAGTCAGTGTCGTAATGAAACGCGCACCATCAGCGCCATCGATGACACGGTGGTCATAAGACAGTGCCAGTGGCAGCGTCAGTTGTGGTACGAACTCTTTACCGTTCCACTTCGGCTTCATATCTGATTTAGAGACACCCAGGATCGCCACTTCTGGCGCGTTCACGATTGGCGTGAACTGCGTGCCGCCGATACCACCCAAGCTAGAGATGGTGAAGCAGCCGCCCTGCATGTCAGCACCGGTCAGTTTACCTGCACGGGCTTTCTTCGAAATTTCAGCCAGATCTTTCGACAGTTCATAGATGCCTTTCTTGTTCACATCACGAACGACCGGTACAACCAGACCGTTTGGCGTATCAACCGCCACACCGATGTGGATGTATTTTTTCATGATCAGCGTAGAACCGTCTTCTGACAGTGAACTGCAGAAACGTGGGTGTGCTTCCAGCGCTTTGGCAGCCGCTTTCAGGATGAACACCAGTGGTGTGATCTTGAAGCCCAGTTGCTGTTTGTCAGCAATGATATTCTGTTCTTTACGGAACGCTTCCAGTTCACCGATATCGGCTTCATCGAACTGCGTCACATGCGGGATCATCACCCAGTTACGGTGCAGATTCGGGCCAGAGATCTTCTGGATACGCGTCAATGGCACTTCTTCGATATCACCAAATTTCGCGAAATCAACTTTCGGCCATGGCAGCACGCCCAGACCCGCGCCTGAACCACCAGCTGCAGGTGCAGAAGCCGCACGTTTCAGCGCTTCTTTCACATAGTTCTGCACGTCTTCTTTCTGGATACGACCCTTACGGCCAGACCCTTTGACGTTCGCCAGATTCACACCAAATTCACGCGCCAGACGACGGATCGCCGGAGTCGCATGCACATAGGCTTCGCTGGCAACAAATTCGCCTTTCTCTTCTGCTTTAGAAGCCGCAACAGGTGCAGGCGCAGCAGCCGGAGCCGCTTTGGCTGGAGCCGACGCAGCAACAGGTGCGGCAGTCGGCGCAGGTGCAGCACCAGCCACTTCAAATTCCATGATCAGCGAACCGGTCTTGACCTTGTCACCAACGGCAATTTTCAGTGCTTTAACCACACCCGCAAACGGTGCTGGTACTTCCATAGAGGCTTTGTCGCCTTCCACGGTGATCAGTGATTGATCCGCATCAACGCTGTCACCCACTTTGACCAGAATTTCAGTCACAGCAACTTCGTCACCGCCGATGTCCGGTACGTTCACTTCTTTAACAGCAGCAACTGCTGGTGCTGCAGCAACAGGGGCTGACGCCGCTGCAACTGGCGCAGCAGCAGGTGCAGCACCCGCCACTTCAAACACCATGATCAGAGAACCGGTAGCGACTTTGTCACCCAGCGCCACTTTGATCTCTTTCACCACACCAGCAAACGGTGCAGGCACTTCCATAGAGGCTTTGTCACCTTCCACAGTCAGCAGCGATTGGTCAGCGTCAACGGTGTCGCCAACTTTAACCAGAATTTCAGTCACAGCGACTTGGTCACCGCCGATATCCGGCACGTTGACTTCCAGCTGTGCGGCGGCCGCAGGGGCGGCAACCGGCGCTGACGTTGCAGCAACTGGAGCTGGTGCAGCTGCTACTGCCGCACCTTCTGCTTCGAAGACCATGATCAGGGAACCGGTAGACACCTTGTCACCTAATGCAATTTTGATCTCTTTAACAATACCCGCTTCTGGTGCAGGTACTTCCATAGAGGCTTTGTCGCCTTCTACAGTCAGCAGGGATTGGTCAGCTTCAACCTTGTCACCTACTTTGACCAGAATTTCGGTCACGGCAACTTCATCACCACCGATATCCGGCACAAAAATGTCTTTAGACATGAAATTTCCCCTTACGCGTACAGCGGATTCATCTTGTCAGCATCGATACCGAATTTCGCAATGGCTTCTGCCACCACTTTCTTCTCAACGGTACCTTGCTTAGCCAATTCAGTCAGTGCAGCTACAACGATGTAGGCTTCGTTCACTTCGAAGTGACGACGCAGGTTTTCGCGGCTGTCTGAACGACCGAAACCATCTGTACCCAGAACACGATAGCTGCTGGCAGGAACAAAACTACGAACCTGATCCGCATAAGACTTCATGTAGTCCGTGGCAGCGATAGCTGGTGCAGAACCCATTACCTGAGCGATGTAAGGCACTTGCTGTTCGCCTTCCGGATGCAACATGTTGTAACGATCAGCATTTTGACCATCACGCGCCAGTTCGTTGAAGCTGGTTACGCTGTACACATCAGAACCGATACCATATTCGTCAGCCAAAATCTTACCGGCACGACGCACGTAGTTCAGAATAGAACCACAACCCATCAGCTGAACCTGACCTTTCGCACCAGCGTTAGATTCCAGTTTGTAGATACCTTTACGGATACCTTCTTCAGCACCAGCAGGCATAGCCGGGTGCTGATAGTTTTCGTTCAGCGTGGTGATGTAGTAGTAGATATTCTCTGGTTTGTCGCCGTACATACGACGCATACCGTCTTGAATGATCACCGCTACTTCATACACGAAGGATGGGTCATAGCTTACGCAGTTCGGAACAGTGCCAGCCAGAATATGGCTGTGACCGTCTTCGTGCTGCAGACCTTCACCATTCAGTGTGGTACGGCCAGAGGTCGCGCCCAACAGGAAGCCACGTGCTTGCTGGTCACCAGCAGCCCATGCCATGTCACCGATACGTTGGAAACCGAACATCGAGTAGTAGATGTAGAACGGGATCATCGGGCAATCGTTAGTGCTGTAAGAAGTCGCAGCCGCTAACCAGGAAGACATTGCACCCAGCTCATTGATACCGTCTTGCAGGATCTGACCTTTCTGGTCTTCCTTGTAATAAGAGACGATCTCTTTATCTTGCGGGGTGTATTGCTGACCGTGCGGGCTGTAGATACCGATTTGACGGAACAGACCTTCCATACCGAAAGTACGCGCTTCGTCAGCCAGAATTGGCACGATACGTTGACCTACCGATTTGTCTTTCAACAGCACGTTCAAGCTACGTACAAACGCCATAGTGGTTGACACTTCACGCGCCTGTTCGCCCAGCAGTGCATCAAACGCAGACAGTGCTGGAATATCCAGTTTCACCGTGGTTTGTGGCTGACGGGTTGGCACATAACCTTTCAGTGCCTGACGGCGTTCGTGAAGGTATTTGTATTCTTCCGAACCTTCTTCCAAGGTCAGATATGGCAGATCGTCGATCTGTTCGTCTGATATTGGCACATGGAAACGATCACGCATATGACGAACTGAATCCAGTTCCATCTTCTTAACCTGATGCGCGATGTTCTTACCTTCCGCCGCTTCACCCATGCCGTAACCTTTAACGGTTTTCGCCAGGATCACGGTTGGTTTACCGGTAGTTTGTGTCGCTTTCTGGAACGCAGCAAACAGTTTAACTGGATCATGACCGCCACGTTTCAGCGCGAAGATCTGCTCATCAGTCCAGTCGGCAACCAGTGCAGCTGTTTCTGGGTATTTACCAAAGAAGTATTTACGAACATACGCACCATCTTTGGATTTGAATGTCTGGTAGTCACCATCCAGTGTTTCGTTCATCAGTTGGATCAGCTTGCCAGAAGTGTCTTTCTGCAGCAGCTCATCCCACTTAGAACCCCACAGGGTTTTAACGACGTTCCAGCCAGCACCGCTGAAGATACCTTCCAGTTCATTGATAACTTTACCGTTACCGATAACTGGGCCATCCAGACGTTGCAGGTTACAGTTGATCACGAAGATCAGGTTGTCCAGCTTCTCACGCACCGCAATGGTGATAGCGCCTTTAGATTCCGGCTCATCCATCTCACCGTCGCCGAGGAAAGCGTACACTTTCTGCTCAGAGCAATCTTTGATACCGCGGTTGGTCAGATATTTCAGGAAACGCGCCTGATAGATCGCACCGATTGGGCCTAAACCCATAGATACGGTCGGGAACTGCCAGAATTCCGGCATCAGTTTCGGATGCGGATAAGAAGGGATACCTTTGCCATCCACTTCCTGACGGAAATTATCCAGTTGATCAGCAGTCAAACGGCCTTCAACAAATGCACGAGCATACACGCCCGGAGAGATGTGACCTTGGAAGTAAACTAAATCGCCACCGTCTTTCTCGTTACGCGCACGGAAGAAATGGTTGAAGCACACATCGTAAATAGTGGCAGAAGAGGCAAAAGAGGACATATGTCCGCCCAGATCCAAGCCTTTCTTCGATGCACGCAATACGATCATCACTGCGTTCCAGCGAATGATCGCACGGATACGTTGTTCCAGATCCAGTTTACCCGGATAAGCTGGTTGATCGCTGGTAGCGATGGTGTTGATGTAATCAGTAAGTACTGAACCACCAGCAGAAGCAGCAGTTAAACCTGCTTTGCTCGCGGCGGATGATAGCTGATCCAAAATGTATTGAGCACGTTCCGGACCTTCTTCCCGCAGCAGAGAGTTCAGAGCAGCAAGCCACTCTTGAGTTTCTACTGGGTCCACATCATGTTTAAGGAGTTCAGACGACATGGCTGTTTCCTGTGTTTGTTGACGGCAATGAGTTGGTTGTAAGGCTATCCCTGATGGATCTGCCGCGAGGGGCGTTGTGCACGCTCATCTTCTCGCTGTATATCCAGCAGGGTATCCTCGATAAAAGCCAGATGCTCATGGCAAGCATCTCTGGCCTGTTCTGGGTGGCCCGCCAAGATCGCCGCGATCAATTCTGATCGGTGACGGCGGATCCGGTTAACCACCCCCGGACGCTGATTCAGTACTTCCAGATTTCCGAGAATGTTACGTTCCAGTAACTCCCGGATGGCGCGCATCAGGTGCAACAGCACCACGTTATGCGACGCTTCAGTCATGGCGAGATAAAAGGCAGAAACGGCTTTGGCTTCAGCGGCAACGTTACCGCCGGTCTGAGCAGCTTCAATATCACTTTGTATCGCGCGCATTTGGGCAAAATCATTTTCGTCACCACGGAGTGCGGCGTAATAGGCAGCAACCCCTTCCAGTACATGACGAAACTCAAGCAGATCAAATTGGGAACCTGGGTGATTGGCTAGTAACTCAAAGAATGGGTCAGACAAACCACGGTTCAGTTCACTTTTGACATACGTACCACCACCCTGTCGGCGATAGAGCAACCCTTTGGCTTCTAAGCGCTGAATTGCTTCACGTAAAGAAGGACGCGACACCCCAAACTGCACCGCTAATTCGCGTTCCGGCAACAGTTTCTGCCCCGGTTGCAAGGTGCCATCGACAATCATCTGTTCCAGTTCGGCAACGATGCTGTCGGAGAGTTTCGGCGTGGCTGGTTTGTATTCAGTCATGTGAAATTTGTTAACTTGGTATTACCAATGTGCTATTTGTTAAATAAATTAGCAAAAGCATTAACAATTGTCCACGTAAGATCTGATTAAAATCAAAAAATGCAGCAATATTTCCTTGCAGGTATGACCATGACTCAACATGCGGTTAACAAATGGTTTACTTAAGTCGTTTCATCCAGCTGTAACGCGATATACAGCAGCAAACGATCATCAAAGCTGTCTTTCAGATCAAGGCCGGTCAACTCGGCGATGCGATTTAAGCGATATTCGAGTGTATTCCTATGAATATAAAGGGATTTTGCTGTCACAATGGGTTGCACATTGTGCTTAAACCACGCCATTAATGTGCGTCGCAACAGGCCATTGCTGTCCATCATTTTGAGTTTTTGCATTGGTCTGACCAGCTCACTGGTTTGCCAGCCACCACGCAGGCTGTCGAGCAACACAGGCAGCATAAGATCCTGATAATTGTAGCTACGCTGTTCGGGATAATAGAGTTTGCCGATCTGTAAGGTAGTGCAGGCGGTGCGGTATGACCGCGCAATGCTGCCACTACCGGTGAAATAGTTGCCAAGCGCAATACGCAGTTTCAACCCGCCAGACATACTCATATTCGACAATAAGGTATCGATCTGTTTTTTTAGCCGCGCTGAATCCCACTGGCCGGCAGTTGTGATCGCCGGTTTCAGCACCACAATCTCGGTCAATGAGACGGTCGCCACCAGATTTTGTTTTTCCGGGGTATTCAGCAGATTTTGCAATTGCTGCAGTTCGGCAATGGCGGTGTTGACCCCTAACTGGCCGCTGTCGATTTCAATCACCGCCGCCACACGCGGCACGGTCAGATCAATGCCCAGCCGTTGTGCCCATTCGTTTTGTTCCGACGATAACGTTTCTGAACGAATAAGATTCAGCACCAGTTCTTCACGCAAACGGCTGTCTTGCGCCAGCATCGAGAGCAGTCGCGCTTGTTCCAGCATCATTTCCGCGGTCATGCAGACCAGTTTACCGAATTGCTGTAATTGGGAGGGCTCGCCAGTTAAGCCGATGATGCCAACGATCTGCCCATCGATCCGCATTGGTAAGTTGATGCCGGGCTTCACCCCTTGCAGGTGACGCACCAGATCATCGTTAATTTCCACCATGCGGCCATGGGACAAAGCCAGCAAGGCACCTTCGTGCAGTTCACCAATACGCTCTGGATCGCCACTGCCGATGATATACCCTTTGGAATCCATGATATTGACGTTGCATTCAATGATCTGCATGGTGCGGGCGACAATTTCCTGCGCCAGCCGGGAATCCAGAAAATTATGGAACATGGGTAACACCTTCGTAAGCGGGTAAGCAAAATAGAGTTGCCTACGATAGTGGATTGGTCAAATGCACAAAATCGAGTAGATCACAATTGTGACAGCGCCTCTGCAGCGGCGCTCTATCACAATCATTTTTTAACGCATTTCATCGCTGTAACAGACGCAATGTGGCCGCAATATTACGTGCGGTAAAACGTACATTAGTTGCCGCTTCGGCTAACGCATCATCCAGCGAGCTGACTTTATTCAGCACGCTAAAAACGCAATCGAGACCATGTTCATACACCACCGCAACATCGGCACTCAGGCTGCCAGCAATACCAATAACGGGTTTGTTGTAACGCTTGGCTAATTTAGCCACGCCGACTGGTACCTTACCTTTAATGCTCTGACTGTCGATCCGGCCTTCCCCGGTGATCACCAAGTCAGCATCTATGATGACAGATTCCAACCCGACAGTTTCCATCACGATATCGATACCTGAACGTAATTCAGCATTCAAAAACGCCAGTAATGCCGCCCCTAGCCCACCAGCCGCCCCTGCGCCGGGCGCAAATTCAACGTCTTTACCCGTCTGACGTGCGATCACTTGGGCATAATGTTTCAGGTTTTCATCCAGAAAACGCACCATGGCCGGGTTAGCCCCTTTTTGCGGGCCAAAAATCGCGGAAGCGCCTTGCGGACCCGTCAGCGGATTGGTGACATCACAGGCCACGGTGATCCGGCAATTTTGCAAGCGAGGATCAAGACCTGACACATCGATGTATTCGAGTTCAGATAAGCATTGCCCGCCACTGCCAATATCATGACCGGTCTTGTCGAGCAAACGAACGCCCAGCGCCTGTAACATACCGGCACCGCCGTCATTGGTGGCACTACCGCCCAGACCGATGATAAAATCTGTCACGCCCAGATTTAACGCCGCGATGATCAGTTCACCGGTGCCGTAACTGGTGGTGACCAGCGGGTTACGTTCAGCGGCGGTAATACATTCCAACCCACTGGCAGATGCCATTTCAATCACAGCACATTGCTGATTGCCGGTCAGACCAAATTGCGCCATCTGCGGTTTCCCGGTCGGACCAGTCACACTAACATTGATCTTGCGGCCGTTCGTTGCAGCAACCATTGCTTCAACAGTGCCCTCTCCGCCGTCAGCAACAGGCAGTTTGACATATTCCGCGTCAGGATAAATTTCGCGAAATCCGGCTTCAATCTGCGTGGCCACATCCATAGCACTCAGACTTTCTTTATACGAATCGGGGGCAATGACTATCTTCATAATTCACTACTTCGCGAAATAATCGCGTCCTCGGTCATTCATCTTCGGCAATGAGACTCAGCCCGGCGTTGGGTACGGTCGCAGCCGGGCTGATTTTTTCCCTTAACGAGAAATCTCTACTTTTGCCAGTTTTTCGTAATAACGCGCCAGCGCGCTGTGGTCACAGTCGCCCATGCCGTCGGTTTTCAATGCCTGCATCATTTCCATCACCGCTGCAGTCAGAGGCAGTGATGCGCCAACGCCGTGTGAGGTGTCCAGCGCATTAGCCAGATCTTTGATGTGCAGATCGATACGGAAACCCGGTTTGAAATTGCGATCCAAAATCATTGGTGCCTTGGCTTCCATCACGGTGCTGCCAGCCAGACCACCACGGATCGCCTGGAACACCAACTCTGGCTCTACACCCGCTTTGGTTGCCAATGATAACGCTTCCGATAGTGCAGCAATATTCAATGCCACAACGACCTGATTCGCCAGTTTGGTGACGTTACCGGCGCCAATTTTTCCGGTATGCACGACTGAGCCGGCCATTGCTTTCAAGATGTTATAGCAACGATCAAACACTGCGATATCACCACCGACCATGACCGATAAAGTGCCATCAATGGCTTTCGGTTCACCGCCGCTCACTGGTGCATCCAGCATAGCGATGCCCTTCTTCGCCAGTTCAGTGGCAATTTCACGGCTGGCCAGTGGGGCGATCGAGCTCATGTCGATCACGATAGTGTCTTTATTCGCACCTTCGATAACGCCGTTCGGGCCTAACACCACGGTTTTAACATGTGGAGAATTCGGCAACATGGTGATCACCACATCGACCTGCTCTGCCACTTCTTTCGGGGTTGCCGCCGAAGTTGCACCCGCTAAAACCAATTCGCCGACAGTGACTTGATTCAGATCAGAAACCACCAATGAATAACCGGCTTTCAGCAGGTTTTTGCTCATTGGTTTGCCCATAATTCCCAGACCAATAAAACCGATTTTCAAACTCATGTTCCGTTCCTTCTTTATGTTCTTTCAGTGTTTTCATCCGTTCCGACAAACAGGGAATAACCCCTAATTTCGGTAAACGACGAATCATCATTTTTTAAATTTGTCACACAGGGCTTGCGTCGCACCACGGAAGACACCGAGGTCACTACCCACCGCCACGACCGTGGCACCCCATTCGATATAACGACGGGCATCGGCATCATTCGGCGCTAAAATGCCGCACGCTTTGTTGTGTGCTTTGGCCCGATCAAACACATATTTAATGGCTTTTTGCACTTCCGGATGATTCGGCTGGCCGATATAACCCATGCCAGCCGACAGATCGCCGGGGCCGATGAACAGACAATCCACGCCATCGACGGCCGCGATTTCGTCGATGTTATCAACCGACTTCTGCGTTTCGATCTGCACGATCACGCTGATGTTGTCATTAATGGTGGCGAAGTAATCAGGCAATGTGCCGTAGGCATTATTTCGATGTGATACTGACACACCACGAATGCCCGCCGGCGGATAGCGCGTGGATGCAACGGCTTGTTTGGCATCTTCCGCCGATTCAATAAACGGGATCAGCAGGTTGTAAAAACCGATATCCAGCAGACGTTTAATTGTGACCGGCTCATTCACTGGCGGACGCACCACTGGTGCACTCACGCTGTCTTTCAACGCCATCAATTGTGGAATGAAAGTGGCTATATCATTTGGTGCATGTTCGCCATCCAGCAAAATCCAGTCAAAACCCGCCAGACCTAAAACTTCAGTGGTAATTGGGCTTGCCAATGCCGACCAGCACCCAATCTGGAGCGCGTTGTTCTGAATGCTGCGACGAAACTGATTGGGTAAATACTGCGTGTTCATACTACTTCCTTTCTGAATACAGGCCGGCTGTTACCCCGGCCAAAGACGATTAACGCACCATGCAAGGACGTTTGTTATCGAACGTCCAGCCTGGGATCAGATACTGCATACCGGCGGCATCATTACGCGCATTCAGCGCTTGCGACTTATACAGTTCATGCGCTTTCAGCACTTGATCCATATCGATATCGACACCCAGACCTGATTTTTCCGGCACTTTCACCATGCCGCCTTTAATTTCCAATGGGTGCTGCGTCAGGCGGTCAATGCCCTCCTGCCAGATCCAGTGGGTATCAATCGCAGTGATTTTGCCCGGTGCTGCCGCAGCAACCTGGGTAAACATCGCCAGCGAAATATCAAAATGGTTGTTGGAATGTGAACCCCACGTCAGACCCCATTCGTGGCACATTTGCGCCACTCGTACTGAACCCTGCATCGTCCAGAAATGTGGGTCAGCCAATGGAATATCCACCGAATTCAACTGAATGGAATGTCCCATCTGACGCCAGTCAGTGGCAATCATATTGGTCGCCGTTGGCAGGCCAGTGGCACGACGGAATTCCGCCATGACTTCACGGCCAGAGAAGCCCTGTTCCGCACCACAAGGGTCTTCGGCATACGCCAGCACGCCTTTCAGGTCTTTGCCAATTTCGATAGCTTCTGCCAGTGACCATGCACCGTTCGGGTCTAACGTCACGCGTGCTTCAGGGAAGCGCTTTGCCAAGGCTTTGATGGCTTCCGCTTCTTCGACTCCGCGTAATACGCCGCCCTTGAGTTTAAAGTCATTGAAGCCGTATTTTTCATACGCCGCTTCCGCCAATCGAACCACCGCTTCTGGTGTCATCGCTTCTTCATGACGCACGCGATACCAATCACAAGCTGCGTCTTTATTGCTCAGATATGGCAAATCAGTTTTAGTGCGGTCGCCGATGAAAAACAGATAACCCAGCATTTCCACCGCATCACGTTGCTGACCATCGCCCAACAGCGCACAAATCGGTACATTCAGGAACTGACCGAGCAGATCCAGCATGGCCGATTCCACCGCCGTCACAGCATGGATCGCAGTACGCAGATCGAATGTCTGTAAGCCACGACCGCTCGCATCACGATCAGCAAACTGCTTGTGCATCTGCGTCATGATGTTTTTGTATTCGCCCAGCGATTTGCCAATGATCAGCGCTTTGGCATCTTCCAGTGTCTGACGAATATTTTCGCCGCCCGGTACTTCACCCAAACCGGTATTACCGGCACTATCTTTCATAATGACAATGTTACGAGTGAAATAAGGGCCATGGGCGCCACTTAAATTCATCAGCATGCAATCGTGCCCAGCAACTGGAATAACTTGCATCTCAGTAACAACAGGGGCTTTAGAAACACTCATTACTAATACTCCATCCAGAAGAAGCTCTTTGCAGAGAGCTCGAAATCAAATTTATTAACGGATCATGCAAGGACGCTTGCGATCAAACTGCCAGCCGGGGATCAAATACTGCATCGCCATGGCATCGTTACGCGCGCCGGTTGGCAGCTTTTTATGCAGTTCATGCGCTTTCATTACCTGATCCATATCCAACTCAACACCTAAGCCAGGTTTCGTTGGCACAGCAATCTTGCCGTTGACGATCTGCAACGGATCTTTGGTCAGATGCTGACCTTCTTGCCAGATCCAATGCGTATCAATGGCGGTCGGGTTCCCCGGCACTGCCGCACCAACGTGCGTGAACATCGCCAGCGAAATATCGAAGTGGTTGTTAGAATGGCACCCCCAGGTCAGACCCCAGTCGTTGCACAGTTGCGCCACACGAACGGCACCAGTCAGCGTCCAGAAGTGCGGATCGGCCAGCGGAATATCGATCGCATTCAGCATCACGGTATGCGCCATTTCACGCCAGTTAGTGGCGATCATATTGGTGGCGACTGGTAAGCCCGTGGCACGACGGAACTCCGCCATGATTTCTCGGCCCGAGAACCCCTGTTCTGCACCACATGGGTCTTCGGCATACGCCAGAATGCCTTTCATGCCTTTGCACAGACGAATCGCATCGTCGAGCAACCACGCACCGTTCGGATCAACCGTAATACGCGCATCGGGAAAGTGCTTCGCCAATGCCGTCACGGTCTCGATTTCATTTTCGCCAGCCAGCACACCGCCTTTCAGCTTGAAATCTTTGAAGCCGTAGCGATCTTTCGCGGCTGCAGCCAGTTCCACGACAGAATTGGTATCCATCGCTTTTTCATGACGCAGACGATACCAATCATGTTTGCCGGTTTCTGGTGCCTGATATGGCAGATCGGTCGCCTGACGATCACCGATGTAGAACAGATAACCCAACACGGTGACTTCATCGCGCTGTTTGCCCGGCCCTAACAATTCACAAACCGGTACATTCAGAAATTGTCCCATCAGGTCTAACAGTGCAGCTTCCAGCGCAGCAACGGCATTGACACGCAGTTCAAATGTCCAGGCACCTTTACCGAAAGTTTCAAAATCAGATCCCATATTGCCGGCATGCATCTGGCTGACAATTTTGTTCAGCACCGCAAGCTGTTTACCTTCTACGTGGGGAATGGCATCCACCAGCGTTTTGTAAATCACCTCACCACCGGGTGCTTCACCAACGCCGGTATTTCCGGCGTTGTCTTTCAGAATGACAATATTACGAGTGAAGTAAGCACCATGGGCACCGCCAATGTTCATCAACATACTGTCGTGACCGGCCACTGGAATGATCTGCATCGATGTGATAATTGGGGTAGTAGAGATAGTCATGACTGTGCCTCGTTTATGCTGTTTTCAGTTCAATACGTTTGATGGTGCCAACGATAAACACGAAGCTGATAATCGCTAACAACGCATGCAGACCGACATAAACTAGCGCGCCATTGAATGAGCCAGTTGATTTAATGATGTAACCAATCGCAATCGGGGTGACGATACCGGAGATGTTACCGAACATATTGAATAGACCACCGCTCAAACCACTGATCTCTTTCGGTGCGGTATCCGCCATAACAGCCCAGCCCAGCGCACCAACCCCTTTACCAAAGAACGCTGCTGCCATCACGGTAATAACCATGATTTCTGAATCAACATAGTTACAGATCACCATCGACATTGAGAGCAACATACCTAATACAATTGGTGTTTTACGCGATAACGTCAGGCTATAACCACGGCGCAGCATATAGTCAGAGATAATGCCGCCCAGCACACCGCCGGTGAAACCACAAATCGCAGGGATCGAAGCCACAAAACCGGCTTTGAGAATCGACATACCACGTTCTTGAACTAGGTAAACAGGGAACCAAGTAATGAAGAAATAAGTCAGCGCATTGATACAATATTGACCTAAATACACCCCCATCATCATGCGTGACTTCATCAGTTGTTTAATGGCATCCCATTTATTGATGGTCAGTTTTGACTTCTGAGCAGGCTGATCCATATTGGTTAGTGCGCCACCCTGTTCGATATATTCAAGTTCCGCACGGTTCATTCCCGGATGATCAGTTGGATTTTTGATCACCTTCAACCAAACAAAACTCAGTAAAATCCCCAGACCACCCATGAAGAAGAACACATGCGACCAACCTACGGCATGCGTCAACCAGCCCATGATTGGTGCGAAAATCACAGTGGCAAAATATTGCGCGGAGTTGAAAATAGAAACGGCAGTTCCACGTTCCTGCGCTGGAAACCAAGCTGCGACAATGCGGCTGTTACCGGGAAAAGAGGGTGATTCACAAATGCCAACCATAAAACGCAGAATAAATAATCCAATTACCGCATTCGTAACACTGCCAAATGAACCGACAAAACCTTGTAATAACGTAAAGATAGACCAGGTCAATATGCTGAAGAAATAAACCCGTTTTGAACCAAACTTATCTAATAACCAGCCGCCAGGAATTTGTCCTATAACATAGGCCCATGAAAATGCAGAAAACACATATCCCATGCCCAACGCATCTAATCCTAAATCTTTAGCCATTGATGTGCCGGCAATCGACAGTGTGGCGCGGTCACCATAGTTAAATGCGGTCACAATGAACAACATAACCACGATCCAATAACGCGTATTAGTGCGTTTTTCTGCTTCCAACACCATCGTATTTACTGATTCCATACAATTCTCCCGATTTATAGTGTCAGCTATAAATATTTGAATGATTTAATAAGTAGTTTTTGTAAATAACATTATTGAACCCTACTACTTGATTTATAAATTGCTGGGAGACCCGCGTTGTCACGTCAGCGAATAAAACCAAAACGTTCAAACTGGAGACAAGTATAAAGAGACAGGAATGCTTGTTCATCGTGCATAAACACAAGGATGTAAGTAAAAAAACGGAATATACTTGGCATCAGCCCAAATATTTACAGCTCAGATCACAAAAAGTGGTGCTCTCGATTTTCATCTAAAAAATTAAAAAAGAATATTATTGGGATATAGATTTAACCCCGCACCTGTTCACAATTATTAATAAAAACAATTGACAGAAAAATTTAAAATGACATGCAAATCACAATTGAGATTTCAATCACTGTCATTTAGGCATACGACCTATTTTTCTTCCTTTTAATAGCAGCCATCTTGTTAGCTATGACAATGAATAGCGCTTAAAAAAAATGATACGCTCTGTGGGAATTAAAATTATCCATAACAATTTAATAACAAGGTAAGGGCTATGTCTGCAGATGATGTGAGTAATGAACAGCCGCTTTATATAAAGGTTCACGTAAACGATAACGTTGCCATTATTGTGAATAACCATGGTTTACCGGAAGGAACTCGCTTTGCCTGCGGCCTGACGCTAGTTGAGCATGTGCCACAAGGCCATAAAGTAGCCCTACAGGCAATTGCACAAAATGACGCGATCATCCGTTATGGTGAGATCATTGGTTATGCTACCGAAGATCTCAAACAAGGCAGCTGGATCAGCGAACATCAGGTGGAATTACCGCAGGCTCCCGCGTTAGAAACCTTGCCTTTAGCCACCAAAGTTCCTGTACCATTACCACCGCTGGAAGGTTATACCTTTGAAGGCTATCGCAATGCCGATGGCAGCGTCGGCACCAAAAATCTGTTGGCGATCACCACCAGCGTACAGTGTGTTGCTGGTGTCGTGGATCATATTGTGCGCTTGATCGAGCGTGATCTCCTGCCAAAATACCCGAATGTCGATGGCGTTGTCGGGCTTAACCATTTATACGGTTGTGGTGTCGCCATTAACGCGCCTGCCGCCGTCATTCCGATCCGCACCTTGCACAATTTAACGCTGAACCCTAATTTCGGTGGCGAAGTGATGGTCATTGGGTTGGGTTGTGAGAAGTTACAACCTGAACGCCTGCTGGCCGGCTCTGATGAGCTGAAAAAAATTAATGTCGAAGAGAGTCAGATTATCCGTCTGCAAGATGAAAAACACGTCGGTTTCAAAGCGATGGTTGATGACATCATGCAAACCGCTGAACGCCATCTGCAAAAATTAAATCAACGTCAGCGTGAAACCTGCCCAGTCGCTGATTTGGTGGTTGGCATGCAGTGTGGTGGTAGTGATGCCTTTTCGGGCGTAACGGCAAACCCGGCAGTCGGCTATGCCTCTGATCTGTTGGTGCGTTGCGGTGCCACGGTGATGTTTTCTGAAGTGACCGAAGTGCGTGATGCCATTCATCTGCTCACCCCACGCGCCATTGATGAAGAGGTCGGCAAAGCCTTACTGCGTGAAATGGCGTGGTATGACAATTATCTCGACACCGGTAAAACTGATCGTAGCGCCAACCCCTCACCGGGTAATAAAAAAGGCGGTTTGGCTAATGTGGTGGAAAAAGCGCTCGGCTCAATTGCCAAATCCGGCAGTAGTGCCATTGTGGAAGTGCTATCACCCGGCCAACGGCCAACGAAAAAAGGGCTGATCTTTGCGGCAACACCGGCCAGTGATTTTGTCTGTGGCACACAGCAAATGGCGTCTGGCATCACCTTGCAAGTCTTCACCACCGGTCGTGGCACCCCTTATGGTTTAGCCGCTGTTCCCGTGATCAAGATGTCGACCCGCACCGCATTGGCGGATCGCTGGCACGATCTGATTGATATCGATGCCGGACGCATCGCTTCTGGTCATGCCAGCATCGAAGACATTGGTTGGGAACTCTTCCACTTCATGCTGGATGTTGCCAGTGGCAAGAAAAAACCGTGGTCTGATCAATGGGGTTTGTTTAATGCGCTTTCCGTGTTTAATCCGGCGCCAGTGACCTGATAAGCAAAGCCATGCCGATGGTTCAATCAGGCTAATAATTGCCGGAACCGACCCCAGTCAAATGAAGCTCCGGGGTCGGTTTTTCTACCCGGCGCGATATCGGCATGTCCGGTGATCCGCTCAGCCGTCACCGCCGGATAAGTGTGTTGGATCGCCTTGGTCAGCACCGCCAGTTGTTGATATTGCGCTTCGCTATAATCACTGTCATCGGTGCCTTCAAGCTCAATGCCAATGGAAAAATCATTGCAGTTATCACGGCCATCAAACTGCGAGCGTCCGGCATGCCAGGCGCGATCGAGAAAACTCACGTACTGCACCACTTCCCCATCACGACGGATCAAACAATGCGCCGACACTTCCAGATGCGCGATTTCGGCAAAATACGGGTGCGCCTGCGGATCTAATTTTCCGGTAAACAATTCATCAATATGTGACCCACCGAATTGCCCCGGCGGTAAACTGATGCCATGCACCACCAGCAATGACACCGGCTCGCCGTGCGGGCGTTGATTAAAAAACGGTGATGGACAATGCCGAGCCTCAGCGAGCCAGCCTTGATGATTAATCGACCAATTTTTATTCAACACTCTGTTTACCTCTCTGTTTTTAGCGCCAAAGCATGCTACATGGTATGCTTACGTCCAACATCTTTTTGTTTCGACCGGAAAAACCGGCTAATTCAACAGGACTCGTCATGTTGCAAAATGATATTCAGCGCGCTGTGCGTGCCGCATTAGAAGAAGATTTGGGTGGCGTACTTGATGCGCATACCGATATTACCGCACAACTTATTCCAGCTGACAAACAAGCGGAAGCCTATGTGATCACCCGCGAAAAGGGTGTGTTCTGTGGCAAAGCATGGGCAGAAGCAGTATTTGAACAACTCGGCGGCAATGTTCGCATCGAGTGGAAAGTGCAAGACGGTGAACAGGTTGAGCCTAATCAGGAACTGGTTCGTTTGTATGGCCCTGCGCGCATTCTGTTGACCGGCGAGCGCAGCATGCTGAACTTTATTCAAACCCTGTCAGGTGTTGCCAGCAATGTCGCCTTGTATGTCACCGAGATTGCGGGCACACAATGTAAGCTGCTGGATACCCGTAAAACGATCCCCGGCCTGCGCACGGCACTGAAATATGCGGTGACCTGCGGTGGCGGTACGAATCATCGCATGGGGTTGTTTGATGCCTATCTGATCAAAGAAAACCACATCATGGCCTGTGGTGGCATCGCGCAGGCGATCACCACAGCACGTGCACTCAACCCAGGCAAACGTGTGGAAGTGGAAGTCGAAAGTCTAGATGAACTGCAACAGGCACTCGATGCCAATGCCGACATCATCATGCTGGATAACTTCACCGTACCCATGATGAGTGAAGCGGTTGCGATCAACGCTGGCAAAGCCAAATTGGAAGTGTCCGGCAACGTCACGCTACAAACTATCGCTACTTACGCCAAAACCGGTGTCGATTACATCTCTGTTGGTGCGCTGACTAAACACACCCACGCGATGGACCTCTCCATGCGGTTTATCTGAAAAAAACAACACCGCCTTGTCATCTTAAGGCGGTGTTTCATCTCTGTTTCATCGTTTCCGCATGACCATATTCACAATAACTAATTAATATCTATGCCATACTTTATCGGTCTTTAATCCGATAGTTTGCAGTATGGAGAAACAAATGGACGATAACGCAATAGAGTATATTCCATTTGAAGAAGCCGTTATTCATGACCTGCTGCAACGCTGGCACAATCAGTACCCCGCAATGGGCGTGATGGCTCTTGTTCCAGAAGCAGAAAACCAGCAGATCCCGCTACTACAAAATTGCTGTCGACAACTTGGAATTCCATTAACCGGTGCGGTCTTTCCCGCCTTAGTGACTGATGAAGGTTGGAGTAATAGCGGATGCTGGTTATTGCGCCTGAACCAACAACCGCCCTGTTATTTATTTGAAAACATCCCCGACCGAATTGATGCCGTGTATGACATCACAAGCAAATTAGAACCATTTCTTGAGCTTGCTGGCGATACCGATAAACCGACATTATTTATGCTGTTTGACAGCATGTTGCCTGATGTCGGCACCATCGTTGAGAACCTCTATCTCCATCTCGCCGACAGCGTGCACTATGCTGGCGTTAACGCCGGCAGCGAGACGTTTCAACCCATGCCCTGCTTGTTTGATGCGACGAAAATCATTTCAAACGGAGCCTGGTGTCTACTACTGCCTGCTTGGGCCGGTATGCTGTTAGAACACGGATATCCGGCCCCCGATAAAGTGATCAGTGCCACCTCAGCCGAAGGTAACCGCATCATTAGCATCGACTGGCAACCGGCTTTTGATGTTTACAAACAGCTAGTCTTAGACGAATGTGGTGTCGAACTAACCACCGAAAATTTCTATCAATACGCCTGCTATTTCCCCCTCGGGATCTTGCAGGCCAATAATGAAGTGGTTGTTCGTATTCCTGTCGCAATACACAGTGATGGCAGCATCGTTTGTGTCGGTGATGTGCCGGCAAATACCTCACTGGTGTTATTACACGCCCCACAACTTAATGAAAGCCAATGTGTGACACAAATCTGTCATCGCTTACAAACCGATTTGACTGAAATCACGGGGTGGCCATTACTAACCTTTTATTGTGCCGCCCGCCGCATTCATTTAGACGGCGACACACTCAAGGAATTAACCAATCTGAAAAATTGCACTGGTGCCACTCAATTGGCCGGCGCCTTATCACTGGGGGAAATTGGTAGTCGCCGTATTTGGGGATATCCGATGTTTCACAGTGCAGCATTACTTTGCGGTAGTTGGAAATACTGATGAACCGTGAACATATACTTTCCATTATCAATGACTTGATTCTCACCATTGGCCGGGAAAACAAGCTGCACTCCCTGCTCATCAAAGTATTGCAGCGGCTGATGTTTCATACCACCTATCCTACCGGCCTGATATTGCTGGATGCGCAAACTGACCGTGATAGCACTCGAGCAACGTTAGTCGCCTCAATCGGCGATCGGACATTGCAGCGCAGAGTGAATGAAACCATCACCATTCCACCAGCCTTACTTAATTCTGAGCAAATTGCGGATCTGCCGCCGGATGCATTAATTGATCTACTGCCTGCCACTAGTCGTCATTATCGTTGTGCCTTACGTTTATCACTGAACCAAAACGGCATGATTCTATTACTCTCCCCTGAACCACCAACAACCAATCTGCCATTTACACAAATCTTTCAACCGGTGTTAGCACATCTGCGCCAATCTATTGAATTATGCCGCCAAAGTGAACGTTATCAACAATCGCTACGCACCGCGCGAGATGAAGCTCGTGCTGAATTAGCGGCCACACATATTGCCATTGAAAAAGAGCGCACGCTGTTGCGAAATATCCAGGCGGCTATTCCTGACCCGGTATGGACCAAAGATTTAAATGGTACTTTTCTTTCCTGTAATCAGGCATTTGAACATTTGTTTGGGGTAACTGAAGCTGAGCTGGTTGGCAAAAACGATTACCATTTTTTTACTGCCGAACGCGCGGAATTTTTCCGCCAAAAAGATCATGAAGCCATTGTTGCCGATAAAACCTGCATCAATGAAGAATGGGCTTTATCCGGCGATGGTCGTTCGATCTTACTTGAGACAAGTAAAACACCCATGCGGGATGCACAAGGGAATTTACTTGGGGTGGTCGGGGTTGGCCGTGACATTACGCAAAGCCGTAAAATGCAAAATGCGTTGTATGAGCGCCGGGAAATCTACAGTGCCATAGTCGAACAGGCCGCTGATTCAATTGGGCTGGTGGATGCCAATACCGGGCAATTTCTGGAGTTTAATTCTGCTGCTCATCAGCACCTCGGTTACAGCCGAGAAGAGTTTGCACAAATGAGTGTTGCAGACATCGATGTATCTCTCAGCATTGATGAATTACATGCGCAGTTGGAATCACTGTCCAATTCGAATGCCACTGATTTTGAAGCACGCCATAGAACGAAAAATGGTGAAATCATTGACGTATTGGTCAGCGCACGACCCATTACCGTTCACGGTAGACGGTGCCTCGCTTCGATCTGGAGCAACATCACCCATCAGAAGAGTACCGAAGAACAGCTGCGCAAGTTATCAATGGCCGTGGAGCAAAGCCCAGGCAGTATTGTGATCACCGATCTGAATGGCAATATCGAGTATGTCAACGAAGCTTTTGTGCGCATCACCGGCTGGCAACGTAATGAAGTGGTTGGTCAAAATCCCAGAGTATTAAAATCAGATCTGACTCCAACAGCAACCTATGATGCTATGTGGGCAACTCTCACCAACGGTCATACCTGGAGCGGAGAGTTTATCAACCGGCGTAAAGATGGTTCAGTTTACAACGAACTCGCCCGTATCACCCCGATCCGACAACCTGACGGCCAAATCACCCATTATCTGGCGACCAAAGAAGATATAACCGAACTCAAACGTGTACAAACTGAGTTAGAACTGCACCGAGATCATCTCGAAGAGCTGGTCGCCCAACGTTCGGCTCAGATCACTGAACTGAATACTCAATTACAACAACGCGCCGAAGAAGCAGAGGCCGCCACTCAGGCGAAAAGTCAATTTTTGGCGAATATGAGTCATGAAATCCGCACCCCCATGAACTCGATTATTGGCCTCTCTCATCTGGCTTTAGGCACAGAACTGACCGCACAGCAGCGCGATTATCTGCAAAAAATTAAAGGAGCCGGCGAACATCTGTTAGCTATTATTAATGAGATCCTCGATTTTTCTAAAATTGAAGCCGGCAAACTGCATCTAGAACAAACACCGTTCGTATTAAGTCATTTAATGCAGGAAGTGACTGACTTAGTTGAGCAAAAAGCCAAGGCCAAAAATTTAATGCTGCAGGTCGAAATCAGCGAACAAATTCCACCGCAATTGCTCGGTGATCCACTGCGGCTAAAACAGATCCTGCTGAACTATGCCAGCAACGCGATTAAGTTTACCGATACCGGCCACATAACATTGCGCGTAACTATGCCGTACGTAAGTGCTGACGCTGTGCAATTACGATTCTCTGTGCAAGACACTGGCATCGGTTTAACCCTTGAGCAGCAACAACGTCTGTTCCAGAGTTTCCAGCAAGCAGATGCGTCCACTACACGCAAATATGGCGGCACCGGATTAGGTCTGGCTATCTCTCAGCGCTTAGCAGAATTAATGGGGGGCGAGGTCGGCGTTGAGAGTATTTATGGTCAGGGGAGTACCTTCTGGTTTACTGTTTTGTTAGCACCGGCAACTCTTTCATCTACAACAGCTGACATGCTGTTATCGCCGTCACTATCGCGCGCCGCTGATGACACAGCAGTTTTTAAGCATCTAACCGAACAAACTGTTTCTATTAAAAACAAGAGCAATCCGACCATCACCGACTCAATTGCTCTGGAAAAAACGTTACAACAATTACGGGTTTTATTGAGTGAGTATGATTTAGAAGCCGCCGCGCTCTTTCGTAATCAGCGCGAATATTTAGAAACCATTTTTCCCGGACAATTAACGCTTCTGGCCGATGCAATCGCCGCATTTGAATTTGATGATGCCTTATTTTTACTGGCCAAACTGCAAGCCAATCGCATTGAGCAACCATCATAAGGAACACGGGATGCCACAACATGAGCATGAAAAACGCACCCTGTTGGTAATTGATGATATTGCCGACAACCTGATGTTGATGAATGAAATATTACGCGATAACTATAAAGTGAAAGGCGCCAACAGTGGTGAACGCGGGTTGCGGATCGCCTTTTCTGATACCCCGCCCGATTTGATCTTACTTGATGTCATGATGCCGGATATGGATGGTTTTGAGGTATGTCGTCGCCTTAAAGCCATGCCGCAAACAGAACATATTCCAATTATTTTTGTGACCGCTAAATCTGACACCGTTGACGAAGAACAAGGTCTCGCCTTGGGTGCGGTTGATTACATCGTCAAACCCATCAGTCCGCCGATCGTCAAAGCTCGAGTCAAAACACACCTCGCGTTAAAAGATGCGGCAGATTTTTTACGTAGTAAAAATGATTACCTGAAACAAGAGGTCGAACGCCGTACCGCAGAGATCATTCGTCAGTCACAAGAATTACATGCCATGCAAGATGTCACTATTATGGCGATGGCATCGTTAGCGGAAACGCGTGATAACGAAACCGGCGGCCATATTCGCCGCACACAAACCTATGTCAAAGCACTCGCCGAGCGGCTGCAATCTCACGCGCACTTTGCGACTATGCTGACCGAAGAAAATATTGATCTGCTGTATAAATCTGCGCCATTGCACGACATCGGTAAGGTCGGCATTCCTGACAGTATTTTATTAAAACCAGGCTCACTGACTGCTGAGGAATTTGAACTCATGAAACAACATACCACCTTGGGCTTAGAGGCCATTGTGCAGGCGGAAAATCAATGCGGCATGCGGGTCGATTTTCTGCAATTTGCCAAACAGATTGCGTATTCACATCATGAACGATGGGATGGTAAAGGTTACCCGCAAGGTTTGGCAGGCGATGCAATTCCCCTGCCGGCACGACTCATGGCGATTGCCGATGTGTATGATGCCCTGATCAATAAACGCGTATACAAACCCCCATTCTCACATGAGGAAGCCGTAGCTATTATGGCGGCAGGACGGGGAACCCAGTTTGATCTGGAAGTGCTCGATGCATTTATCGATATTGAAGGGGTATTCAGAACGATTGCAGCCCGCTTTCCTGCGTGACAGCAGGCTGCAAAGTCATTTATCAAGCCAGAATAAATTTCTCAATCACATGCGCCACACCATCTTCTTCATTAGAGTGGGTCACATAATCGGCAATAGCTTTAATGTCATCAAACGCATTCCCCATTGCTACTGACAAACCCGCATATTCCAGCATGTGGATATCATTACCCGCATCCCCGACACAGATCACTTCTGCCGATGTAATGCCCAGATAATCCGCCAGCATAGCAACGCCATTACCTTTATTGCTATTCTTGTTCAGGATCTCTAAAAAGAATGGGGCACTGCGCACTACGGTAAAACGATCGTAATAATCGGTTGGAATTTGCTCAACGCCCGGCGATAAAATTTCCGGTTCATCCACCAGCATCACTTTCACAATCGGGTGGTCTTCTGCTAATTCATTAAAATCGATGAGTGTCAGCGGAATACCATTCATATCGCGTTCATGCGCGGTGTAATGACTTAATTTAGGTGAAATCAAACCGAGTTCAGTAGAAAACGCATGGGTATTAACACCAATTTGCTGACTCACGGCATACACATCATGCAGATCTTTACCGCTGATCAACTGACTGCAAATATTTTTTCGGGTGCCGACATTTTTAATCAGCGCACCGTTATAACTCAGTGCGTAATCATCGTCCGTGGTCAACCCCAACTCAGTCAGATAGCGCTCCAGCCCTTCAATCGGACGGCCCGAAGCCAGCACCACTTTCACCCCTTTTTCTCGGGCTTGGTGAATGGCACTCTTGGTGCGTTCAGAAATCGTACCATCGCCACGTAACAACGTGCCGTCCATATCAAGTGCAATCAGCTTATACATGGTTATCACCGGAGTAGTAAAGTTGCCTGCATTTTACCGGAAAAACCGGTTTCATTCAGTGGTTTTAGCGCTAACTTTCATTAAAAATGAATTAATGAAATTAATGCATAGCGCCCTATCCTCTCTCATTTCATGAATTAAACCATCTTTTATCGCTAATTTTTTATATCAAAAAAAACGCATTCGATAGCTATGTGTTCAATAAAAAAGCAATTGTGTGATTTTTTAAACTACCCTGCAGACAAATAACGATATTTTATTTAGGATCTGTGCTTACCTTCCAATGTTCGGATGAAGGTAGCAGGAGAGGATGATTTTACATCCACCGAAGAAGTGAATCTTTCAGGTGCCGCAAGGTGAGGACTGCTACTGGACGATACTCTGGAGAGATCCGTTAAATCGGGCGCCGAAGGAGCAAAACCCATTTGGGTTGAAACTCTCAGGCAAAAGGACAGAGGGGATGGAATGACATATCTGGTGATCGTCACCGGGTAGGTATTCCTGTCTCCTCCTTTCACGAATGAACAGCTTCGTTTCAGGAGGATATTTAAAACTATGCTTCATTCATTTCTTACCGCCGTTGATGATTTTATCTGGGGTCCGCCTCTATTAGCTTTGCTGATGGGTACTGGGCTCTATCTCACTATCCGTTTAGGTCTGTTACAGGTCATTCGCCTGCCACTGGCACTAAAATTGGTGTTCTTTCCACCCAAACATGATGACAAAGAAGGTGACGTATCCAGCTTTGCCGCTTTGTGTACCGCCCTCTCCGCTACTATCGGTACCGGTAATATTGTGGGTGTTGCCACAGCCGTTAAACTGGGTGGCCCAGGTGCTATTTTCTGGATGTGGATAGCAGCCTTCTTAGGCATGGCAACAAAATACGCCGAAGGGCTGCTGGCTGTTCGTTATCGCCAGAAAGATGCTAACGGTCAGATGAGTGGCGGGCCAATGTACTACCTGGAAAAAGGCTTAGGCAGTAAATTTCTAGCCTGTTCCTTTGCCCTGTTTGGTATCGGTGTAGCCCTGTTTGGTATCGGTACCTTCCCACAGGTCAATGCTATTGCCGATGCCGCACAGTTGGCGTTTGAAATACCAAAATGGACAACCGGCCTGATCCTCGCGGTATTGGTCGCGTTGATCACCGTGGGTGGTATTGAATCAATTTCCCGTGTATCAACCAAAGTCGTGCCATTCATGGCTGCATTGTATGTACTAACCTGCCTTGGTGTTATGTATATAAATGCAGAACAACTGCCCGCTGTAGTGCATCAGATCTTGAATGCTGCTTTCACGACCACAGCGGCAACCGGTGGTTTTGCCGGTGCCACCATGATGCTGGCCCTGCAGGCCGGGGTAGCACGGGGGGTGTTTTCTAATGAATCAGGTTTAGGTTCCGCGCCTATTGCTGCTGCCGCTGCAAAAACAGACTCTTGTGTAGAACAAGGCCTTGTCTGCATGACAGGTACCTTCTTCGATACCATTATTATCTGCACCATGACCGGTATCACGCTGGTTCTGACCGGCGCATGGCAATCTGATACAGCTGGCACCGCGATGACCAATCTGGCTTTCACGCAAGGTATTGGGAGTCAGCTCGGTTTTTACTTGGTCAACATTGGTCTGCTGTTCTTTGCCTTTACCACTATCATTGGCTGGAACTACTACGGTGAGCGTTGTACCGAATACCTGCTGGGTGTTAAAGCCATCAAAGGCTATCGCTGGATCTTCGTCTTGTTGGTTGCAGCGGGTGCATTCCTGCATTTGGATCTGATTTGGATCATTGCCGATATCGTTAACGGTCTGATGGCAATTCCAAATTTGATTGGTTTGATTGGATTACGTCATGTCATTGCAACAGAAACTTTTGCTTACTTTGGTGCAAAAGACCCAGCGCCAGACGATGGGGAAACAGAAGCCAGTTTATAATCTGGCGGCATAAAAAAAAAGCCGGCTGTAATTAGCCGGCTTTTTTTATAAGCGGAAAATAAATTAACCGTTTACTGCGTCTTTTAATGCCTTACCAGCAACAAAAGTTGGTACGTTGGAAGCAGCAATAGTAATTTCCTGACCAGTCTGAGGGTTACGACCAGTACGGCTAGCACGATGATTTACTTTAAATGTACCGAAGCCAACCAGCTGTACCGGATCACCTTCTTTCAGGCTTTGAGTGATAGTTTCCAGAATCTGTTCCAGTGCTGCTTTAGCCTGGGCTTTGCTCATGTCAGCCTTGGCTGCAATCGCATCAACAAGCTCAGTTTTGTTCATACGCAATCCTTATTATTTAAGCCGATCAAAAAAGCTGCCTCAATCTAGTCAAAATTCGACGGACTGGCAAAAACTTTCTGTCGTGTTTTCAGGAAAAACAGCAGATTTTCACCGAGAACTTCTTTGAAGTCACAAAACATACTGCCAGCCGCTTAAGCTTTATACTAAGCCCCGCAACAACAACTACTCCAGACTAATGCCCAGATTTGATACACCATTTTGTGTAGCGAGTTCTTTTATCTTCAAAATCACATTCGCATCACGGGGTTGAGAAACTGCAGTCAGTAACTCCACCTGAAAAGCCATTTCTTCTTCTATAAGCGATTCCGCATACAGCTCTTCATCGGTAAGTTCTTTTCCTTGCTGCATTTCAATAAAGCCAATCACGGAACCCAGTGATGTTTGACACACATCATAAGCTTCATCGCCCAACCGAAATACAACCGAGTTATAAGCCGTTGCCAATGCCACACAAGCATCCAGTGCCGGCCAGGCGCCATAACATTCTTCTTTTTGTGGTTCCGGCATGCTGCTTTCTATCTTTTCCAGAATCGCCGACAAATCGACATGCATGCCGCGCTCAGTCAGATACTGCCACATGGTATCCAGCGCCTGTCGGAAGAGTGCCACATCACCACGACCGGTGCTTTCAACATACAGGCAATAATTGGGATACATTCTCTCGCTTAATGCCAACGCATAAACGGTCTGCTGCCACGGCATCAGCTTTTGCAATTTCTTATAAAATTTGTCACCAAACACAGCATTCTCCTTCGCGTAAGCCATGAATTGTAAGCTAGTCTGCAGCTAATGAAAAATAAACTAACAAACAGATGCATGAGCTGACCCAAATTGACATTGAACAAAAAACCACCAGATGCGCACGGTATTGGCATTTTATCGCCCATTTTATTGTCATCACACCGCCGTCCGTGATACAAATCTAACTTTGTGCCATCTAGGGTCGATGAAATTTTAACCCTGCATTCAGTGATGGTATAACATTCCGATTATCAACAGAGCGAAGACAGAACAATGAAACGGATCCTGACACCGTTTACAGGTTTGGCGAATCGTGAGTTACCCATTCCCCGACAGCACTTATACGCCATTATTATGTTGGCGTGTTTCTCTGTAGCCAGTATTACTCTGTTACCGCCACCAGGCGAGTTGCTTTCAGATAAACCAATGCCGGTGTCTACCGAAGACTTATCTGCGGATGCTGAATTAAGTAAGCAGGCCGTTGATACCGAATTTGTTAACGTACCGAATCAAGCCTTATTGGATGATGGTGATGGTACCAGCGATGGTATCACTGACGATACCACCGCCCCGACCGGTGAACTTCAGTTGATGGATTACACCGTAAAAGATGACGATAACCTTTCTTACATCTTTAATACCCTCAACTTATCGCCTATTTCTCTGCAAAAACTAGTTGCGGTAGACATCCAAAATTCATTGGTACGTCTGAAACCAGGACAAAAAATTTCGTTTTATCTGGATGACGAAAACGTTATCCAAAAATTATCGATCCCTTTAGAGCAGGATAAACGCGTCATTTTTGAACGTTCTGGCGATGACTATAAGTCACGTATTGAACAAGGTGATGCTGCAACTGCTGACGACAACAAACAGGAAAGTGTCAGTGCAGTCGATGCAGACACTAACGACGAAGCCAGTAAAACTAACACAGCAGCTATTACTGACGAAAAATCAAAAGTAAGTAAAAAAGAAGCCGCTAGAATTGCTGCGGAAGAAAAAGCAGATAAAAAAGCAGCAGAAAAAGCCAAAGCAGAAGCTGCTGAGAAAAAAGAAGCCGCTCGTCCAGCTATTCGCCCAACACGCGTATTACGCGGCACCATTTCCGGAACATTCGGTAACAGCGCTCGTAGCGCCGGCTTGAGCGCAGGTCATATCCATCAGGTAACTCGTTTATTCCAAGGACGTATCGACTTTCGCCGTGATCTGAAAAAAGGCGATACCTTCAAGGTATTATTCGATCGTAATGCTGTCGGCGGAAAAGCAGTTAGCGATGCACGTGTGTTAGCCGTTATTATCGGTTCGAAAGGAAAAACTTATTCGGCATTCCGTAGTAGCGACGATAATCAGTTTTATGATGATGAAGGCAGCAGCCTGAGCATGACCCAAAGTGGTAAGTTCATGCGTTTCCCAATCCCATCGTCAACTAAGGTGAGTTCTGGATTTAATCCACACCGCCTTAACCCAGTCACAGGCCGCGTGATGGCTCACAACGGTACAGACTTCTCCGTGCATGTAGGAACGCCTGTTCAGGCGCCAGCAGATGCCGTAGTAATCAAAGCAACGCGTCATCCTGATATGGGTATTTATCTGGTCTTACGCCACAGTGGCCGTTACAGCACTGTGTATATGCATTTAAGCAAATCCATGGTGAAACCCGGCCAGAAAGTCAAAATGGGCCAAGTGATCGCCTTATCTGGCAACACAGGTCGTTCTACCGGTCCACATCTGCATTATGAATTCCATGTCAACAATCGCCCGGTCGATCCGATGCGTGTCGATTTGCCAATGAATGAACCAATGCAGAACAAAGCCCGTAAAACTTTGGTGGCTAAAATTCAGGAATATAAACGTCAGCTGAATGCCGGTTAACTGCTTACCCAATAGATAAACTTGATAGATAAAAAAAGACCGGCTTTTTAGCCGGTCTTTTTTTATGCCTGATGATAGGTTTCCGAAAATTGATGCACCGCATCAACAAAGGTACTGACCCGCTCAGGATCAATATCCGGTGTAATGCCGTGCCCGAGATTAAAGACATGCCCAGAACCATGCCCATACCGGCCTAATATATCCTGCACCTTCGCTTTAACTAATGCATCATCACCGTATAAAACCGCCGGATCCATATTGCCTTGCAGGGCGACTTTATCTCCGACTCGTTGTCGGGCAATTGCAATATCGGTCGTCCAATCCAAACCAATCGCATCACAGCCTGATGCCGCAATAGCTTCCAACCATTGGCCGCCACCTTTCGTGAATAAGGTCACCGGGATAGTCCGACCTTCGTATTGGCGATGAAGCCCCTGTACTATTTGCGTCATATATTGCAGTGAAAAATCACGGTAATCCTGATGAGATAATACGCCGCCCCAGGTATCAAAAATCATCAATGCATCCGCACCAGCCGCGATCTGTGCATTAAGATATTGCGTTACACTGGTGGCTAATTTACTGAGTAAACCATGCAGTAAATGCGGCTCCCGATACATCATCTGTTTGATACGCGAGAATTGTTTGCTGCTGCCACCTTCCACCATATAGGTAGCAAGTGTCCATGGGCTGCCAGAAAAACCAATCAACGGAACTTGTTGTGCCAGCGCCTTTTTGATGGTGCGGACTGCATCCATGACATAACGCAACTCACCTTCCGGATCCGGCAGTGGCAATGCATCCACATCGCGTTGATGCTGAATAGTCTTCGCAAACTTAGGCCCTTCACCAGCACCAAAGGTCAACTCTAACCCCATGGCATCTGGAATAGTCAAAATATCGGAAAACAGAATAGCGGCATCAAGTGCATAACGACGTAATGGTTGCAGCGTTACTTCACAAGCCAGCTCCGGGGTTTGACACAACGTCATAAAATCCCCGGCCTCAGCACGCAATGCACGATATTCCGGCAGATAACGACCAGCCTGACGCATTAACCAAACGGGGGTGCGATCAACGGGCTGACGCAATAGCGCTCTCAGGTAACGATCATTTTCTATCTTAATCATTTATCTGTTCTGGTTAGTCAATATCGGACAATTCTAACATTCTGATGATTAACATGCTGCTAACAATCAATAAACTGTTTAAAGCATAGACAGGACTAACAGGAAAAGAGACATGGTTAACAGTTGTTAACTTCAATGGTGGGTCATTTGTAACAAAGGCCGCACAATGAGTTTAGAAAAGAATAAATACTTTAGATGGTAAACCAAGGAGGCAACATGCTGGTTACTCTTGATAAAATACGCCAACAAGTCGCCGGAAAACACCCTGCTATCGATTCATGGCTGGATGTGCGCCGTAACTTGTTAGTTGAATACATGCAGTTAGCTGGGCTTATGCCACCTTACCGCAAGGTACAGCCTACTAATCAGGCGCTCTCTGATTTCTGTGATCATTTGGTTGATTATGTATCCGCGGGGCATTTTGAGATTTATGAAATTCTGATCCAAGCGTATGAGCAGACAGAAGGCAAACATTTATCACTGACTAATCGCTTAATTGATCGCATTCAAGATACAACAGAATCTATTCTGGATTTCAATGAACGCTATGGCGATATCAAAGATGATGAAATGCCAGAGCTGGAGACAGATCTCAGCCAATTAGGTTTAACATTGGAAGAACGTTTTAAACTGGAAGATCGGCTAGTGTTAGTCTTGAATGTATTAGATGATGCAGAGTCATCTGAGAAATCAGTAACAACCGCCTGATTTCACTTAAGCATCATGTTACATTCCATCTAAGCTATTTGGCAGTAATGGGGATCGACAGAGTATGATTGAACGGCGTCGCTTTTTTCGGGTGGTCTATTCAACACCAGCCCGACTCCAGCAAGGAGAGCACATTTGGTCGACAACCTTATTGGATCTGTCGTTACAGGGTGCTTTACTGGATCGCCCTAAACAGTGGACTGACCAAAATACCGGTTTATTCACCCTGTCTTTCTCGTTGGCTGATTCAGAGATCCAAATCAATATGGAAGTGGAACCAACGCATTTAGACAGCAAAAAACTCGGTGTCTATTGCCATCATATTGATATCGATAGTGCCTCCCATCTGCGCCGGCTCATTGAATTGAATGCCGGCGACACGGAATTATTATTGCGAGAGTTTGCTCATTTGCTGGAAGATCATCAGGAGCATGAGCACAATCACCCTTCCGATTCAGAGTAATTCAATCGCTTCTTGCAAACAGGTCACTGGCATTATTTTCATGCCGGTGATGTCATGTTTTGGCATATTGGCTTTCGGAATGATTGCCTGACGGAAACCATGTTTTGCCGCTTCCTGTAAACGCTCCTGACCGGAAGGAACAGGGCGGATCTCGCCAGATAAACCGACCTCGCCAAAAATAATCAGATCTTTAGGTAATGGGTTATCGCGGAAGCTCGACACCATGGCCGCAATCAATGCCAGATCGGCGCTGGTCTCTTCTACTTTTACGCCACCCACGACGTTGATGAATACATCTTGATCGGACATCTGAATACCACCATGTCGATGCATGACCGCCAGCAGCATTGCTAGTCGATTGTGTTCAGCACCGACAGCCAGACGACGAGGATTTGCTAATTGTGAATAATCAACCAACGCCTGTAACTCCACCAGCAAAGGTCGAGTGCCTTCCCAAATGACCATGACTACGGAACCAGGGCTTTCCGCTTCGCCCCTGTTCAGGAAAATAGCCGACGGGTTACTCACCTCTTTCATACCCTGCGAGGTCATCGCAAACACACCCAATTCGTTTATCGCACCAAAGCGGTTTTTCTGACAACGCAAGGTTCGGTAGCGTGAATCAGCATCACCTTCCAGCAGCACCGAGCAATCGACACAATGCTCTAATACTTTTGGCCCCGCCAAGGCACCGTCTTTCGTAACATGCCCGACCATAAAAATGGCCACTTGATGCTGTTTGGCAAAACGCGTCAGATGTGCGGCACTTTCCCGTACCTGAGACACCGAACCCGGCGATGAGCTAACATCAGCCACATGCATGACTTGAATCGAGTCGATGACCATCACCGCTGGTTTTTCCTGCAAAGCCAGATGACAGATTTGTTCCACACTGGTCTCTGACAACATCCGCAATTTATCATTGGGCAAACCCAAACGATGAGCCCGCATAGCAACCTGTTGCAATGATTCTTCGCCGGTCACATACAGCACGGGCATGCGCTCGGCTAACGAACACATGGTCTGCAGCAGTAAGGTACTTTTCCCCGCCCCGGGATGCCCGCCGATCAACATGGCTGAACCAGGCACAATTCCACCGCCCAGCACACGGTCGAGCTCTTTGTAACCAGAGCTGATACGCGGCAATTCGGCTAATGAAACTTCTGCCAGTGTCTGCACTTTGCTCGTCAGCTCACCGGCATAACCGGTGCGTTGCATTTTATTGGCAGTCGCTGACGGCCCCAGGCGGATTTCTGTGATGGTATTCCATGCCTTACATTCACTGCATTGACCTTGCCAACGGGCCGATTCTGCACCACATTCATTGCAGACGTAGGCTACTTTACTTTTTGCCATCACAGATCCTTTTCAAGAAATTGGCTATTATGTCGATATGGGATATTGATGATAACAATAATCAGCTCAGGAGTGGGCAGTTCATGGAATCGCCACTGGCATCTGCGATATTAGAACAGTTACAACCCCTGTTTGTTGAACCGGATTTTGACACGCTGTTCAACCGCCTGACAGAAGGTGAAAGTAAGAGCGCGCGCTTTTTGCTGAAAATGGAATTAAACCGCCTTTGGTCACCGTGCATTCGTATTATGGACATGCGCAGTAAAGGTTATCCCTGTCAGATGGTGCAATATGGTGGTATTCAGCATTATCTGGGAGAGCATGACAATAAAATCTTTCAGCAAGCATTAGAACGCTATCAGCAGCGCTATACCACCGGTGTCTATGAAACCGTCATAGCCAATGCGAAACCGCAGCACAATCAAGCTAATGAAGCCAAACGGGCAACGACCACCAGCCGGTTACAGATCCGGACGCTGGAGTTTGGCAGTTACCACCAGGGACGGGAAGAGCGGATCCATTATTCGTCACCCGTTACGCTGCTATTAGCCAATGGGCAAACAATTAAAGCCAAAACCTCGAACCTGTCGGTTAACGGGATACGGATTGTGTTACTTGAACCAAGTGCTTATGAGCTGGGGCAAAGTTGCCAGATCGTGTTCTCAGGCTTACAGAAAGAACAACCGGAAGAAATTATATTCACCCCGGCGCGTTACCAGATCCGTGGTGAAGAGCACCATGAACAACAAAGTTGGTTACGTCTGAGTTGTGAAGATCCACGCCCGGAATTCAAAGAATATTTACGCAACTTCATCCAGCAAAATAAAACCCGCTATCGGGTAAGTATCGATTTCGCGTTTACCGCCACGGAAATTAAGGGCTTTGAGCAATTTTATCTGCCTCGCCTGACGGGACTGCCGCTGTTTTTTTCACATGATAAAGACATCAAACTGGAATATGTGCTGAAAACAGAAAACAACCAGCAGGAATTGGAATATTGGCGCAACGAACGCAACAGTGATCAACTGGCTGGATTATTTCATCCTGCACGAATGGAGCATTTATTGGCTCAGCCTGCTAAGCAAAAAAGTGTTCTGATTTATTGCTTTGCACATACCATTCGTAGCCATATTTATTTTTTCTCCGCCACCGAAGAGGAACTTGAGAAAAAAGATTTAAAAGCCCTGTTTTTCTCGGTCGGTAGTAAACGCAACAGTTGGCGAGTTTATAACCTGACATTACAAGCTGTAGACCCGCAACTTGATCTGGATAAGTTGATCGATAGCAACATTAGTATGGAACAATACCGGCATGGGCTTGCGCATCAGCTGCAACAGTTTTGTTATGTCGGCCAACTCACGCCCATCAATCTGGATAATCATCTGGAAGACTTCCAGTCTTGGCAACCAACACAGAATGATGCCAACCTGTTGCAGTGTTTTGGTCATCAATTAGATGCAACCCCCTTTCAGATAGAATTGCTGCATTATGCGCAGTTGCGGCGCGAACCCCGTTATATGCACAAAACGCCGACAGTAGTGAAACTGGGTGAATATGCACTGATTGGCTGGACGCGTGATATCTCTACGCTGGGGTTACAAGTTGAACTGGAAGCCGCGTTGCCTTGTAAAATTGGTGATGTGATCCAGCTCAGTTTACCCAAAATGCAGGATCTGATTAAAAAGATGGATCTGTCTGATCTCAAATATCGGATTGTTAATATCAATAACACCCGCACCGTGCTGCATTTAGCCATTGAAGGAAATGAAAATACGCACATTGGTCGTGAGTTTTTCCAGATGCTGATCGAACAGAATCAGAAAAAACTGACGATGACGAAAGAGCAGCGTCACTATCGTGGCATGGCCAATAGTTTGCGCAATTTATTTGTAAACTATCAGTTTAACTATGCACTGTATGTCGATCGGCATTACGCCAGTAAACTCGGTATCTTGGGTATTGGACAAACGCCGCATTCACTCGATAATTTATTGCTCAATGTCGAGCGGACGAAAGCAGATTTATATCCCTTATTGAAAGGCGATATATTAAAACAAGCGCTCATTATTCCGTTGCATCAAGCTCGCCGTGAAGACCGGCCACAGGCAGTTGAGTTGTATATCCTGCATAAAAAACTGCAACAAGGTAAACAACAAGATCTGATCCGACTCAGTGATGATTTTCTGAATACCAACGAGCGAAAAGATTTTGTGAACAGAGCGCTCGCACTGGGTGAGTTTTATTCCGTGCAATTGCATATTTCTCGTACTGGGCGTCCGGACATGGAATATCTGGCCAAGGAGCTGCATTACATCGCCAAATACGCCATTCATAAAGCTAAACAATTGGAAGAGGCACTGTGGAGTGTGGTGGGTGTCTGCGATGTGATTGATACCACCGAAGCCACCTTACAGTGCTTGGATATTAAACACTAAACAAAAAACCGGCGTTTTTATGCCGGTTTTTTTGATATTAGATCAAGCCCGCGCGATCAAATCACCCGCTTGTAACAGACAGATCACCGCTTCCAAATTCATATGACGGATCGCCACCTGAGCTTGTTCGCGTACCACTGGTTTAGCATGGATCGCCACGCCTAACGCCGCCGCTTTCAGCATCGGTAAATCGTTGGCACCATCTCCAATCGCCACGGTTTGTTTGTCTGAGATCTGATAACGCGCTTGCAGCTCTTTCAGCGTTTCTGCTTTTACTTTGGCATCAACGATGCGGCCATTCACTTTACCGGTCAGATGATCACCATCGATATCGAGCACATTCGATTCAATATGATCTAAACCCAGATCGCGTTGTAATTTGCCGGCAAAATAAGTGAAACCACCCGAGGCAATTGCCACTTTCCAGCCAGACGATTTCGCAATGCTAACAAGATCAGTTAGCCCCGGCATTAAGGGGATATTGTTCGCCACCTGATCCAGAATGGAAATAGGTGCATCTTTTAATAACGCCACCCGGTTACGCAGACTTTCGGCAAAATCGAGTTTGCCATGCATCGCTGCAGCGGTTACTGCAGAAACCTGCTCACCGACACCCGCCAGACGAGCGATCTCATCAATACATTCAATCTGGATCGCTGTGGAATCCATATCCATCAGGATCAAACCACCGGCCTGCAGACGAGGCAACTCAGCGACATGGGCACCATCAATTGGCCAGTCCTGGATTTTTAACCATTGCATCAGATCAGCAGAGTGCGCAGATGTGCCCAGCACGACCGTCCAGACGTTTCCGACAGCAAACGGCATAAAACCACAGACTTGCATGCCCATTTCACGGATCTGTTTGATCGTGATAGCAACATGCTCTGGTGCCAGTGATGCGCCCATTAGCACAACAAAACCGTCACATTCCGGCTTATCAATCGCCTCGATACCACGATCAGTAAATTGAAGCACGCCAGAGGCGGGAAAATGGACGAGCCAGTCAGCAATTTGCTCAGGCAACGCGGAAATTGGCATGGTGATACACTCCCTGTCAGAAAAAGCGGTCGACAGCGTAGCCGATCGCTTTTCCCGGAAGCAAGTGTTAAATCGGCAGGATGACTATTTCAGCAGCACGGAATCAAGGGCAATTTTCATCATGTCATTAAACGTGGTCTGACGTTCTTCCGCCGAAGTCTG
This sequence comes from uncultured Tolumonas sp., assembly GCF_963678185.1. NCBI lineage: Bacteria > Pseudomonadati > Pseudomonadota > Gammaproteobacteria > Aeromonadales > Aeromonadaceae > Tolumonas > uncultured Tolumonas sp. Next base: position 1,808,905 of record NZ_OY782757.1, read on the forward strand.
CTCACCGCTTTTGATATGATCCGAAACCGTACAGATCGCCAGCGCTTTCGCGCCATACTCCGCCGCCACACCATAGATGCCAGCCGCTTCCATTTCCACACCGAGAATGCCGTATTTATCCATCACATCAAACATCGATGGATCAGGGGTATAAAACAGATCAGCAGAAAACAGATTACCAACTTTCACCGGAATACCGAGTTTTTCAGCGGCAGTCACAGCATTACGCAGCAGACCGAAATCAGCAATCGCGGCGAAATCATGATCTTTAAAGCGCATACGATTCACTTTGGAATCGGTGCTGGCTCCCATACCGATGATCACATCACGCACTTTGACATCCGCTCGCACCGCACCACAGGAACCGATACGGATGATGTTTTTTACACCGTATTCGGTGATAAGTTCCTTGGTATAAATCGAGCAGGATGGAATGCCCATGCCATGGCCCATTACAGAGATCCGCTCACCTTGGTAAAAACCAGTGTAACCAAACATGTTGCGCACATCGGTCACCAGCTCAGCACCTTCAAGGTAGGTTTCCGCAATATATTTCGCGCGCAGTGGGTCGCCTGGCATCAATACTGTTTCAGCAAAAGCACCGTCTTTGGCATTAATGTGTGGAGTTGCCATTGTTCTTCCTTCTTCTTAATGATGTTCCGGCAAGCAGTTGCTGCCATATTCTAGTGGTGGTAGGCCATGATAGACCGCAATGGTTTGGCCGATATCGGCAAAGGTATTCCGCAAACCCAGATCTTGCGCAGTTACCGTGGCGCCATAAAAAATGACCGGCACATGTTCACGAGTATGATCGCTGCCCGTCCAGATCGGATCACAACCGTGATCGGCGGTTAACACGACCCGATCGCCCGGTTGCAATAGCGCAAACAGTTCCGGCAAACGCTGATCGAAATATTCTAGTGCGCGCGCATAACCCGGCACATCACGGCGATGGCCGTAGGATGAGTCAAAATCAACAAAGTTGGTGAAGATAATCGTCTGTCCGGCTGCCCGTTTTACCTGTGCAAGCGTCACATCCCATAACTCTTCCAGACCCGTCGCTTTGTGCTGTTGTGTAATGCCACAACCGGCATAGATATCGGAAATTTTACCGATCGAAACCACTTCACCACCCGCAGCTTTCATGCGATCGAGCAAAGTCGGCATTGGCGGTTCCACCGCATAGTCATGACGATTGCCAGTGCGCGCAAATTCGCCCGGCTTATTGCCAACAAACGGGCGCGCAATGACGCGACCAATGTTATACGGCTCAAGCAACTGGCGCGCTAATTTGCACAATGCATAAAGACGCTCTAAACCGAACGTCTCTTCATGACAGGCGATCTGAAATACAGAATCGGCGGAGGTATAAAAGATCGGCTTACCACTTTGCATATGCTCTTCGCCAAGACGATCGAGGATCTCGGTGCCGGACGAATGACAGTTGCCGAGATAACCCGGCAGATCAGCTTGCGCCACCAAGGCATCGAGCAATTCCTGTGGAAAGCTGTTTTCTTTCTCAGAGAAATAACCCCAGTCAAATAACACCGGTGCGCCAGCCATTTCCCAATGTCCCGACGGAGTATCTTTCCCGGACGACAGCTCTTTGGCATAACCATAGGCGGCCATCGGCACAACGGTTTCATCTAATCCGGCCGGAAATGCACCGCTGGATGCCGCACACGCATGTGCTAGCCCCAATTTTGTCAGATTTGGCAACTGCAACGGCCCCTGACGGCCAATATCGGCCTGCCCGTTTGCACAGGCTTCGGCAATATGGCCCAACGTATTGGCGCCGACATCACCAAAGCGACTGGCATCGGCACTGGCACCAATGCCCAGTGAATCCATCATCAATATAATTGTACGTTTCATAGCAACCTCAAACGTCTGCCAGGGTGATCCGGCGATAGACTGCCGGTGATGGTGTGATCGCGTTATCCCCCACCTGAATAGCATTACGGATCACCGCCGCAGTTTGTTCATATTGTGCTTCGGTACGCGCATGCACCCACGCCAGCGGAACGTCTTTATCTGCTTGCGCGCCTAAAGAAATGACATCTGTCAGGCCCACGGCATGATCAATCAAATCGGCGGCACGTAAGCGCCCACCACCTAACGCAACCACTGCCATACCGAGCGCACGGGTATCCATGCCAGTGATAATGCCGGAGGATTGCGCATACACTGGTCGCATGATTTCTGCTTTTTGCAGGTGATTATCATAGTTCTCGACAAAATCAGCCGGGCCACCCAGTGCAAATACCATACGGGCGAATGTTTCCGCGGCTTTGCCGTTATCCAGCACCTGCTGTAATTTCTGCCTCGCTTGCGCTTCATCGCTGGCTAAGCCGCCGGAAATCAACATTTCCGCGCATAAAGCCATCGTGACTTCATGTAAACGTGGATGACGATAAGCGCCTGTCAGATAACGCACGGCTTCACGCACTTCGACTGCATTACCCGCGCTGGTTGCCAGCACCTGATTCATATCGGTTAACAGTGCCGTCGTACGACAACCGGCACCATTGGCGACAGCCACAATGCTTTTCGCCAGCGCTTCTGATTGTTCATAGGTAGGCATAAATGCACCAGAACCAACTTTGACATCCATCACCAGCGCTTCCAGTCCTGCCGCTAGTTTCTTCGATAGGATAGACGCAGTGATCAACGGAATAGATTCCACGGTCGCCGTGACATCGCGCGTCGCATAGAAACGTTTATCTGCTGGCGCTAAATCAGAAGTCTGCCCAATGATGGCCACTCCGACTTCTTTCACCACTTTTTTGAAAATCGCATTCAGCGGCGTGGTTTGATAGCCGGGGATCGCATCAAATTTGTCGAGCGTACCGCCGGTATGCCCCAAACCGCGACCAGAAATCATCGGCACATAACCACCGCACGCGGCGACCATCGGGCCGAGCATCAACGAAACCACATCACCGACGCCGCCAGTCGAGTGTTTATCTAACACCGGCCCCGGTAAATCCAACTCAGACCAATCCAGCACTGAACCTGAATCACGCATGGCACAGGTTAAAGCGATACGTTCCGGCATAGTCATGCCATTAAAGAACACCGCCATCGCTAATGCAGCAATCTGCCCCTCGGTGACCGAATTGTGCGTAATACCTTGTACGAAGAATTGAATTTCACTGTCGGTCAGTGCTTGGCCGTCGCGTTTTTTACGAATAATTTCTTGCGGAAGGAACATGGAGCCCCCTTAAATGGCTAATTCAATTAATAACCTGACGATGCCGTTTGTGATTGGTGACCTAACGTTGCGAGTAAATCAGCGAGTAAGCTGGAGGCCCCGAAACGGAATGTTCTTGCCGAGATCCATTTACTGCCTAATATTGATGCGGCTAAAGCCAGATATTCCGCCGCTTGTGCCGCATTTTTTACACCGCCCGCCGCTTTAAAACCCACCGCCGGATTTTTTTCTTTAATCACGTCTAACATGATTTTTGCCGCTTCCAGCGTGGCATTAACGGGCACTTTCCCAGTCGAAGTTTTAATAAAATCAGCGCCCGCATCAATAGCAATTTCCGACGCTAAACGGATCAATTCTGGTGTTTTCAGCTCACCGCTTTCGATAATGACTTTCAGCAATACCGCCTCACCACAAGCGGCTTTGCAGGCTTTTACCAGTTCAAAACCAACAGTTTTGTCACCTGCCATCAAAGCTTGGTATGGAAACACTACATCGACTTCATCGGCACCATACGCAACAGCGGCCCGGGTTTCCGCAACCGCAATTTCAATATCATCATTACCATGCGGAAAGTTCGTCACGGTGGCAATGCGCACATTGTAGGCGCCGATTTGACGTAAAATTTTACGTGCGATCGGTACGAAACGTGGGTATACACAGACTGCGGCTGTCGAACCGGCCGCCGTTTTGGCCTGCTGGCATAACGCGATCACTGCGGCATCGGTGTCATTATCATTCAGGGTCGTCAGATCCATTAGTTGTAACGCCAGTTGCGCGGCTTGTTGTAAATCAGGCATCCGTATCTCCATATCGATCGCACCGGATAGCATCCGGTCAAAGAGTGAATTGTTGTGTTTTAATGATAGCGGCTTTACCGCAGGGCATCGTGCCCGAAAGGCGATGGGAACACTCCCAACCTTGAGCTTCCATTCCTGGAGACCGATGAAACTTCACCAGACTCGTAGATAACGTGAAATGGCGCAATAGCGAAGTATTGTGCAGATTAATAAGAATATCGTGAAAACTACTGAAATTCTTCTGTCTCAAGCACATAAGTAATAGAAAACAGTGATAAAGACTATTTTTGAACAGGAATTCGGAATATTTTTTCGACATTCCGCTCAATGGCATCACCCAGCATATCTGGCGATATTTGTCTGAGCATAGCAAGTTCCATTAATACTTCAGGTATATACGCCGGTTCATTTCGCGCCCCTTGGCGCTGAAATAAGGGCATAGTTGGGCCATCGGTTTCCAGTAATAAGTTCTCAATCGGTAATTTGGCTACTGCTTTACGTGTTTTCTCAGCACGTGGATAGGTGATCACGCCACCAATACCCAGCATAAAACCAAGTTCGATAAATTGTTCCGCCTGCTGACGTGAGCCAGAAAAAGCGTGCCAGACACCACCGCGTGGCAATTTGAATTGTTTAACAATACGCAGCAATTCATTGTGTGCTTTACGGCAATGCAAAATAACTGGCAACTGATATTGGCTCGCCAGAGCTAATTGCTTTTCCAGCATCGCAATTTGTAATGACATCGGCACTTCAATGGCACCGTCCAGACCACATTCACCAATAGCCACTAACCCAACCGGGCGCTGCTGTAACAGTAATTCTAATTCCGTGAAAGCGTGGTCAGTTTCATTGCTCAAAAACCACGGATGCAAACCAAAGGCATAATAAAGATTGGGATATTGCTGATGTAAAACAGGTAATCGCGCCCAGTTAGCCGAACTAATCGCCGGGACAATCCAGCGGCTAACGCCTTGCGCTTCACTGCGAGCTAAGACCTGTGGCAGATCATCGGCATATTCGCTTAAATCGAGATGGATGTGCGAGTCAGTCAGCATATTATCAGCAACAAAAAAGGCCGTGTGATACGGCCTTTATAAGCTAGTTCATGTGGTTTTAGAAGCGCATTGACGCTTTGATACCAAATTCAACGGTGGTGTTTTTAGGCTCATAACCGGTATAGGTTGAATCACCCGCAGAAAAAACAACGGAATCTGATTTATTAATATTCCAGTAATCGATATATGGGCCAATGGCAAAATCATTCACCCGATACATGCTGGAAAATTTGATGCCATAACCACTATCTTGGCGATTATCAATATCCGGATATGACGCTGATACATCAGACAATTTCGATTTTTGTTGTCCATGGATCAAATAATCAAACTCAATTGCTGAGTCCAGAACTGAGCCATTATCCAGAGTAAAACGATTGCTCACACCGATAGGTAAATAGTAATAATGGCTGATCCGCTGGTAACCCCAGTAACCCGTGCTGGTTTCGCCACGACTGTCATTGTTTAAATAACGGAAGCCAAAACCAGTATAGGGTGCCCAGACCGAGTTACCCACGACATGATCTTTACCAAATAACGGTCTGATTTCATAGTAATAATCAGGATTATTACTGGACGTACCTGAGCCAGTATAATCCACTTTACCGTAGGCAAATCGGCCATTAACTTTGAAGAACCAATCATTCTGCGCCGCCATGGTGGTGGTATAATCTACCCCCAACTTGATGCCATCATTTTTAACATCAAGGCTTGACTCTTCATATTTGTAACTCGATACACTAACGCCTAATTCCTGGCCAGTTTGTGTACCCAGTGCTTGCTCATTTGCAAAAGCAGAAGTCGCGCAAAAAACAGCTAACAAGGTCATGGATGGTGCGATCATTTTTTTCATGATACATCCCTATAATAAATAAACAGCAGTGATACCCGATTGTTTTTATATAACTAACATAGAATTATTGATCGTTTGAATCTGTCACTCAAACAGAATTCATTCACGTAATAAGAATAGCAGCATTCAGAAAATGCCCCCTTGAGCAGGGGGCAAAAATGATAAGAACCAAGACTGGATATTTTTACGCGAAAAAATCAATGCTCACGTGTTTTATGGAACTTCACATCCGGATAACGTTCCATGGTCAGATTCAAATTTACCATAGTTGGTGCGATGTAAGCCAAATTATCACCGCCATCCAACGCCAGGTTTAATGAACATTTACGCTCAAACTCATCGAATTTCTTCGCATCGTCACAGGTCACCCAACGCGCAGTTGATACGTTGATGGTTTCGTAAATCGCTTCGACGTTGTATTCCGATTTCAGACGCGAGACCACCACGTCGAACTGCAGCACACCGACTGCACCCACGATCAAATCGTTGTTGTCGATTGGGCGGAATACCTGTACCGCACCTTCTTCAGAAAGCTGCACCAAACCTTTCAGCAACTGTTTCTGCTTCAGCGGATCTTTCAAACGAATACGGCGGAACAGCTCGGGTGCAAAGTTAGGAATACCACTGAAATGCAGATCTTCACCCTGAGTGAAGGTATCACCGATCTGAATGGTACCGTGGTTATGCAAACCAATGATATCGCCAGGGTAGGCTTCTTCAGCCTGTTCACGATCGCCGGCCATGAAGGTAACGGCATCGGAGATGTTCACATCTTTGCCGAGGCGAACATGACGCATTTTCATACCTTTTTCATATTTGCCGGAAACCACACGCATGAAGGCAATACGGTCGCGGTGTTTCGGGTCCATATTGGCTTGGATCTTAAACACGAAACCAGAGAATTTTTCTTCTGTCGCTTCAACCAAACGCGTGTCAGTTTTTCGTGACATTGGCGCTGGCGCCCAGTCAGTCAAACCGTCCAGCATATGATCCACACCGAAGTTACCCAATGCCGTCCCGAAGAAGACTGGAGACAATTCGCCCTTCAGGAACAGCTCCATATCAAATTCATGGGAAGCACCTTGTACCAACTCCAACTCACCACGGAATTGTTCAGCCAAGTCTTCACCAACGGCGGCATCTAGATCAGGGTTATTCAGCCCTTTAACAATCCGGACTTCCTGAATGGTGTGACCTTTACCTGATTGGTATAAATAGGTTTCATCTTTTGCCAGATGATAAACGCCTTTGAACAATTTGCCGCAGCCAATCGGCCAGGTGATCGGCGCACACTTGATTTTCAACTCACGCTCAACTTCATCCAGCAGATCCATCGGATCACGAATATCACGGTCAAGTTTGTTCATGAACGTCAGGATCGGTGTGTCACGCAGACGGGTGACTTCCATCAATTTACGCGTCCGGTCTTCAACTCCTTTTGCGGCATCAATCACCATCAGACAACAGTCAACGGCAGTCAGCGTGCGGTAAGTATCTTCCGAGAAGTCTTCGTGACCCGGAGTATCCAGCAGATTAACCAGACTGTCGCGATAAGGAAATTGCATTACCGAGGTGGTGATGGAAATACCACGCTGCTTTTCCATTTCCATCCAGTCAGACTTAGCATGCTGACCGTTACCACCACGGCCTTTAACTGTCCCCGCCGTTTGAATGGCTTGTCCGAACAACAAGACCTTTTCGGTGATTGTTGTTTTACCCGCATCGGGGTGAGAAATAATGGCGAAAGTACGGCGTTTGCCCACTTCCTGCAGGAATGGAGAATTAGACATCAACTCAAATCTTCTAATTGATATACAGACGAAATGAACCAGCTATAGCACCTAAGTGCAAAGCTGGTTCGACAGACTACGCTGTAAGAGATAAAGGAAATTATGTGCTATTTTCGCTGATCCTTGCTTTTTAAACAATCAAAGCTTTCTAACAATATGTCGGATCAATTGGTATGGAAACGGCTCACTAATTCACTTAAGCGATTAGACAGTTTCTGCAATTCCTGCGCTTGCACCGCTGAGCTTTCTGTTCGGCCTTCTGTTGTTTCCGACAAGGTATGAATATCGGAAACATTTGATTCCATCTCTTTAACAGTGCTCTGCTGCTGACTCAATGCGGTGGTAATTTGCGCATGCATTGCCTGTACATCCGTTACCAGTTGTCTGATCTGCTGAATTTCTGTCGCGGTCTGTTGCACCAGTTGAATGCCTTTGTCCGCGCTGTTTTTCGCAGAATTAACCCGGTTTACCGATTCATCAGCAGCACTACGCAACACTTCAATCTTACGCTGAATATCGACCGTCGCATTTTGAGTACGTGAGGATAATGAACGGACTTCATCCGCCACTACCGCAAACCCACGTCCCAACTCACCGGCTCGGGCCGCTTCAATCGCTGCATTTAATGCCAATAAACTAGTCTGTGATGCAATGCCATTAATCACGGCTAACACACTGCTGATCTCATCAATTTGAGCACTAAGATACGACATAGATTGTGCTGATTCGGTGGTATCCGACGCCAATTTTTCAATTTCGACTGCCGAGCGTTTCGCATTATCCGAACCGGATAAAGTGACCTGATCAGCTACCGACATCGCATTGTAGGTTTCATGGCTGCTACGGGCTACTTCGTCAATGGATGCTGCAAATTCTGTCATAGCGCTGGCAATGGTTTGCGTCATACCTCGCTGACCAGAAATACCGCTCAATACATCGCTGGTTTGTTTTTGTAATTCACCAGACACTGACGCCAACTGCGCCGCTGCACCAGATACTTCAATTACGACACCGCGAATATTCGCAATAAACGAGTTAAACGCACGGGACAGCTCGCCAATCTCATCGGCTCGTTTTGCACTCGACAGTTGAACATTCAGATCGCCTTCCCCTTTCGCTAACTCCTGAAAAGAATCGACCAGCTCACGCAATGGATTGATCAAACGACGCGCCATGGTTAAACCAAACAACACAGCAATCACTAACACAATCAACGCAATAACGATCGTATTTTTAGCGATGGAACTTAACATTTGCTGTTTATCGGCAAAGGCTTCATCAGTAGAAATTTCAGAAATGATAGCCCAATTCAGTCCCATCAATTTCATCGGCGCATAGGCAGCAATGACATCTTCGCCTGCAGCACCTGGCGTAGTGATCACACCCGATTTGCCAGATAAAGCTAACGTGGCGGCTTCAGAATTATCCCGTTGCAACGCGACAGCGCTTTTGCGTTGCCGTATGTCATTGATACGATCCTGCCAACCATTTTTTGCAATCTGAGTTAAATAGTTTGCGGGTGTTTCTAAGATACCGCGGCTTTCAGAACGCAGACGCTTATCAGCTCCCAACAAATAAGCTTCACCTGTTTTGCCCAGCCCTACCTTTCCCCATTGCTTATTATTAGTCATCAATGTGGTGATTTGTGCTTGTGACACCTGAACAACCAACGAACCGACACGGTTATCACCATCAAAAATAGGCAGAGCCATAAATGCCGCAGGGGCACCATACGATGGCAAGTAGGTCTCAAAGTCGGTCAAAAAAACAGTGCCCGCATTCGCAGAACGCACGGCATTCCATGCTTTAGCAATACCAGAATCTTTTAGCTGACTGCTCGTCAGTGACATCGCAAAGTCCGATTCTTTAAAAACGGAATACACCACCCGACCATCGTTATTCACTAAAAACAGATCATAAAATCCGAACTCTTCCTGAACCTGTCGTAAATCAGGATGGTACGTAACATGGTACATATCATACCGCGTGGCAAATTTACCTTTTTTGGCGGCTTGATTTAGCAGCTGTTTGGAACCCAATGGATTGGTATTCTGGCTAATGTAATGTGATTGATAAAATAACGCTGGCTTATCTAAACCAGAAAAATAAGACGTCACCATTTCAGGTTTTATTGCAGGGTCTAACTGCCGATAGTGGCCTAAATAGGTGTCTTTATAATAATCACCAATACTTTTTTGTTCCTGTTCATCTGGCTCGGCAAAGAGATCAAAACCATTAGAAAAATCACGCATTGCTGTGATGGTATGCGAATTCATCGCAATACTCTGGGTAATCGTCTTTAAATTGTCGAAATAACTACCTAATTGATCGTGTTTCATCTCCCGTACGGCAACTAATTTTTCCGCAACTTGATCATACAAAGCGCCGTCCATACGCTCTGAAATAGAGTAACTGATCACTCCTGTTGCACTAATAAGAGGCAAAACACCGATACCGATAATGGCTAATAATATGCGCGTCTTTATTTTCATAAGTGAGGTCTCTGTCAGCCGATGCTTTGAAGCTAATGAACTAGTTTTTATAAACTTGTTATTTTTTAAAGCAATATATACGCCAAGCTAAAATATAGACGGTTTATAGCGCTATAATCGAAATAACTAACATCGAGACAGATAAAAAGCCCATTTACAGAAAATTCGACAAATGAATCAGCTAAAAACTAGAATTTATAGCTAGTGACACAGCCATGTCATACCACCAGAAATTTCATTTTCAAAAGTAATAGACATAAAAAAGCAGGCAACCAGTGCCTGCAAAAAGGTGGAATTAAAAAGAGGAGTATCAGGCCGCAGCCGGATTATAGCGACCGGGTTTATGATTCGTCGCTAACACTACATTCACGATGACCGCCGCAGACACCGACATTAATAAAACTGACCACGAAGTAATAAAAGCAGAAGAGAGAACGATAGTACAATCGAGCCCCATCTGTACTTTGCCGGCACTAATGCCATAACGCTCTTGCAACCAAAGGCAGACGATATTGAAACCACCCAAGCTGGCACGGTGCCGGAATAAGATCAGTAAACCAACGCCAACCAAGACACTCCCCATTAATGCAGCATAGATCGGGCGTACTTCATTGATTTGCATCCATTGATGCAGATGATCGCCAAAGAAAGAAACAGCGGTAACTGAAAGCAACGTTTTAGCCACAAATTGCCCACCGAGACGTTTCCAGGCCAGCCAGTAAAAAGGCACATTCAGCATGAAAAACAACTGCCCAAAACTAAAAGGTAATAATTTGTGCAACAGCAACGCCAACCCGGCGGTTCCACCAACCACGAGCCCGGGCTGATTAAAAAAAACAATTCCTAACGAGACCAAACAGGTTGCCGTCAGCATTGCTAAGATATCTTCCAACCAACTGTGTTTTGCAGGCATCACATTTATCCATAGACATAACCGCCGTTATGCTACCAGCAGATGTTCGTCGGCCCGCTATATCCGACTGAGAACAGGTATGCAGAAATGTAAACTTTTACTGCCAGTGCGCTCACCACGAGAGTGCAAGTCGCTGGTATCGTAACCACATTTCAGGAATAGGATGAAACCGAAGAGAAATTATTATTGATAATAATTCTCATTATTGATAAATTATGAACGTCGTATTGTTGTGCAAACTCTGTAGATACACCCTTTAACCTCCTCTGAAGGGTGACATTTTTGAGGCTGGTGTGTACCAGCCTCTTTTTTATTGCTAACGACGCTGACGCACCGCTTCAAACAAACAAACACCGGTCGCTACCGATACATTTAGACTGGAAACCGAGCCTGCCATCGGAATGCTGATCAACTCATCACAATGTTCACGCGTTAGACGACGCATACCATCGCCTTCTGCACCCATAACTAAGGCCAAAGAGCCCGTCAGTTTCGCCGCGAAGACATCATGCGTTGCCTCACCTGCCGTGCCAACGACCCAAACACCACGATCTTTCAATTCACGCAACGTGCGCGCTAAATTGGTCACCTGAATAAAAGGTACGTTTTCCGCAGCACCACAGGCTACTTTACGTGCCGTACCGGTCAGGCTCACCGATTTATCTCGCGGCACGATCAGCGCATGCACACCCGCTGCATCTGCGGTACGCAAACAAGCGCCCAGATTGTGCGGGTCGGTTACTCCATCCAATACCAGAAAAAAGGGTGTTTGTTCTTTCTCCAGAATTTTATCTAAATCAGATTCATCATATTTCCGGCCTTCTTTGACCTTCGCAATGATGCCCTGATGGATAGCGCCTTCCGCCTTATCATCCAGTGTTTTGCGCTGCACATACTGAATGCTGACACCATACTGCTGTAAGGTGGCCAACAATGGCTGTAGACGATCATCGTCGCGGCCTTTGAGCACCCAGGCTTCAATAAAACGCTCCGGAGCCTGCTCCAGAAGCGCTTTGACGGCATGGATCCCGTAAATTAATTCGCTACTCATTTCTTCGCTTTTCCCTGACGTTTCTTGCGGCTGTTTTTCTTTTCAGCACGCGAACGGCTAATTTTATCACTGGCTACCGGCTGTTGTTTGTCTTTTTCTTTCACACGCCCTTTCGCCGGTTTTTCTTGATCAGTTTTGGCTTTACGCTGTTTTGAGCGATCACGTTTTTGCTGGATCTCACCAAGTAACTTTTGCTTTTTCGCCGCATCTTTACCGGTAAAGACCAACGGATCTTCCACCAGCATCAGGTCGATCTTACGATCATCCAGATTAACGGCGGCCACCTTCACGCGCACTTTATCGCCTAAACGATAAACGCGACGGAAGTTTTCGCCAATCAAGGTCTGGCGTGAAGCATCAAACTGATAATAATCATTGGTTAATGACGAAACATGCACCAAACCGTCGATGTTCAACTCAGCTAAGCGGATGAAACAACCAAACGAGGTCACATTTGCAATCACGCCATCGAATTCCGAACCGACATGATCTTGCATGTATTCACATTTCAGCCAGTCAGACACATCGCGAGTTGCATCATCCGCGCGACGTTCAGTCATCGAACACTGCAACCCCATCGGTGAGATATCATCATAGGAATAATGATAACCACCACTTGGTGTCCACTTATGTTTCGGGTTGCCCTGCTGGCGCGCTATTTCGTATTTAATACCGCGATGCAGTAACAGATCGGGATAACGGCGAATTGGTGAAGTGAAATGCGCGTATGATTGCAGCGCCAAACCAAAGTGACCAATATTATCGGCACTGTATTGCGCCTGCTGCATCGAACGTAACAGCATGGTATTAATCAGCTCAACATCCGGACGATCCTGCACCAGTGCGGCTAATTCCGCGTAATGCATTGGCTCCGGCTCATCGCCACCTTTCAGCTCTAGTCCCAGTTCCCCCAGAAATTGACGGAAGGTTTCGAGCTTCAGCTCACCCGGACGATCATGCACACGGAATAAGGTTTCGGCTTCTTGTTTCTCGATAAACTTCGCCGCCGCCACGTTTGCCTGGATCATGCACTCTTCAATCAGTTTGTGCGCATCATTGCGCACCAACGGCACAATGCGATCAATCTTACGTTGGGCATTGAAGATAAAACGGGTTTCATCACTTTCAAATTCAACCGCACCGCGTTGATGACGGGATGCTCTTAATGCATGATAAAGCTTATGCAACTCTTCAATATGCGGCACTAATGCCGTGTATTGTTCGCGCAGTTTGACATCACCATCCAGAATTGCGGCAACTTTGGTATAAGTCAGCCGCGCATGTGAATTCATAACCGCTTCAAAGAATTTATAACCTGACAAACGCCCCGCTTCCGAGATGGTCATTTCGCAGACCATACACAGACGATCTACTTGTGGATTCAGCGAACAAAGACCATTTGAAAGCACTTCCGGCAGCATCGGCACCACAAATTCAGGGAAATAGACCGAGTTCCCGCGGTTGTAGGCTTCATTATCCAGCGCAGTGCCAGGACGAACGTAATACGACACATCGGCAATCGCTACCCACAACCGCCAGCCACCGCCGCGTTTACGTTCACAAAATACCGCATCGTCAAAATCGCGGGCATCTTCACCATCGATGGTCATCAATGGCAACTGACGTAAATCAACACGCCCTTCTTTTGCCTCTTCCGGCACTTGTTCGGTCAGCGATTTGATCTGCGTCAGAACTTCTTGTGGCCACTCGTGGGGAATACCAAATTTACGGATGGAAATATCAATCTCCATGCCGGGATCCATGTTATCCCCCAGCACTTCCAGGATCTGCCCCATTGCATTTAAACGACCGGTTGGACGCTGCGTGACCCGCACTACCACGATCTGGCTTTGACGCGCACCTAAAGTGGCATCTGGTGCGATCAGAATATCCTGAATGATGCGGTTATCATCCGGCACCACAAAACCAACGCCATTTTCCACAAAATAGCGGCCGACCAGATCCATATCACGCGATTTCAACAGACGAACTAAACGCGCCTCCTGACGGCCTTTCGCATCGATTTTAGTTGGTTGAACCAACACATAATCGCCATGCATCAGGCTCGCCATATCCCATTGATTCAGGAACAAGTCGGCACCGCCTGCTTCTGGGCGCAGGAAGCCATAGCCATCTTTGTGGCCGATGACATAACCTTTGATCAAATTTAGCTTATCCGGTAAGGCATATGCTTTGCTGCGGGTAAAGACAAGTTGCCCATCCCGTTCCATCGCGCGCAGGCGACGGCGTAATCCTTCCACCTCATCTTCGTCTTGCAACATCAGCGTCTTTTCGATCTCATCGCGAGACATCGGACGACCATTTTTCTCAATCAGAGCAAGAATAAGTTCACGACTCGCAATCGGTTTTTCGTATTTCTCAGCTTCGCGTGTGGCGAAAGGATCCTTGGGGGACATAAACAGGCCTGCCATTGGCAATAAATAAAGTCATGATGAGTATAGCGAAATCAACTACTTTTTGGCAGGAATACCACTATTCGTGGCCACAACTATGCTATGTTAATGCTGACAAGTAATGAGCCTGAGTTAATGCCTATGGATGAGTTTGCCCAATCAACAGCTAATCTGAAACAAGCTGTCCCCCTGATGATTAAATATCAGGTGCCGACGACACCGACTAATTATGCCCTCTGGTATACCTATGTCGCGCAAACGAATCCTCAATTAAATCAGGCAATTGACCGTTCCATTTCGGAAACCGGACTTTGCTCTGCAGTCACCAGCGAACAGCTTTATCAAAAACATTTAGCACTGGATACCGAACGGAATAGTGAACAGGTAAAACATAGCCTGGAAGCCATTGCGACCGAATTACAAGTCACCATGCAAGACACCCGAGTCGATGCCGAACAGTTCCATCAGGTGTTGGAAAAAGGCTTTTCTCAACTCGCCAAGATAGATAATGAAGGCCTGTCTCTGGATGAAATGGTGGCGTTAGTACGCGAATTAGTACAGAACTCTCAGAAGATCGGCGTCAGCACCCGCTTCTTTCGCGATCAACTAACTGATGCCGAAAAAGAAATTGGCGATCTAAAAAATCGTATCGAAGAGATCCGTAAAGAAGCCTATGAAGATGCAATGACCAATGTGCTGAATCGTCGGGCGTTTGATCAAGAAATCAATACGATGATGGCGATGAACAAACCGTTCAGCCTAATCATGATGGATATCGATTTCTTCAAAACCATCAACGACAATTTTGGACACATGTTTGGAGATCAGGTGCTGAAAGCGATCGCAAAACGCATCAATGAGAGCTGTAATAACGGCGAGAAAATTTATCGTATTGGTGGTGAAGAATTTGCTGTATTACTACCAACTCGCAAACTACTGATTGCCCGCCAGTTTGCTGAGTCACAACGCCGAGCAATTGAGCGCCTGAGTATCATGAATAAAAACACCAGCCAGCGCTTAAACAATGTGACGGCTTCTTTTGGCGTGGCTGAATTCACGCCGGGCGATGATTATCAGTCATTAATGCATCGCGCCGATGTGCAATTATACAAAGCCAAACAACTCGGTCGTAACCGTGTTATGCCCATGTCGCTATAGCTGCGAATGGGCCTTTAACTGCTGCTGACACAATAAAGCTAAACGCTGATAACGCGCTTTCAGTGGTGAACCTGGGCGGTATATCAAACCAACCGTGCGTTTAGGTTCTGGATCATGGCACGGCAGATAACACACACCATCACGTACCCGCTCGTTAGGCACCGCCAATTTAGGGATCAATGTGATCCCACCGCCGGCGGCCACCATGTTCCGTAATGTTTCCAGACTGGTAGCCCGAAAATGGGCATCTTCCCGTGCGCCAGCGGCAAAACAAAATCCTAATGCTTGTTCACGTAAACAATGACCATCTTCCAGCATTAGCAACTGCTGCCCAGACAATTCGTTCATCCCGATTTGGTCACGCTGCGCCCAACGATGATCGGCTGAAATCGCCAGGTACATACTTTCTTCAAATACCGGGATTTCAATAAATGCATCAGTTTCTTTTACCAAAGCCAACAAAGCACAATCCAGCTCACCATTATCTAACTGCGCCACAATTTGATGTGTTTGTGCCTCATGCAGATATATTTCTAACTCTGGAAATTCATGACGAATCGCAGGGATGATATGCGGTAATAAATAAGGGCCAACCGTTGGGATTAACCCAATATGCAGCGGTCCCGCCATCTCTTCCGTATGTTGTTGCGCCATTTCTTTTAGTAAGCGAGCTTCTTCCAGCACTTTTCTCGCTTGTGCCACTAATTGTAATCCTGATGCCGTAAATAAAACCTTACGACTGGTTCGCTCTAGCAGGATCAAGCCGAGTTCAATTTCTAACTTACGTATTTGCCCGCTCAAAGTTGGCTGACTGACATAACAGGCTTCAGCCGCCAGACGAAAATGCTGATGTTCAGCCAGTGCGACTAAATATTCCAAATCACGTAGATTCATTGCACATACCGATAGATTACAACTATCAAAAGAATAACAATTATTGGCTAGAACTATCAATAAATTATGCGTATTTATGGTTGATTAGATATTTTATAAATTAACGATTTATTAACGCATTTTTAATCTTTATGTTGTAGCCTGATAAGGTATATAAAACTGCTCTCTAAGGAGTTCTCGATGAATAAGTGCGTAACCTTTCTTTCTTCTGTTTTATTGTCAACCGTATTAATTGCACCCGCTTTCGCAGCCGTTGATGTTGGCGATGCAATGAAAGAAATGGGCAAAAATTACCGCTTGGTAATGAAAGATACTGATGCCGCCAGTCTGAAACAGGATTTGGCATCACTACGCGCAGCGGCAGTGAAAGCACAGTCAGGCGTGCCTGGTAATATGCAAAAAGATGCCGCAGACAGTGCAAACCGTAAAACTTTCGCTGCCGGTATGACAGAGTTTATCAATCAAGTTGATGTGGCCAGCAAACTAGCCGATGAAGACAAAGTTCCGGAAGCGAAAGCAGAAGCTGCTAAGCTGAAAGATCTGATGAAAGAATATCACGGTAAACTTGGTGTTTAATAAAGTAAAAAACAAAAAGCCGTTGAACTACAACGGCTTTTTTATTTCAGAATTATTGATTAATTTAGCGATTAATATAATTCAGGAAGTCGGCTTCAAGCTGGCCATTAGATACACAAACCGGTGTTACAGACGGCGCAGCAATTTTATCGCCACTGCCTTCTAGATACGATACTGTTGTTGTGCCTTTCAAATTAATTGAAGCCACTGCTTTTTCCGCATTTTGCGTGATCATGATATTAATTTTCACTGCAGGCTGTTCAATGCTTACGCGTGAACCACCTTTACCACAATCAAGGTAACGCAAACCGTCGGCATAGCTTTCTTGCGATGAGGACAAAACACCACCAGTCACTTCGCCCTGACCTTCAAATCCTTTTTCCGCCAACCAACGCTGTGCCCGCCCCCATAATAAATCGTACGGGACATTCACCTCAGCACTGGTTTGCACTGGTACAGCTGTAGGCGGTGTATAACGATATTGCTCAGACACACCACTGGAACCGGAACAACCAGCTAACAGCAAAACTACTGCCACACCGATACAACTAAGCGTCTTGTTCATAAATATGCCCTAGCTAACTATCATCTATTTAAACTACTAAACTGACGATATTGTCTAACAAGGTACTTTATTTGGCTAGTTTTATTTGAATAAGCTGATTTAACGGTTTAGCAGCACACCGGTTTCTAACTCTCGTTCTCTTTGGCATTCAGCTAAATATATAGCCCCAAGCACTGATGGTTTTTGATGATATTGATCAATAGCTCGTTCCACCATCAAAGTTAATGTCTGTTGAGTTTTTGCCATTCTGAATTTACGCAGCCAAATATCTTTAGATTCAAGATCCAGAGGTTCAGCTATATCTTCGTCTTTTTTAGAGGCCATAATTCATCTTATATAGGTTATATAGCAGGAATAATTTGGCTGAATTAAGTTTTTATAATTCAGCCGGAAAATTAACGTTTACTTACAAAACCAATCGCATCAAATACTCGACGCATAGTTTCTTCTGCACGAACTTGTGCTTTTTCGCCACCTTGCTGCAGAATTGCCAATAAAGCCGCTTCATCTGCCCGTAATTCTTTATATCGTTGCTGGATAGGTTCCAATAAGGCAACAACTGCATCAGCCGCTTCAGTTTTCAGATGACCGTACATTTTACCTTCAAAGCTAGCTTCCAATTCGGCAATAGAACGTCCGGTAGCGCCATGCATGAGGCTTAATAAATTACTGACACCTGGTTTGGTTTCTATATCAAAGCGAACAACCGGTGGATCTTCTGAATCTGTCACTGCTTTTTTCAGTTTTTTTACTATTGATTTAGGGTCTTCGAGTAAACCAATTACATTATTTTGATTATCATCCGATTTAGACATCTTCTTGGTCGGATCTTGTAAACTCATCACCTTCGCACCCTGAGGCGGAATAAAGGGTTCAGGTGTTGTTAATATATTGCCGTAAAGTGCATTAAAGCGATAAGCAATATCTCGCGTTAATTCTAAATGTTGTTTTTGATCTTGGCCAACAGGTACCTGATTTGCTTGATATAAAAGAATATCAGCTGCCATCAAAACAGGATAATCAAATAAACCGACCGTGACATTATTTTCATAACGCTGCGATTTATCTTTAAACTGCGTCATACGGGATAATTCACCCATTTGAGTATAACAGTTTAGTATCCAGCCCAATTCTGCATGTTGTGGTACATGTGATTGCATAAATACGGTGCTTTTTGCCGGATCAATACCTACCGCCAGATATAATGCTGCCGTATCTAAACAGGCTTTACGCAAAGCTTGAGGGTCTTGACGTACCGTGATGGCATGCAAATCAACAATACAATACAGGCAATCGTAATCATCCTGCATCTGAACCCACTGACGCAAAGCTCCCATATAATTGCCAATGGTGAGTTGCCCCGATGGTTGAGCTCCGCTCAATACAATTGGTTTTGCCATTTCAATTCCTTACTTCAGCGTTCAGCAACGACACTAATTCATCGAAGCGATGTAATACCCAATCTGGTTCGCTATTTTCTATTGGTTCGCCATGGTTATAACCATAACTTAAACCGACAACAGGAATGCCAGCAGCGCGTGCCGCTTGAATATCATTTTTCGAATCACCAACCATCAGTGTTTCAGCTGGCTGAACATTAAATTGTTCACATAAATAATGTAGTGGCAATGGATCTGGTTTTTTCACTGGTAAACGACCACCACCCAGGGTGTAAGTGAAAAATTCTGCAATACCCGCCGATTGTAATAATGGTTGAACAAATTGATCTGGTTTGTTGGTTACAACCGCCATAGAGTAACCAGCTTGTGCCAATACAGATAATGTTTCTTTAACCGCAGGATAAAGCGAATAATCGCTGTCTATGCCCATTTGATAATAATGATCAAACTGGCTTTTCACTTGTTGAAACAAAGTTTCATCTATATCAGTAAAATGATATTGCTGACATATGGCTCGCTTCAATAATACATCGGCACCATTACCAATCCAATCACGCACCTGCTCCATAGAAACAGCAGATAATTGATTAGATTTTAATGCCGCCTGAACAGCCAGATAAAGTTGTGGAACGCTATCAATTAGCGTTCCGTCCAGATCGAATAAAATAACTTTTACATTATTTAAATCAGACATTCGCAGAGTCTAACTCCTGACGCATACGAGCAATAACAGCCGCATAATCCGGTTGATCAAAAATAGCAGAGCCTGCAACAAACATATCAGCACCCGCTTCTGCGATCTGACGGATATTATCGACTTTCACACCACCATCAACTTCCAAACGGATATCACGTCCGCTTTCTTTAATCCGCTGACTAACCTGACGCAATTTATCCAGTGTTGCCGGAATAAAGCTCTGGCCACCAAACCCTGGGTTAACTGACATCAACAAAATAACGTCTAACTTATCGATCACATGATCCAGATAATGCAGTGGTGTGGCCGGGTTAAAGACTAAACCAGCCTGACAACCATGTTCTTTGATCAATTGTAATGAACGATCCACATGTTCTGATGTTTCAGGGTGAAAGGTAATGATAGAAGCGCCTGCTTTAGCAAAGTCAGGAATAATGCGATCAACTGGTTTGACCATCAGATGCACATCAATCGGCGCCGTAATACCGTAATCGCGTAATGCCTTACAAACCATCGGTCCAATGGTCAGATTTGGCACATAATGATTGTCCATCACATCAAAATGAACAACATCAGCACCAGCATTTAATACATCAATAACATCGTCACCCAGACGGGCAAAATTTGCAGAAAGAATTGAAGGAGCAATCAGATACGGTTTCATATTCATCGGTCTTTTAAGGTTACCCAGCCTTTCTGGCCAGTCGGTGTGGTTCATAACGGGCGATCAATTCAGCTACCCGTTGACGAGTATGCCCTGCACGACTAATTGTTCGTTTTACCTGCAGTTCTTGCAAAACGGCATGTTGATATAAGTCGTAGGTCAAAGCAGTCGCATGATTACTAATTAATACTGGAACACGTTTTTCCACAGCAGTCTGCCAAGCTAATTCCGCCAGATGACGCTGTTCATTTTCCGAAAAGCCCTTAGCCGCATAGCTGGTAAAACTCGCACTTGGCGATAAAGGAACATAGGGCGGATCACAATAGACCACATGATCCTGTTCCAGCATGGCAAATGTTTCAATAAACGACTGGCAAACAAATGTGGCTTTTTGTGCTTTTTCGGCAAAAAACCATAATTCTGCTTCCGGAAAATAAGGTTTTTTATAACGACCAAAAGGCACGTTAAAACCACCTTTACGGTTATACCGACATAATCCATTGTAGCCATGACGATTCAGATATAGGAATAGCGCTGCACGCCATTGCACATCTCTAGTGTGATTAAATTCGTCACGCAATTGGAAATAACGTTCCCGCTGATTATTTTCCTCACAGAATAACGTTTTTGCGAGACGGATAAACGCATCCGGCTCCGTCTTTAGCAGATTGTATAACGCAATCAAGTCAGGATTAATATCAGCTAATAGATAAGCGTCATAATCGGTATTCAAAAATACGGAACCTGCGCCGACAAACGGTTCAACCAATACGTTACCGGTTGGTAAAAACTCCGTAATCGACTCGATCAGACTATATTTACCGCCTGCCCATTTTAAAAATGCCCGCTGTTTCTTCATGATACAGCACGACTCATTTCAGATTCGTGCCGTAAATCTGTACTAAAGCAGAATGCGTGGTTCTTTCTTTCTGTCATGTAACTTCTGCTCTGTTATTTACCTTGTTCTGTACGGATCTGAGCATAAGATTTAGGCCATGGCTTCATGTTTTGCACAGAAGCAGGCAATCTCGACACCGCAGCCTTAGCAGCCGCCGCTGATGCATACTCACCATAGATCAGGACATATTTCCCATTGGACTGATTTTTATAAATTTTTGTTTTTGCTTGCAAACCACTACTGGCCGCTAGTTTTTTAAGCGCAGCGGCATCACCACTGGCGGCAAGTTGTAACGCATAACCTTTAGTCGTAACTGGTGCTGGCGTTGTATTATTTTTGACTGTTTTTTGCGTTGTTGGCGAATTTTTTACCGATTTATGCTCAGTTTTGTGCTCAGTGATTACTTTTGCTTTTTTCTGCACAACTTTCTTTTCTACAGAAGGTTTCTTCTCTGCAGATATTTTTGTCTTTGCAGATTCAGTTTGAACAACTGAAGTGCTATCACCTTTTATTTCATTAACAATTGGTTTTAATTGATGCGCGGATGTGATGGCAGAAGATGTTGTTGCCTGACTATCAACAACGGCTGACTCTGCGGCCGGTTGATTCGCAGTTATTTGTTGTAGTGCTTGATCACTAATCACTACCCGACGTTTATTACTATCATCTGCAGCCTCTTCAGCATCAATTCCTGCCCCATTGGCTCCAGACACAATTCCTTCCTGTGTCACAGCTGTAGGCAAGGCACTTGAAGCAGCCACTACGCCATTAGGTACCACTGCAGCTGATGAGCTCGGCGCCAATGCCACAGATTGACGTTCTGGTTGCGGAATGGATGTCGCTGTTGACGATGAATTTTTTCCTGAGAGAGAAGGAATAACCCAGCTCAGCAATAAGACTACTCCGGCTAAAATAGCCACCGCAGCAACAATTTTATTAACAGGTAGAGCCGTTTTTCCGAATGATGATAGCGATTTTTTATCCATACATGCCTCCGCAATTGCAACTACCTCACCAGGCTTGCCCTGACTATGTGCCAAGCGAGCCAGAGCTTGTTCACCCTGAGCTGCGGAGACCTCTCCGTCCTGCAGGTAGTGCATCAACAATTTCTTTTGTTCTTTAAGAGTCAGTGGCTCTACTTCTATTTCCAGCGCCATCTGCTCCCGACCTTTTAGATGTTGCGCCAGATATTCAGAAAATTCACTGGTTCCGATCAGTAATACGCTAATTTTGTGTGATGGATACAACTCATCCACCTGCGCAAGCCATTGCCAAAGCTCAAATGCCCAATCAGAGGCCAGACTATCTGCATTATCGACAACTAATAACCGAGGACGAGAAAAATCCGAGATGAGTCGATTTAGCGTTTCATTGAGTGGTTCGGTAGCATCAAAGACAGCGTTGGGTCTTAACTGTAAGACGATATTTTCTCTGACATGAGATAATTCCATGGCAGGATGTAATTCGACATAACCGACAGTTAAATTTGCATCCAGTTCATTCAACAACTGCTGACAAATAGAACTACGTCCAGAGCCGTTTGCTCCAGATAAAAATATGAATGATGAAGAAAACCCAATTAGTTGTTTTATACGCGAGACTAATTGGGCTTGAGTTGGGAGTAATAAATAATCGTTTGATGTCACATTCAGTGTGTCGCATCAATAACCGCGCGAAGCACGGATGGCTCCACGTCGGTAAACAAATCCGCACGACCAATTGCCACCGGCAATACCAGTCGTAGTTTTCCTGCTTTTACTTTTTTATCCCGCAGCATGTGATGAAGATAATCATCAAAGTCCATATCGGCTGGTGCAGTCACTGGAAGATTAGCTGCCAGCAATAACGCTTTGATTCGATCTACATCAGCTTGAGATAATAAGGATAAGCGTAATGATGTTTCCGCCGCCTGTACTGAGCCAACAGCAACAGCCTCACCGTGCAGCCAGTTGCCATAACCTTTTTCAGCTTCAATCGCATGACCAAAGGTATGACCCAGATTCAGAAGCGCTCTAACGCCATTCTCAGTTTCATCTTGTGAAACGACGTCAGCTTTGATCGCACAACAGCGTAAAATAACTTTGGATAAAGCATATGGCTGCAATGCCTGAATATCAGCAGTATGCAATTCCAGCCAGTTAAAGAATTCTTCATCCCAGATGATGCCGTATTTGATCACTTCCGCCATACCAGCCGCTAATTCCCGCTGCGGTAATGTGCGAAGGCAATCAATATCAATAATCACAGCTTTGGGCTGATAAAACGCCCCAATCATATTTTTACCCAGTGGATGATTAACTGCGGTTTTACCACCAACAGAAGAATCAACCTGAGATAATAAAGTCGTTGGAACCTGGATAAAGGGAACTCCGCGCTGATAACAAGCGGCAGCAAAACCAACCAGATCACCAATCACACCACCACCCAATGCAATTAGTGTAGTATCTCGGCCATGTTTTCCTTCCAGTAAAGCCGACATAATCCGTTCAAAAGAAACGAGCGTTTTATGCGCTTCACCATCAGGTAAAATCAGCGTTTCTACTTGATAAGCAGATAACGTAGAACAAAGTGCATCAAGATATAATGGAGCAACTGTATCGTTGGTCACTATCATGACTTTTTGCCCAACAATATGCGGAGCAAACAACGCAGAAGATGTCAGCAAACCGGCTCCAACATGTATTGGATAACTACGTTCGGCCAAATTAACTGTTAACGTCTCCACTACAGCCTCCATTCATCTCTTCGATTTAAAGCCCTAACAACTCAACAATCTGAGTCGCTACTTGTTTGGCTGTTAATTCATCTGTCCGAACCACATAGTCAGCTATCTCACGATACATCGGTTCACGCTCCTCTGACAGACGGGTTAACACCTCACGCGGTGCTTCTTCAGTCTGTAACAATGGACGACGTTTATCCCGTTGTGTTCTGGCTAGCTGTTTTTCAATCGGCGTTTCCAGATAAACCACAATACCTCTTGCTGACAGGCGGTTTCTGGTTAAAGGACTTTTGATGGCACCACCACCGGTCGCAAGAACAATACCTTGCAATTCGCTCAGGTCACTAATTACCTGCTCTTCCCGTTTGCGGAAACCTTCTTCACCTTCAACATCAAAAACCCACGCAATATCAGCGCCGGTCC
The DNA here is from genome assembly GCF_963678185.1 of uncultured Tolumonas sp. NCBI lineage: Bacteria > Pseudomonadati > Pseudomonadota > Gammaproteobacteria > Aeromonadales > Aeromonadaceae > Tolumonas > uncultured Tolumonas sp. The sequence continues at coordinate 1,833,484 of NZ_OY782757.1, forward strand.
GACGTTCTATCTCTTGATCTGAGTCATAGAGATCCATATGCAACATTTCCGACAAATACTTGCCGATGGTGCTTTTACCTGCCCCCATAGGGCCAATCAGAAAAATATTGCGTTTTTCAGCCATTTTGTCTGTCTATTTTTTACCAAAATAATAAATGCCCGTTATGTATAACGGGAACCAGGAGAACAGTACCTTACGCTAGAAACTGGACGGGGAATTATGCAGCACCCCCCGCCTGATAGCAACCAAGCTGCTGGGGGTAGCATGATGTTCAGTCTGCATTTTACTTGAATTAATATAAAACCGTTAACATTTCGTACACGCAATTCCTAAAACAGCAAAACTCCCCACTTACAGACTTAAATTTTTTTTCTTTAAAAAAGCATATTTATGCATTTAATCTTATACAAGCCAGCATGATTGCTTGACATTTACCCGCCGATACAGAACTATGGACGTAATTAATGTTAATCTGATTATCCGCATGATGAGCAACGTATTTGTCACACGAAAACCGTTTAAACCCTCTTCAAAACCGGGTTCGTACGTTTTCGCGTAACCAGCTTATCGATGCCCCAGTTTGTAAACCCCGGTTACGCTATAGCGAATCGGGGTTTTTTGTTTAGATTACAGATCAAAAGGAGTTTGTATGATCCACGGTTCTATTGTGGCCTTGATCACCCCATTTCGGGACGGCCAACTTGATGAAACTGCTTTACGTCATATGGTTGACTGGCACATTGAACAAGGCACCCATGGGATTGTACCAGTAGGCACTACTGGTGAAAGCCCAACGCTGACTCATGATGAACATTGCCGCGTTATTGAAACTGTCGTTCAGCAAGCCGCAGGGCGTGTTCCGGTCATTGCTGGTGCCGGATCAAACAATCCAATTGAAGCTGTTGAATACACTAAAGTTGCTGAACGCGCTGGGGCTGATGCTACATTGCATGTTGCTGGCTATTACAACCGTCCAAATCAGGAAGGTTTATATCAGCACTTCAAACTTGTACATGATCAGACAGCTATTCCTATCATTCTGTACAACATCCCTCCACGCGCTATTGTCGATATTCAGCCGGCGACTATGGCTCGCTTAGCGGAATTACCACGGATCATCGGCGTAAAAGACGCTACTGGCGATTTATCTCGCCCTTGGACAGAACGTCAGCTAATTAAAAAGCCATTCATCTGGTTATCTGGTGAAGATGCGACTGCTGTTGCTTATAATATCGGCGGCGGTACTGGTTGTATTTCAGTGACAGCTAACGTTGCGCCTAAACTAGTTGCGGAAGTTCAAAACTTGACGGCAGCTGGTAAATGGGAAGAAGCGCGTGAATTACAAGATAAACTGATCCCACTACACCAAGCCATGTTTGCAGAGCCAAGCCCTGCCGGTGCGAAATATGCCGCATCGCTGTTAGGTCTATGCACTGAAGAATGTCGTTTACCTGTTATGCCATTGAGCGATGCAACCAAACAGCGTATTCGTCAAGCGATGGAAAAACTGGAACTTATTTAACCTCTAAGGAAAAAGCTTGCCATGCAAATCGAAGATTTACTGAAAAAATACGATGGGTTTGTTTTTGATCTGGATGGCACCTTAGTTGATTCGATGCCGCTGCATCTCGCTGGCTGGGAGTATGCAGCAAATATATTTGGCTTTCGCTATGATGCTAGTTGGTTCTATAACCTCGGCGGTGTACCCAGCCGGAAAATAGCTAACTTGCTTTCCGAACAACAAAATCTTAATTTAGATTTGGATGCGGTAACCAGAACTAAAACTGATTATTATCATCAGGTTATATCTAAAGCAACTGTATTCCCGGCAATGAAAGAATTAGTTGTTCATTTATTTCATCATCGCCCATTGGCAATTGGCACAGGTTCTGTTCGTGCCAATGTAAATACAGTGTTATCCAACAATGGATTACATTCTTATTTTCAGGCTATTACCGCAGCGGATGATGTAGTCCATCATAAACCAAATCCCGATACCTTTTTATTATCAGCAGCAAAGATCAATGTTCAACCATCTCGTTGTCTGGTTTTTGAAGATACAGAGATCGGCTTACAAGCAGCAAGAAGTGCACAGATGGATTGTGTATTAATTATCGATGGGAAACCAGACTGGAACACTTTTACCCGATTTAATGCTGATAATCTGTGTTGATTAGTCTGATATTGGTAGCAAAACTTGGGAAACATGGCGCCATTTAAATTACGCCACGTTTCTCTCCAATATTAAACGACCCCAGACTCGCCATTATCAGACGAGGACGAGCCTGTATTATCGTGTGATTCATTCTGATAGCGAGGAGGACGACGGCGCTGGAATGTATTGCTGCTTGCGCGATTCCCCAAAGGAGCAATGGTCGAAATCTTTGCTTTATAGATCATTTGTTGGTTGTTGTGTGCATCTGTCAGCAACACACTGTATTGATCGAAACCGCTAATAATCCCTTCCAGCTTGATACCGCTTACTAGAAAAATGGCTACGTTAGTATGACTTTTCCGTAACCAATTCAACGCGGAGTCCTGACCGTTGCCAAGCGAAAACGCCTGCTCAAGACTGGTATAGTTCTGATTTTCGCTTGTCATTTTTTATCTCTCTATCAAGCAATAGGGTATGTAACCTGTTTATACCGTACATCTACATCGTAAACAATAAAAGCAATCTTTTGCCCCGACCAACTCAATAATATTAATTATATTCAGTTTATTATCAGGAAATTGAAATAATTATTGATACATCACAAGTAGTATATCTGGAAACATAACGTTGAGACCTGCTTACATATGGCGCAGGTCTCAATTTCAATCATAATTTAAAAAATATCATCCGTACCTGCAGCCCCTGTCGGGGATGTAGGCGTTGCAGCAGATGTTGAAGTTGATGGTGTTTGCGGTGGCGCATTCTTGATATCACCATTATCAAACAACACACTTTCTTGTTGACCAGTAGCAGATGGCTCACTACCTTTCTCAAAAAACTCCTCTCGACTTCCAGGTGATGATCCTGTCATTGCCAATCCAGAGTAGTTATTGACATGCATAGTCACAATATCGTCAGGCTGAGTTAGCTTACGATCGGGAATACCGCGCAAAGCAACTTTCATATATTCAATCCAGATCGGTTGCGCGGCACTGGCACCAAACTCATTCCCTGCGATACTGCGGCCTAATGCTCGACGATGGTCATCAAAGCCAACCCATGCTGTTGCAACTATATTGGGAGTAAAACCGCTAAACCAAGCGTCTTTAGCTTCGTTTGTTGTACCGGTTTTTCCTGCTAAATCACCTCGTTTTAGCTCTTTGGCTGCTCGCCAGCCTGTCCCCATCCAGCTGCCTAATCCACGATCCGCACCACCATATATAGCTGAATGTAATGCTTCAGTTACCAAAAATGCATTCGCTGTACTGATGATACGAGGCGCTTGGTTTTGTTGTGTAACAGGATCTATCGGGCATTGGCTATGCCAATCACCTAATTCATCTTTGTAGGCATCAGGTTTATCCAGGCCAGCTTCGGCTAATTTACCGCAACCAGCACAAGCTATAGATGGCGTAGCTTCATAAATGAGATTGCCAGTAGCATCTTCAATATGATCGATAAAATAAGGTGTTACCTTAAAACCACCATTTGCAAATGCAGCATAACCACTCACAAGCTCTAACGGAGTAAATTCTGCCGTCCCCAAAGAAATAGACTCATTACGCTGTAAACTACTCTCTGGAAAACCAAACAGATGTAGATGGCTCAAAACATTATCAATTCCAACACTACGCAGTAACCGTACTGTGACTACATTTTTAGAACGAGCAAGCGCTTCACGTAAAGGGATCGGACCATCGTATTCTGGTGGTGAGTTTTTAGGACTCCAACCAGATGTTCCACCATCCCACTGTGTAATTGGGGCGTCATTAATGATAGAAGCTAAAGTGAATCCATTCGCCAGCGCAGAAGAATAGATAAATGGTTTAATATTTGAGCCAACTTGCCGACGAGCCTGATCAACACGGTTAAATTTACTGATATCAAAACTAAAACCACCAACTAACGCTTGAATGGCACCATTTTTAGGATTTAAAGCAACGAAAGCCGCATTAGCATCAGGGATTTGAGCTAAACGAAGCTCATCACTGTTTTCATCTTGCCAAACCCATATTTGATCGCCAACTTGAAGAACATCTGCCGCTTTCCGAGGCGCAGCACCTTGTCTTTCATCACTGATAAATGGACGCGCCCATTTCAAACCATCCCAAGGAATAGTCGCATCAAGCCCGCCTTTTACAACCACAGTTACCTCTTTATTATTCACCGCAGTTACAATAGCCGGCTCAAATGGCTCATGACTGGGTAAGTCATTAAGGTAATTGGTAATTTGCTCACTATTCCAAGCTTCGCCTTTTGTCCAAAGATGCTTTTCAACACCTCGATATCCATGACGAATATCATAATCCAGCAGCCCTTTAAAGACGGCCGATTGAGCGGCCTGCTGCTGTGTTGAACTCAGGGTTGTATAAACTTGATAGCCTTTGCTATAAGACTCTTCGCCATATTTATCCAACATGAATTTTCTGACCATTTCAGCCAGATAGGGCGCATCCAAACCAACATCAGTACCGTGATAATGCGTAATGATTGGTTCAGCAACTGCCTGTTGATATTCATTCTGTTTGATCATACCAAGCTGTAACATTCTGGCTAAAACCAGATTACGCCGAGCTAACGCACGTTGCGGTGAACGAATAGGGTTCAACATGGATGGCGCTTTAGGTAAACCAGCAATAACAGCGGTTTCTCCTAGTGTTAGCTGATCCACCGTCTTACCATAATAAACCTGTGCTGCAGCACCAACCCCGTATGAGCGATATCCCAACGGAATTTTATTCAAATAAAGTTCAAGAATTTCGCCTTTCGATAATTCTCTTTCAATTCGCCAGGCTAAAAATACTTCCTTAATTTTGCGAAGTAGGGTTTTTTCACGGCTCAGGAAAAAATTTCGCGCAACTTGCTGTGTAATAGTACTCGCGCCCTGCTGCATTCGACCTGAAACAGCCCAGACAACGCCAGCACGCGCAATACCTATCAAATCGATGCCGGGATGTTCATAAAAACGTGAGTCCTCTATAGCCAAAAAGGCTTGCTGCATCTGGAGGGGGATCTGCTCAAGCTGCAACGGGATTCGTTTCACATCACCGAATTCGGACATCAATACACCATCGGCACTGTAGACTCTCAATGGTGTTTCCCACGTTGTATCTCGTAACGTAGATACATCGGGTAAATCCTTCTCAAGATGAAAATAAAAAGTAGCGACAGCAGCGATACCAACTGACAACAATAAGAGCAATAACCATAACAATCGCTTAAACCATTTAAACATAACTTGAGTATCCGCCATCCAAGAGCCTATGGGCATGCAGTATATAGTGTTATCTGCTTCAAATTCGAGAGAATTGAAGGACACATTCGTATCGCCAAAACCTAACCTTACAGCTATAGTTAAAACACTGTTTGGCGTACCGCGCCTATTTTAACAACAACCGCATGGATGCCTCTATGTTCAGGTTAATTAAAAAGAGCACGAACACCCCCATGCTAGGGGTCGATTTCGGTAGCAGCACTATTAAAGCAGTTGCTGTTTCGGGTAATGCGGATAAGTTTTCCATCGATGCATGGGCAGAAATAGCAACCCCTAAAGGTGCTATTAGAGATTTTCAACTGCAGGATGTGGACCGTATATCACAAGCATTTAAACAATTGCTGAGGATGTTGCCTAGTAAGTACAAGAATGCTGCAACAGCTGTAAATGGTTCAAGCGTAATAACAAAAATCACGCAAGTCGCAAGCAACATCAATCAGATTGATTATGAAAATATAGTCATGATGGAGGCAGAACAACTTATCCCCTTCCCTCTTGATGAAGTTAGCTTGGATTTCGAAATCTTAGGCCCCAATATCACAGATCCCGCTCGCAATGATGTTCTTATCTGTGCTGCTCGTTCCCAATCCATTGCCAGTGCTATTAGTGTCTTCAATGAAAGTGACTTAGCCGTTAAAGTGGTTGATGTGGGTATGCATGCCTTGACTCGTGCCGTTGTATCTCTGGAGAAATCACTATTAACCGCTGATGCGAACAAATTTTGCGCGGTGGTTGATATTGGCGAATTGTCATTGAGTTTTGGCATCATTTTTCAAGGTGAGTTGATTTATTCTCGTTTGCAGGATTTTGGGGGAGCTAGTCTCACTCGCTCCTTAGCTACGTTCTATAACTTACCACCAGAAGAAGCTGAAAATGTGAAACTAAAAGGAGCTCTTTCTTCTTATAGTGATATTGATGTCGTCAACTCATATATCAATCAGCTGACACAGCATATAAAGCGGAATATACAATTATTTTGTAGTTCTTCCGGTAATCGGACTGTGGAGATGTTGATTCTTTCTGGCGGCGGCAGCTTAATTCCTGGTTTACGGCAGCAGCTGGCACTACAGCTGGAAATGGATGTTAGACATCCGGATCCTGTCTTACTATATAACCAGCATAAATTGGCGGATAACTTCGGCCATGGCGCTAAATATATGACCGCTCTTGGATTAGCGTTAAGGAGTTTTACCCCATGTCAAATATAAATCTCCTACCATGGCGTGAATCTGCTAAAGAGCGCCAAAAACAAGGTTTTTTCATTTTACTAGGCATTACTTGTGCCATAGCTGCAGCGATTGTATTTGCTGTAAATCAATATTTTAATCATCAGATTAGCGCACAAAATCAACGCAATCAGTTTCTCCAACACGAAATTGCTATCCTAGATACACAAATTGGTCAAATAAATGAAATCAAAGCTCAAAAGAAATCTCTTGTTAATCGAATGAAACTGATTGATACCCTACAACAAAGCCGAAATGTATCTGTCAAATTGTTTAATGACCTACCTGTTGTAATTGCCAATGGTGTGTATCTGCAGTCAATGAATGTGAATCAATCTCAGATTGATGTAGTCGGAAAGGCAGAAGCATATAACCGAGTTGCAAGCACAATGCGATTAATTGATGCGAGCGGTTGGTTAGGACAAACAGCAATAAACTCTATTTTTGCCAATGACTCTGCACTCATGAAGTTGAGCGAATTTTCAATGCGATTCCATGTATTGAATAACAGTAATTCTAATCCCGCTCCAAAACAATAAGAGCACAGGGGGCGTAAAATGAACTTTCAAGACTTAAATGATTTAGACATAAATGATATAGCATCATGGCCACTGCTAGCTAAAAGCATTTTGATAGCATTTATTTGTGCATTGATTGGGGGCGCTGGGTACTATGCGCTTATTTCAGATTCCATAAAGCAACTGGATCAAACCAGAAAACACGAAATTGACTTGAAAAGTCAATTTGAAGTTAGAGCCTCTCAAGCAAGTAGTCTAAACGCATACCGTCAGCAGATGGTTCAATTGGAAGAAATGCTTAAAAACCAATTGAAACAACTACCAAATAAAAATGAGGTTGCTGGTTTGCTTGATGATATTAGTTATATTGCAACTAACAATGGTTTGAAGTTGCTTAGAATAAATTGGGAGCCTGAAATTAAAAAAGAATTTTATACCGAGCTTCCTATGCGAATTGATCTTTCTGGACAATATAATCAATTAGGTCAGTTTTCAGCAGATATAGCTGCATTACCGCGAATTGTTTTACTTGGTAGTTTTACTGTAAATAAAGAAGCTAAAGACGGCAGCAACAACATATTGATGTCTGTTCAAGCAAAGACCTACCGTTATGACCCTGATCAAAAACAAAATAAGGGAACGGTGAAGAAATGAAATATAAAACACTAATCCTTTTTCTAGGTGTAGTTATGCTTTCTGGTTGTGATCAGAATGCTGATTTACAAACATATGTTGCTCAGGTTAAAGCCCGACCTGCGCAACCCATAGATCCGTTACCAACAATTACACCTTACGAGCCAATGACTTTTTCAGCTCAAAATACGCGAAATCCTTTTATTGATCCAAAACCGGAACAAGGTCAAATGATCGGTAAAGTGAAAGCAAAATGTATACAACCGGATATCAGTAGACCAAAAGAAGAATTAGAACGATATTCTCTTGATAATCTACAGATGAAAGGAACATTGGCCGATGAAAAAGGTTTATGGGGCCTGGTGCTAGCACCAGGAGGAATAGTGTACCGAGTTACTTTAGGTCAATACATGGGGTTAAACCACGGAAAGATAGCTAAAGTAACTAAAGATGATATCGATGTAATAGAGATGATACCGGATGGTAGTGGTTGCTGGAATAACAGAACAACTAAACTAACACTCAATACATCCGCTACTAACGCTAACAAAAAACAGGGATGAGTCATGCGAACTAACAGACTATTTCACTCAGGATTATATACGGCGGCTGTGCTTTCTTTCGCTGCATACTCCACTGCGGTATTCGCCCTGACAGAGCTTCAGAATATCCGGGTTAGCCCACTTAGTGGAGATCAACTTGAATTACAGTTTGACTTCAATGAACCACTGACAACGTTTACTGATAAGCTGAAATACCAGCCAAATCAGTTATACCTGAATTTTCCTGCAACTAGCTCCTCTTTACGACAGAATACAGTTCCAATCGAACGTTTAGGTATACAGGAAATTCAAGTCAAACCTAAAAATGCAGGCTTAGATGTTTCGGTGAATCTAGAACGTTTGATGCCTTATCGTATTAAACAAGATGGTTCGCATATATCGGTCACTTTAGGGCAATCATTGTCTAATGAGACCAAACCTCAAGCAACATCAAGCAATAAACTTGCGGCGACATCAACAAACAATACAACTGATAATAATTCGATGAAAAGCACATCGGGTGTGATCAATAGTATTGAGCATGTTGATTTCCGTAGAGGTAAAAATGGACAAGGCCAGTTACTAATCAATTTACAAAATAGTGCAGCAGCTGTTGAAGTTAGCGCTAGAGGCGACCATGTAATTGCCTCTTTTAATGCAACAGCAATTAAACCTGATTTATTGGCCTTAATGGATGTTGCTGACTTTAACACGCCAGTCTACAACGTTGATATCAAGCAGAATAAAAGTAATGTAATTTTTGATCTCGGTATCAAAGGGAAATTTGATTATAAGTACGATCAATCAGGTAACTTATTCATTGTAGAGGTTAGCCCTCCGCTACGAACAACTAAAGCTGATGCGCCTAAAAAATACAAAGGAAAGCCAATTTCACTTAATTTCCAAGATGTTCCAGTTAGAACAGTATTACAACTAATTGCTGATTTTAATAAATTAAACTTAGTCACAACTGACTCAGTTGGCGGTAACATTACGCTGCGATTAGATGGTGTACCATGGGAACAAGCGCTGGATACAGTGCTGAAAGTGAAAGGTCTCGATAAACGTTTAGATAATAATATTCTTTTAGTTGCGCCTGCGGCTGAAATCGCTACGCAAGAAAAACAGCAACTGGAAAATAAACAAAAAGTAGCTGATTTGGCACCATTAGTAACCGAATATGTACAAATCAATTATGCCAAAGCGCCAGATATGGCCAAATTATTAGCCGATGATAAAACTCGCCTATTATCTCCACGTGGTGCAGTAAGTGTAGACGAGAGAACCAATACATTGCTGGTAAAAGATACCGCTGATGTTATTGATCATATTAAAGATATGATTAAAGTACTGGACGTTGCTGTTAAACAAGTAGTTATTGAAGCTCGAATGGTTACTGTCACTGATGGAGTTGATGATGCACTAGGCATCCGTTGGGGGGCGACAGCTAACAATAGTACCAATAATAGTGATGTTTCTGGCACATTAGAGGGATTAAATAGCGATATAACCAAATCTAATTTGAATGTGAACTTGGCAGCAGCGCCATCTACAGGCACAGCAGCAAGTATTGCATTTCAGGTTGCAAAATTATCTGACGGTTCCTTGCTCGATTTAGAACTCAGCGCGCTGGAAAATGAAAATAAAGCAGAAATTATTTCTAGTCCTCGAGTTACAACAGCCAATCAGAAAGAGGCGCTGATAGAACAAGGTTATGAGATTCCATATAACGAAAGTGCATCAAGTGGAGCAACAACTGTTGCGTTCAAAAAAGCAGTGTTGAGTCTGAAAGTTACACCGCAAATCACGCCAGATAATAATGTAATTCTAGATCTGCATGTAACTCAAGATGATATCTATAAAGATGTCAGCACAGGAAACGGTGGTACTGCGGTGGCTCTGTCAACTCAAGCCATTAACACGCAAGTACTTGTAAAAAATGGGGAAACATTAGTATTAGGTGGTATTTATAACCGTTCTATCAAAAAGACGGTTAGTAAAGTGCCTGTATTAGGTGACATTCCAGGCATTGGTATCCTGTTCCGTAACACTACTAATGCAAATACGAAAAAAGAATTGCTGATATTTGTTACACCTAAAATTGTAACGGGCAATCTATAACCAGACTCAGTAAAATAATAACATTAGACCTCTGCCATGTGCAGAGGTCTTTTTTTATAGGATAATCACAATATCTTTCTACTGAATATGACTTTTATGCCGTCTGCTGAGCTCAATAACTTATCGTCTTTTCTAATTAGACATAGTTCATTATTTCAAAATAAAAATATTTTGATTTGTGGGCAGCTTCAATCCGTATCTTTAGACTCATTATTAGCTGAACCTAACGCTACATTCCTGGTCTCGGATTACAGCATTTTCAATCAACTTCGTGTCACAGTACCCGAGTTAGAAACACGACTGCAATTTGGTTTTTTGACTCAAGAAGCTAATTCATTTGACGCCATCTTGTTATTTATGCCGAAAGCAAAGCAGGAAGCCGGACTGTGGTTAACTAGCGTATTGCATTCATTAAAACCAAATGGTGAAATTTTCATCATTGGCGAGAATAGAGGCGGTATTAATGCAGCCCCTAAGCTCCTGCATTCTTATAGCAATAATGTACAAAAACTAGATAGTGCCCGACACTGCTCTTTGTATTACGCTCAATTAAATGTGTTTCAAGCCCCACCTGAATTGCAATCGCTATATTCCCTTTACTCTCTACAACTCGCATTGGGTCTAGCTGAATTAAAAATTGCAGCTCTTCCTGGTGTATTCAGTGCAGGAGAGTTGGATGAAGGAACAAACCTTTTATTGACAAGTTTGCCTGGGCTTGAAGGTGATATTTTAGACTTGGGCTGTGGGGCCGGCGTCATTGGCGCAACGCTTTGTCAAAGATCATCCACAGCTAAAGTGGTCATGAGCGATGTAAACACGCTAGCTTTACACTCAGCAGCTAAAACATTGGAAGTAAATAATCTGACAGCTCAAATAATAGCCTCGGACATGTTTTCTGATATCACAACAAAATTTGACTTCATTATTTCTAATCCTCCATTTCATGCAGGATTAAAGACCAATTATGAAGCAACCGAACGCATGCTACGACAAGCACCAAACTATCTCAAAAAGCATGGCCAGTTATTTTTAGTCGCTAATCGTTTTTTACGCTATGAACCTATCCTCGCTGAAGTTTTTCAGTCAGTTTCGGTGATAAACGAAAACTCTCGATTCAAAATTATTCAAGCATCTTAATGCTAATAGCATTAACAAACTCATATGGAATCTGTTAGATTAAAACGATGGCACATGCCATCGTTGTTCTTTGTCATCTTGTAAGTACTGCCTTTCTGATTTTTGTATTCTTTCTTCTGTTGTTTGCTAACTCTTGACATACGCCACAGGCTTTTTGGCCTTAGCCGTCTACACTTAGCTAGCAACTACTCGTATCTGGAGCACTTGTTTCGGATAAAAACATCCATATCAGATTAAACAGCAGCACTTGATAGATGATGACAAGATAAATTCTTCAGGATCTAATCTCGAAAGATCCTTGCCTTGATGTATTAATGAGACTTTAGATTAAATCAATATAGGAGCACATATGTCTGGTGTATTAGCGATGATATTAGCTGGTGGCGAAGGAACTCGATTACAACCATTGACCGTATCACGAAGTAAACCAGCAGTCCCATTTGGTGGAAGTTATCGCTTAGTTGACTTTGTTTTAAACAATTTCATCAACTCAGACATGCTGCGCATTTATGTGTTAACACAATTCAAATCTCAATCACTCTATATACATCTGAAAAAAGGGTGGAATTTAACCGGGATCAGTGGGCGTTTTATTGACCCCATTCCAGCGCAAATGCGTATGGGAAAACGCTGGTATGACGGTACCGCTGATGCAATTTACCAAAATATCGGTTTCATTGAATTAAGTAGCCCTGAGCATGTTTGTATTTTTGGCAGCGACCATATCTATAAAATGGATATTCGTCAGATGCTTGATTTTCATAAAGAAAAACGTGCTGTACTTACTGTAGCGGCTATTCGTGTCCCTATCGAAGAAGCGTCTGCTTTTGGTGTTATTGAAGTTAATTCTGAAGGTCGAATGATCGGCTTTGAAGAGAAACCTAAAAATCCAAAATCAATTCCAGGCGATCCTGGTTTTGCCTTGGCTTCTATGGGTAACTACATCTTTGAAACTAATACATTATTAAGTGAACTGACCGCTGACGGAGAAAAGGAAGACTCTAGCCATGATTTTGGCCGGGATATCATCCCAGGGTTATATCCTCATTCTCCAGTCTATGTTTATGATTTCAGCGTGAATCAGATCGAAGGTGAGATCGGCGCTTACTGGCGTGATGTGGGGACTATTGATTCTTACTGGCAATCACACATGGATTTAGTCAGCGATAACCCGCCATTTTCACTGTATAACCGTAAATGGCCACTGCATACATTCTATCCACCGCTACCGCCAGCGACATTTATTGATACCGCGGTCTATAAAACAAACGTTTCTCAATCGCTGGTTTCGGCTGGCTGTTATATTCAAGGAGCTCGCATTAATCGCAGTATTCTCGGATTTCGTTGCAACATAGCCTCAGGTTCAGAAATAAGTGAATCGATATTTTTGGGAGATGCGAAAATTGGAGATGGTTGTAAAATTCGTCGAGCGATCATTGATAAACAGGTTGAAATAGCCCCTGGTACTGTGATCGGAGAAAATCTTGCCTATGATCGCCAGCGCTTTACAGTGTCTGAAGGCGGTATTGTTGTCATCCCGAAAGGGGCCAGAGTTGGTTTTTGATAAATGAATATACTGTTTATTGCGTCAGAAGTTGAAAGTTTTGTTAAAACCGGAGGATTGGCTGATGTGGCCAAGGCTCTCCCTTTGGAGTTAAAACGCGCAGGTCATGATGTCAGGATCATCATTCCAGGTTATAGCGCAATCTCGCAACGCGAACAGGGTTCAATTATAGCTTCTGGAGTCTTATCTACAGAACCTCAGTATGTGGATGTACCCTATGAAATACGCCAATTATATTTAGCGGATATTCCTTTATATCTTGTTGAGAATAAACATTATTTTGAGCGACCAAGCCTGTACGGTGAAAATAATAATGCCTATGCAGATAACGGTGAACGCTTTGCTTTTTTCTCAGCGGTGACCTTACAAGCAACAGAACAACTTGGGTTCAGACCTGACATTGTTCATTGCAATGACTGGCATACCGCTTTAGTACCTATGTTGCTAAAAACACGGTTTGGTCAAAACCCATTTTTTGCACAAACGAAAAGTGTCATTACCATTCACAATGGCGCGTTTCAGGGTATTTGTGAACGAGGTCAGTTATGGGCATTACCAGAAATTAGAAATGCGCATAACGAATCAATTTATCAAGGCCCTTACTACATTAACTTCTTGAAATGTGCAGTTTTATACGCAGACAAGATAAATTCCGTTAGCCCTACGTACGCTAAAGAGCTTATGTCCTATCTCGGTGGACATGGCATGGCAAAACACTTCCAAGATCGTGCGGCTGATATCTGTGGGATTATCAACGGATGTGATTACAACGATTGGGATCCAGCGACAGATCAGCTGATCCCAGCCAGATATCATGTTGATGACCTGCAAGGAAAGGTTGAATGCAAACGACAGTTGCAACAACGTGCGAATCTGCCGATTTGTGATCTGCCTGTTTTTGGGATGGTATGTCGTCTGACAGAACAAAAAGGTATCCATTATTTATTGCCTATTTTGGCTAAATTTTTGGTTCACCATGTTCAGGTCATTATTGTTGGCTCTGGCGATCCTGTTCTGGCACAACGTCTGGAAGCAATTGCTCACCAATTTCCTCAGAAATTTGTCTTTATCAATGCGCATAGCAACGAATTGGCGCATCTGGTTGAAGCGGGTAGTGATTTCTTCATGATGCCATCTCAATTTGAACCTTGCGGTTTAAATCAGATGTACAGCTTGGCCTACGGTACGTTACCTATCGTTCGTGCTGTCGGTGGATTGAAAGATACCGTAACCGATTATGATCAGGATCCGGCAAAAGCAACCGGTTTTGTCTTTGAAGATCCGGAACCAAATGACTTGTTGAATATATTACGACGGGCATTACTGTTCTATGTTCAGGATCCTCAGGAGTTTCGCCGAGTACAACGTAATGCCATGCTGACTCGCTATTTATGGTCAGATTCCGTACATGGTTATGAAGACATGTATCGTAATGCGTTAGGTTGGCACTAATTAACTGATGAAAAACAGAGCGATCTGACCAATTTCTCTGTTTTTCTTATGGTTGATAGTTGACGTGTTTTCTGGAACCGGTAGAATGCCGGCCAGATGCGAAGGTGGCGGAATTGGTAGACGCGCTAGCTTCAGGTGTTAGTGCCTTCGGGTGTGAGGGTTCGAGTCCCTCCTTTCGCACCAAACATGTTGCTGACAGCATGTAAAACAAGTCAGATTGTGTGCGAGGGTGGCGGAATTGGTAGACGCGCTAGCTTCAGGTGTTAGTGCCTTCGGGTGTGAGGGTTCGAGTCCCTCCTCTCGCACCAAATCATGTTGCTGACAGCATGTAAAATAAGTCAGAGACAATCAGTGCGAAGGTGGCGGAATTGGTAGACGCGCTAGCTTCAGGTGTTAGTGCCTTCGGGTGTGAGGGTTCGAGTCCCTCCTTTCGCACCAAATTTCTTAAAAAAGCACGCAGCCCACAAAGCTGCGTGCTTTTTTGTTATATGCTTTAATCAGTTATTTGTTTGACTGAAGGAATAAGTCGATGGCTCTGATCCCCGATGATGTTCATAATTTTTATGAAGATCTGCTGCAACAACATATTCAAGCGCTCGAATTACACCAAACTCGCGATGAAGAGTACCTCGCTGATCTATCTTGCTTAGTTTTAAATCAACTACCCGCTCACTATATTCGTCATAATGTAGATATGATTTATTTCACCACACCAGCTCAACGTGATGAGATGGAGTTGCGGGTACAAGATGCCGTGAGTAAATCAGTGAGTTGGCTTGATAAAAAAGAGCACCAGCGCAAAGTACGTGAAGAGGGCTAAATCTGGGTCATAAACAGCATGGATACATAGACTCATGTTCCATGCTGATATTTTACTTTTTAATTAACTGTACAACTGTTTCTACATGCATCGAATGCGGGAACATATCGACGGGTTGTACTTTAGTAATGTTATATCCGCCCTTTTGCAGCACCGCTAAATCTCTGGCTAATGATACCGGTTCACACGAAACATAAACAATACGCTGGGGCGACATCGCGAGCATGGTGTTTAGCACCGACAGTTCACAACCTTTTCGAGGTGGATCAACAACCACGACATCAGCACGCATTCCCTGCGTATAAAGAGCAGGAACTACCTCTTCCGCTTTACCAACATAGAATTCCGTATTGGCTAATTGATTACGTAGCGCATTAGCCCGAGCATCATCAATGGCCTGTGGCACGATTTCAATACCAACGACTTTTTGCGCCTGCTGTGCTAGATACAATGAAATGGTGCCGATACCGCAATAAATATCAAATACCGTCTCATTACCTCTGAGTTCTGCAAAATGCAGCGCCGTCGCATAGAGTTGGTCGGTTTGTTGCGGGTTAACCTGATAGAACGAATGCGCCGATATAGTAAAGGTTAAACCGTGCAGTTCATCTTCTATGCTTTCTCGGCCATAACAAACGCGTTGTTGTAGCCCTAAGATACGATTAACCGGATCTGGGTTCACATTGTGGATCACGCTATCAATGCCGTCGATCGCACCCAAAGCCGTCAGTAATTCTGCTTCCCTTGGTAAATCGTCGGTCAGTGTCACCAGCACCACCATGCATGAGCCAGTTTTAAAGCCATGGCGGGTCATGACATAACGCACACTACCGGTATGATTAGCCTCATCGTAACCCGCAATATGAAATGTTTTCATCCATTGACGGATTGCAGCCGTAATTGCTGTTGTCTGCTCGTGCTGCACAGGGCAAGCCACGATATCGACGACTTGATGACTGTTCTTCCGATAAAAACCAATGACTGGCTCACCATTTTCGGTACGCACAGAATAAACCGCTTTATTCCGAAATGCGAGTGGCTGCGACATACCAAGGCATGGCTCAACGAAGCTTGTAATGCCTTTACTCTGTAATGCGGCAACAACCTGTTGCTGTTTGATTTTTAATTGTTCGCTATAAGCCAGATAGGCCAGTTGGCAACCACCACATTCCGTATAGCAGCAATGTGGTTCTATTCGTTGTGGATGCGGTTGAATGATGCGGATCAGATCAGCCTGAGCGTATTTAGGCTTGATACCATGCAGCGTCACCTCTACCTGTTCACCAGGAAGTGTGCCGGGAATGAAAACCTTGCGGTCATGCCAATTGGCAATGCCATCACCCTTATCAGTAAGAGTATCGATAGAAAGAGTTATGGGTTGCCCGTGATGCGGCATGGTGTCTCCGGAGGCGCTCAGAATAAGGTCGGCTATTTTAACTAAATGTACGGATAGGCAGAAGGAAAAGCCGGAAAATGTTCCGGCTTTAATACAGTAGGCAGAATTTATTGTGCAATAAAACGATAACGCGTTAGATGGCGATACGTTTGTCCTGGCAATAACCAAGGATCACCCAGCTCAGGACGGTTCGGGCTATCTGGAAATAACTGCGTTTCCAGACAAATGCCTTCATAGTCATGATATGGTTCTTCGCTACCCGCCGGTGCGCCGGCTAGATAATTACCAGTATAAATCTGTAGCCCGGGTTGGTCAGTCAGAACATCCATCGCCAGCTTTTTATCGGCAGAAACCAGATGTGCAGCGACTTGCTCTGGACCATCGGTTGCTAATACATAGCAATGATCAAACCCTTTTGCAGACATCAGCTGTGGATGACTCAACCACTGCTCACGCAAACAACGCTGATGACGCAAATCAAGTGCAGCTTCCACTGATTGTGGCGCAGATAAAGGAATGCCCATGCCATCGATTGGCAAATAGTCATTCGCATTAACCATTAACTCATGATCGCGAACATCACTGCGTTTTCCGTCGAGATTGAAATAACCATGGCAAGTCATATTCACAGGGCATGGTTTAGAAACTTTAGCTTCAATTTCAATTACTAAATCAGTGCCTTGCAGTGAATAGGTCAACGTAGTGTCAAACTCACCGGGAAAGCCTTGGTCACCATCAGGGGAATGCAGTGACAGCACGACTTTATCTGCCTGCTGGCTGACAATATGCCACTCTTTGCGATCAAACCCATCCGTACCACCATGCAGGCAATTTTCGCCCTGACTTGGCACCAAGTGATGAGTTTGACCTTGATAATGCAACACAGACCCGCCAATACGGTTGGCAAAACGACCCACCATGGCATTCAGATAAACATGCTGGCTGGCGTATTGTTCTGGCTGACAGCCTAGTAGCACATTCCGGTAGCCATCGCCGATTGGAACATTCAATGACAACAGAGCTGCCCCTGTTGTCATCAGCTTCAGCTGCAATCCGGCGTCATTTTCTAACTCAATGAGTTGTGTCATGAACTGCTCCGATTAAAATTGGCCGGCACCCGCACTGGCTTTACAAACATAACAAGTTGGCTTCAGGCCACTTTTCAGTGGATATTCCGCTTCCACAGCAGCAATGACTTCAGCCACACGCGCTGGGCGTAATAACGCCACCACACACCCACCAAAACCACCACCGGTCATACGAGCGCCGCCGTCTGTACCGATATGCTTTTGCAGGATCTCAACCAACGCATCAATAGCCGGCACAGTGATAGCAAAATCATCGCGCATAGAGTTATGCGACTCTGCCATCAGAACACCCATTTTTTCCAGGTTGCCTGACTCCAATGCATCAGCGGCTTCCAGAGTGCGTGCATTTTCCGTGATCACATGGCGTGCGCGTTGATATACCACCGGTTCCAGCTTGCCTTGTTCTGCAGCAGACTGCAGTTGGGCCAATGACACATCACGCAACGCTTTCACACCAAAATAATTGGCAACCTCTTCACATTGTTTACGACGGGTATTGTATTCGCTATCGACCAGACCACGTTTGACGTTAGAGTGCACAATCAGTACTGCCAAGTCATCGGGCATTTTGACCAGTCGGGTTTCCAGTGAACGACAATCTAACAACAGAGAGTGATCTTTCAGACCACTGGCGGAGATCATTTGATCCATGATGCCGCAGTTACAGCCAACAAATTTGTTTTCGGCTTCCTGACCATTCAGTGCAATAAATGCAGGAGTCAGACCTAGCTGATACGCTTGATTGAATGATTCGCCAATCGCTACTTCCAATGACGCGGAAGAACTCAAGCCTGCACCTTGTGGCACGTTACCCGCAACCACCATGTTCAGCCCTTTCAGGCTAATATCTTTTGCCAGTAAATATTTCACGACACCACGGATGTAGTTACTCCACAATTGATCAGCGTGTGGTTCAATCGGCTGCACAAGTGAAAACTCATCACGTTGGTTAGCATAATCAGCCGCAATTACCACGACTTGGTCATCATCACGACGCTGTATCGCAACGACAGTTTCATAGTCAATCGCGCAAGGCAGCACAAAACCATCGTTATAATCGGTGTGCTCACCAATCAAATTGACACGACCCGGCGCGCGGACAAATAAGTCAGGTTCGCCACCAAACGTAGTTTGAAATACAGCGAGAACTTTCTCTTTTAATGACATAGCAATTTTCCTCAAGCTTGTTCTTTATAATGAATATCGCTGACAGCACGCAGACGTTCTGCGGCCTGTTCTGGGGTCAGATCGCGCTGGGTTTCCGCCAGCATTTCATAACCCACCATAAATTTGCGCACAGTCGCGGAACGTAATAGCGGCGGATAAAAATGGGCATGCAATTGCCAATGTTCCATGTTGCCTTCCTGATGCGGTGCACCATGCCATCCCATGGAGTAAGGGAACGAACACTGGAACAGGTTGTCATAACGACTGGTCAGTAATTTCAGCGCCAGCGCCAGATCTTGCTTTTGTGCATCATTCAGTTCGGTGAGACGAAGTACATGTGCTTTTGGCAGCAATAGCGTTTCAAACGGCCAGGCAGCCCAGTAAGGCACAACAGCTATCCAGTGTTCGGTTTCCACTACGGTGCGTTCGCCAGAAGCCTGCTCTTTTTGCGCATATTGCAATAACAAAGGTGAACCCTTTTCGGCCAACCACTGCTTTTGTGTTTGCTCTTCACGGGCGAGTTCATTGGGCAGAAAATTATTGGCCCAGATCTGGCCGTGCGGATGTGGATTAGAGCACCCCATCGCAGCACCCTTATTTTCAAACACCTGCACCCATAGGTAATCTTTTGCCAGATCAGTTACTTGCTCACACCAGGTATCAATGACAGATCTGATGGCTGGCACCGGCAACTCAGGCAATGTCTTGCTGTGATCCGGAGAAAAACAAATAACACGGCTGGTGCCGCGTGCGGATTCACATTGGAACAGTGGATCAGCAGAATGCGGTGATGCCGGAGTATCAGTCATCAGTGCAGCAAAGTCGTTAGTGAACACAAATGTGTTTTTATAATCTGGGTTTTTTTCCCCATTCACACGGGTATTACCCGCGCACAAAAAGCAGTCAGGATCATGCGCCGGACGATCGTCAGGAGCCGCCTTTTCGACCTGCCCTTGCCATGGACGCTTCGCTCGATGCGGCGACACCAATACCCATTGACCAGTCAGCGGGTTAAAACGACGATGAGGATGATCTATCGGATTGAACATGGTTTATTCCTCGTAACCGTTAGGATTAGCTTGCTGCCAGCGCCAGCTGTCGCGTGTCATATCATCAATCGTCCGGCTGGCATTCCAGCCCAGCTCTCGTTGGGCTTTTGCTGGGTCAGCCCAGCATTCCGCAACATCACCAGGGCGACGATCAACCAGCTTGTAATTGATATCCAAACCACTGGCCCGAGCGAAAGCTTGTACCATTTCCAGCACACTCACGCCCTGCCCGGTTCCCAGGTTGTAGATATGCAAGCCAGTTTGCTCACCACAAACCTGCCATGCTTTTACGTGGCCTTCCGCCAGATCCATGACATGGATGTAATCGCGTACACACGTACCATCTTTGGTCGGATAATCACTGCCAAAAATATTGAGGCAATCACGGCGACCAATCGCTACTTGCGTGATATAAGGCATCAAGTTGTTAGGAATGCCTTGCGGATCCTCACCCATACGACCAGATTCATGTGCGCCGATCGGGTTAAAATAGCGCAATAAGGTGATGCTCCAGCGTGGATCGGCTTTTTGCATGTCTTCCAGTATTTGTTCAACCATGAGTTTAGTCTGACCATAAGGGCTCATGGTGGAACGAGGAAAATCTTCTGTAATAGGCACCGCATGTGGATCGCCATACACAGTGGCTGAAGAGCTGAAAATGAAGCGATAGCATCCGGCACGACGCATCGCGCCTAACAAACTTAAAGTGCCAGAGATATTGTTCTCAAAATATTCATACGGTTTTTGTGTGGATTCACCCACCGCTTTCAAAGCAGCAAAATGAATAACGCCAGCAATTTGTTGTTCCTGAAAAATACGATCTAATATCACTGGGTCACGGACATCGCCCTGATAAAAAATAGGCGCCTTTCCTGCCACTTCTTCTATTCTTTTCAATACAGATAACTTGCTGTTACACAGATTATCGAGAATAACCGGCTCCAAACCTGTCGCAATTAAAGCTAGGCAAGTGTGACTACCTATGTAGCCTGTCCCGCCGGTGACCAGAATTTTCATGTTATCTCCTCGCAAAAACGACAACACACCTGTCGGTATATTTGTTGTCCATTAGTCTAGAAGAGTGTATTCCGTCAGACTGTGATCTGACAAACAAAAATGTAAACGTTTACATTTAATCTCGTTCGGATAACCTATGATTAGTGAGGATTTATACTAGTGATAGCATCACTATCCCTGATATATTGCAGCTAGTCGGTATGAAAACTACGCGCATCAGATGAGAAATTCGCATTATGGCAACTATAAAAGACGTCGCTAAACTAGCTGGCGTCTCTATTGCAACCGTTTCTAGAGTAATCAATCACTCACCGAAAACGGGAGAGTCAGCAAGAGCCGCGGTAAACCGCGCTATGGAAGAATTAAATTATCGCCCTGATCCTAACGCCAGAGCATTAGTTAGCCGAGTAAACGATACCATTGGATGCATGGTTTTTGATGTAGCTGACCCATTTTTTGGCGCTATGGTGAAAGCCATTGAAATAGAGTGCCGCGCTCATCATAAACATTTACTGATCGGTAACGGTTCCCACGATGCCGCCCAAGAACGTGAAACAATTGAACTTTTAATCAGTAAACGTTGTGAAGCGCTAATAATCCACAGTAAAGCACTGAGTAATGAAGAGCTGACAGCGTATGCTGAAAAGTCTCCCGGTATGATTTTCATTAATCGATTATTGCCTGAACTTCCCTCTCGTTGTATCTGGTTAGATAACTATTACGGTAGTTATACCGTCACTCAGCATCTGATTGAATTAGGGCATAAACACATTGCTTGTGTGGCATCAAAATACGATATCGAAGACGCCTATGAGCGAATTCGTGGTTATCAGGATGCGTTGCAGGAATCAGGTCTTGAGCCTGATGAAATTACTGTTGAACGTGCTGAACCTAATGAAGAAGGTGGTGAACAAGCCATTCAGGATCTGTTGGGGCGTGGAATGCCATTTACAGCCGTTGTTGCCTACAACGATGCGATGGCAACTGGGATCATTTCCGTGTTGATCGATAATGGTTTCCGAGTGCCGGAAGATGTTTCCGTCGTCGGTTTTGATGATGTTATTTTTGCACGTTTCTCACGCCCAAAATTAACCACCATGCGTTATCCCATCTCTATGATGGCAACTAAAGCAACACAAATGGCATTACAACTGGCCACAGGCGAAGCCGCGGAAACAACCGCTCAGGTTTTCCGCCCGGTATTAGTCAGACGCCAATCATCCGCTGCAGCACCGCAAGAAACACGTTAATCCTCGTCTATTAAAGTAATCCGGCTGAATATTTTCAGCCGGATTACTTATCTTCATTTTTAATTCGTTTCAGAATTTTTCGCTTACAAAAAAATTCGGACTCCACGTTGCTGAGGAGTCCGATTCATATCTAAGGGGTGAAACAAACTTATTTTTTCTTAGCGTATTTCAGTGAGTCAAGCGCAACAGCCATGATGATGATTGCACCCTTGATGATGAACTGCCAGTAAGGGTTCACACCGATGTAAGTCATACCATAGTTGATAACGGTGAAGATGATTACACCGGTAATAACACCCAGTACAGTACCAACACCACCACTGAATGACACACCGCCTACCACGCACGCCGCGATGGCATCCAACTCATACATGAAACCTAAGTTGTTAGTCGCACTACCGATACGGCCTGCTTCCAACATACCGCCGAAGGCATAAAACACACCAGACAGCATATAAATCAGGATCAGGTTAACAGTTACGTTAACACCAGATACTTTTGCTGCTTCTGGGTTACCACCGATAGCGAAGATGTTTTTACCAAATTTGGTTTTATTCCACAGCACCCAAATAAATGCGGTGGCAATGGCAGCATAAATAACCAGATAAGACAGCTTAAAGGTACCTAATTTAAAGAACCCTTGGGTGAAGCTAGAGAAACGAGGATCGAAACCAGCAATTGGTGATGCGCCTGCTAAATCGTAATACAGGGAGTTCACACCGTATACGATGATCATGGTACCCAAGGTGGTAATAAATGGCGTTACGTTCAGTTTTGCAATGATAAAACCGTTCACAAAACCGATAAAAGCACCAATTACGCAGACAATTAGGATAACAACAGGAATTGGTACTTCGCCGATGGAAGGAAATACCTTATTAACGTTTGTCATCGCCTGCAACATGGTTGCCGCTACAATTGCTGCTAAACCAACCTGACGACCGGCTGACAAGTCGGTGCCTTGAGTAACAATCAAACCTGCCACACCTAACGCAATAATAACGCGTACAGAAGATTGGGTAAGGATGTTACTAAAGTTATTTAAGCTTAAAAATGACGGTTCTTTAACAATGATAATCATCAATAGAATAAAAAGAACCACATAAATGCCACCATTTTTCAGGTAGTCTAAAGTTTTTGATACATTCATATTGAACATCCTCGGATCACAAATATAGAGCTGCCAAACGCATAATTTCTTGCTGATCGGTTTTTTCAGTTTCAACGATACCCGCTACACGACCATTACTCATAACCAGAATACGATCGGTAATACCTAACAACTCCGGCATTTCAGATGAAATCATGATAATGCCTTTATCTTTTTTGGCGAGTTCAAGCATCAGTTGATATATTTCAAATTTTGCACCAACATCAATACCGCGAGTTGGTTCGTCCAGCATTAATATTTCCGGCTGAGTTAATAACCAGCGGCCAATAATAACTTTTTGTTGGTTACCACCAGAAAGTGATCCTATTGATGTTTTCTGACTTGGTGTTTTAACACGCATGGAGTCAATAACCCATTGGGTATCACTTCTCATTCGTTTATTTTCTAATAAACCACCAAAGCCTTTATATTGATCCATATTGGCAATCAGCGAGTTGAATTCAATATCAAGCTGACTATAAATGCCTGTCGAGCGACGTTCTTCGGTAACAAGCGCAAAGCCATTACGGATCGCATCATGCGCATCTGTATTTTGTACTTCTTTACCATGTAATTTAATGGTACCTGAAGCTTTATCACGAAGACCAAAAATAGTTTCTACAATTTCAGTTCGTTTAGCGCCGACGAGGCCCGCAATACCAAGGATTTCGCCTTTACGCAATTGGAAAGAAACATCCTTGATTGATGGCTGATTTAATGCAGTCAGGCCTTCTACTTCAAGAATCACTTCTTTAGGTCTGTTTACTTTGGGAGGAAAACGTTGAGTTAATTCACGACCGACCATCATGCCGATGATCTTGTCCATATCCAACCCTTCCAGCGACTGAGTCGCCACCCATTGTCCATCGCGTAAGATCGTAATTTCATCACACAGTTGGAATATTTCTTCCATTTTGTGTGAGATATAAACAATGCCACAACCACGATCTTTTAATTTTCTAATAATGGTAAACAGATGATTAACTTCTTTTTCTGTCAACGAAGAAGTTGGTTCATCCATAATTACAATTTTGGCGTTATAAGAAAATGCTTTTGCAATTTCAATCATCTGCATTTGAGAAACAGATAAAGTGCCAACTTTATCTTTCGGGTCGATATCAATACCCAATTCTTCAAATATTTTTTTGGTGTCACGGTACATTTTATCATGATCGATAAACATGCCTTTTGTTGGATATCGACCCAACCACATATTATCCATCACGGAACGTTGCCTAACCTGGTTTAATTCCTGATGCACCATTGAAACACCATTATCTAATGCTTCCTTGGCTGAATGGAAATTAATTTCTTTACCTTGAAAAATGATTGTTCCGGCATCTTTTTCATAAATACCAAACAGACATTTTAATAATGTTGACTTACCTGCACCATTCTCACCCATTAAGGCATGAACAGAATGAGGACGAATTTTAAGATTCACATTATCCAAGGCTTTTACACCTGGAAACTCTTTACAAATACCCGCCATTTCCAGCAGATATTCCTGAGAATGATTCACTGTGATATCAGCCATAATATTGCCACAACCATAAAGAAATAAGAGGAGGAAAACCTCCTCTTATTAGGTCTATTTTGAAGGGTTTTTTTTACTTGAATTGATCCATGTTCGCTTTATCAACGCCTACGTATGGTACACGAACCACTTTGTTGACGATGTTCCAGTGAGTACCTTGACCTGCTGGTTTGCCTTCTGCCAGGTTTTTGGTCAGATCAAACGTTGCTTTCGCTTGGTTGCTGGCATCGTTCAGAACGGTACCCGCCATTGAACCGGCCTTAATCATCGCCAGTGCTTCAGGCAGCGCATCTACACCGAATACTGGAATTTTAGTATTGCCATGTGCTTTCAGTGCTTCTACAGCACCCATTGCCATACCATCATTGTTCGCGATAACTACTTCGATCTTCTCGCCATTAGGGCCAGACAACCATGCGTCAGTTTTGTCTTTCGCCTGTGCGGTATCCCACATGGCGGTATCCATATTCAGAGCATTGGTTTTGATCTTGTGATTTTCATTCAGAGTTTTAGCAACGTAAGTGGTACGTGCTTCAGCGTCTGGATGACCTGGTTCACCTTTCAGCAGAACATAGTCAATCACGCCATCTTTGTTCAAATCCCACTCTGGGTGAGCTTTCCATTGTTTAGCAATGATATCGCCTTGGATGATACCGGCTTCTTTAGAGTCAGTACCTACATAATAAGCTTTGTCGTAGCTAGCCAGTGCTTCTTTAGTTGGTTCTTTGTTATAGAACACAATCGGAATGTTGTTTTCTTTCGCTTTCTCAATTACTACTGGAGCAGCAGCAGGGTCAACCAGGTTGATAGCCAGCGCTTTTACGCCTTTGGAAATCAATACATCGATCTGGTCGTTCTGTTTAGACTGGTCGTTCTGCGAATCATTCATCAGCAGTTTGACATCTTTATTTTGAGCACCTTCTTTTTCGATGCCCTTACGAACTACTGACATAAAGTTGTCATCGTATTTATAAATCGTAAAGCCTAACAGAGTTTCAGCTTGAGCTGCGGCACCAATAGTCAGGCCGGCTACAATTACAGCTATTTTAGAGAACTTATTCATTCGGTTTTTCTCCAGTCTTTATTTTTTTGCTGCAAAGCACTTTTACGGAAATACCCAACAACAGTTTTGTCATCGAGTGTGTTCGTCAATAACATTACTCAGTTTCTTGTTAGTCTTTTGTGATCTTCCCAGCAATATGAAATCGTTTACATCGAATTTCTTCAATTTCGGGAATTAGGTAACACTTTTGGCCAGATGTGCCACTATCCAGACTCAAGGATGGCAATTGTTATCGGCAAAACAATGAAAGCGCTTACACATTTTAGATTTGAAGGTGCGAATTGTTATAATTTAGTGAATTTATCAGTGCCAGAAGCCCAGTTACACTGCGTTACAATAGAATATAATTCGCAATAGATAGCCGTTTGATTCCAAGCAAGAAATTGGTAAATGGCTAAGTGCTTATATTGACTGGATGTAAACGTAACCACTTATTTTGCTCATGCGATTTATTTGAGGATTACTCCTAGCCAGTTGTTACAAATTTGTTGTCCAAGGTCACACAAACCACGCTTTGAAATACACCTTTGCAAAACACTCCCTTAACATAGGGAATAGAATAAGTGTATGCTGCATAAGGCTTAATTGTTCTTCTTCACGATTTTGACATTCTGTCTGGCTAGTATTGTTGTGATTAACTAGGCTGAAATGGAACTCGTGTGGATAACAGCACCTGCCTTCAGATCCAAGATGTGCAGAGCCAGCGACCCCGCCATTATCATAATGACCCGGCTGCCCGACTCGTTCATATTGTAATTTCTGCGACAGGTCGTCTTCTCACTGCACATCATTACAGATAATTAAAGCTACAGAGTGGTTGTTAACAGAGGTGGCATATGGCTGGTTTGGCTCATAACGGCTCGTTTTTATTTTATGTTTTAGCTGCAATAGGCCTGTGCAGCATCATGATTGGTCTGGCGGCGTTTCTGGGCGGCAGAGCTCAGGGACGAAGCAAAAATACTCCTTTTGAATCCGGTGTCGATTCCGTCGGCACTGCTCGTCTGCGTTTTTCTGCAAAGTTTTATCTGATTGCAATGTTCTTTGTGATCTTCGATGTAGAAGCGCTTTTCCTGTTCGCATGGTCCGTTTCAGTACGCGAAAGTGGTTGGGTTGGCTTTGTCGAGGCTGCCACCTTCATCGTGCTGTTGCTGGTTGGACTGGTCTATTTGTGGCGCATTGGCGCGCTCGACTGGGCACCACAACGCCAACCAACACCATCTAACAATACTGACCAATCCAAGTAACTGCGAGGCTTGTCATGAAGTACACCCTGACCAGAATCGATCCGAATGCACCGATCGAGCGTTATCCGGCTGAAAAGAAACAGACGGTGGATGATCCCTTGCAGGAAGTTGGCCGTGGCATTTTGCTCGGCAAATTGGAAAACGTTCTGAATTCAACAGTGAATTGGGGCCGGAAGAACTCTCTCTGGCCTTATAACTTTGGTATTTCCTGTTGTTATGTAGAAATGACCACCGCATTTACCGCGGTACATGACGTGGCTCGTTTTGGCGCAGAAGTTATTCGTGCATCACCCCGTCAGGCTGATTTTATGGTTATTGCCGGCACACCATTCATCAAAATGGCGCCGGTTATTCAGCGCTTATATGAGCAGTTACTGGAACCAAAATGGGTGATCAGTATGGGTGCTTGCGCCAATTCTGGTGGCATGTATGACATTTATTCTGTCGTACAAGGCGTAGATAAATTCCTGCCGGTTGATGTTTATATTCCCGGCTGCCCTCCTCGCCCAGAAGCATTCCTGCAAGCGTTAATGTTGCTACAAAAATCGATTGGTGAAGAACGTCGTCCGCTGTCATGGGTCGTTGGTGATCAAGGCGTTTATCGTGCACAAATGCCTTGCGAAAAAGAACGTCTACGCGAAGAACGGATCGCAGTGACGAATTTGCCAACTCCGGATAAGTTGTAAGGGCCACATCATGATCAAGCTGACACAACAATTTCCGACCAATCCAGATATGCAGTTATGGCAAACCCGTGATCTGCAAGATGCACCCGTCGTACAAGAACTATTGCACCGTTTTCCGCATGATATTTTGCATGTGCAAAATACCCGGATGGGTATTCCGGTGGTTTGGATCAAACGCGAAACATTGCTAAACGCTATTCGCTATCTCCGTCATGCGCCCAAACCATTTGTAATGTTGTATGACTTGCATGCGACCGATGAACGTCTGCGTACTCATCGTCATGGCTTGCCGGCATCTGAATTCACTATGTTCTATCACCTCTTGTCGATAGAACGAAACAGCGATGTGATCTTAAAAATTCCGTTGATGGAAGCAGATCTGAAAATGCCGTCTATCATTGGCGAATTCCCGAATGCCAACTGGTATGAACGGGAAGTTTGGGACATGTTCGGTGTGCATTTTGACGGGCACCCTCATCTGACGCGTATTCTGATGCCGAAAAACTGGAAAGGGCATCCGCTGCGTAAGGAATATCCAGCCCGAGCAACAGAATTTGAACCATTCATGCTGGACGAAATGCGTCAGGATGAAGCACAAGAACAGTTGTTATTTAAGCCTGAAGAATGGGGCATGAAGCGCGGCACGAGCAGCGAAGATTACATGTTCCTGAACTTAGGCCCGAACCACCCGTCTGCGCACGGTGCGTTCCGCTTAGTGCTGCAATTAGATGGCGAAGAGATCCTCGATTGCGTACCGGATATTGGTTACCACCATCGTGGTGCGGAAAAGATGGGCGAACGCCAATCCTGGCACAGCTACATTCCTTACACTGACCGGGTGGAATACCTCGGCGGCGTCATGAACAACCTGCCTTACGTGCTGTCAGTAGAAAAACTGGCCGGTATTGAAGTGCCAGAACGGGTTAAATACATCCGCATTATGATGTCTGAGTTGTTCCGCATTAACAGCCATCTGCTGTTTTTGGGCACCTATATTCAAGACGTCGGCGCGATGACACCGGTGTTTTATGCCTTCACCGACCGACAGAAAATTTACAACATCATCGAGGCGGTAACAGGTGCACGTATGCATCCGTCCTGGTTCCGTATCGGTGGCGTGGCGCACGATCTACCGGAAGGTTGGCAGCGTCTGGTAAAAGATAACTTGCTGGATTGGCTGCCAAATCGCCTGAATGAATACGTTAAAGCGGCCTTACAAAACAGTGTATTAATGGGTCGTGCCGTGGGTGTTGCTGCCTACAATACTCAGCAAGCACTCAGTTGGGGGGTGACCGGTGCCGGGCTACGCGCAACTGGTCTGAATTTCGACTTACGTAAATGGCGCCCTTATTCCGGTTATGAAAACTTTGATTTTGACGTGCCTGTAGGTCAAAACGGCGATGCGTATGATCGTGCCATGGTGCGTGTGGAAGAGATCCGCCAGAGTATGCGTATCATTGAGCAGTGTATGCACAACATGCCTGCCGGGCCTTTCAAAGCCAATCATCCGTTGACTACACCACCGCCAAAAGAGCGCACGTTGCAGGATATTGAAACCCTGATCAATCACTTCCTGCAAGTTTCCTGGGGACCGATTATGCCGGCGCAGGAATCCTTCCAGATGATTGAAGCCACTAAGGGTGCCAACAGTTATTACCTGACCAGTGATGGCAGCACCATGAGCTACCGCACGCGGATCCGCACACCAAGTTTCCCACATTTACAGCAGATCCCTTCAGTGATCCGCGGACAACTGGTGTCAGATCTAATTGTGTATCTGGGTAGTATCGATTTCGTTATGTCAGATGTGGATCGCTAATTATGAGTCATCAATGCCAATGTCAAAATGAGCCGTTTGCGCTATCAGCGTCAGAACTAGCGGCGATCCAGCACGAGATGCATCACTATGAAGATCCGCGTGCTGCCACTATCGAAGCACTGAAACTGGTGCAAAAGGAACGTGGTTGGGTGCCTGATGGTGCGATCTATGCGATTGCCGATGTATTGGGTATTCCGGCATCCGATGTGGAAGGTGTCGCTACTTTTTACAGCCAAATCTTCCGTCGTCCGGTTGGGCGGCATGTCATTCGTTATTGCGACAGCGTGGTTTGCTTTATCAATGGTTATCAGACCATTCAACAGGCGCTGGAAGAAAAACTCAGTATCAAGCCTGGTCAAACCACAGCTGATGAGCGTTTTACCTTGCTACCTGTCTGTTGCCTTGGCAACTGCGACAAAGGGCCCAGCATGATGATTGATGATGATACTCACAGTCATCTGAGCGTGGATAAACTGGACGAACTGCTGGAGCAATATCCATGATCCGAACTGCTGAAACTCATCCCCTCACCTGGCGGTTGCGTGTCGATCAGCAGCCGGTCTGGTTTGATGAATATCGCGCCAAACAAGGTTATGTCGGTGCGGAAAAAGCGCTGGCTATGGCCCCGACTGCAGTAACTGACCAAGTTAAAGCCGCCGGTTTACGTGGTCGTGGTGGCGCAGGCTTTCCGACTGGTGTGAAGTGGAGCCTGGTGCCCATGGATCCACAATTCGACAAGAAATACATTCTTTGTAATGCCGACGAAATGGAGCCTGGTACTTACAAAGATCGTCTGTTGATGGAACAACTGCCCCATCAACTGATCGAAGGCATGCTGATTGGTGCGTATGCGCTGAAAGCCTATCGTGGTTACATCTTCCTGCGCGGCGAATATATCGAAGCCGCACAACGTCTGCGTCAGGCCATTGAAGAAGCCACCAAAGCGGGTTTCTTGGGTAAAAACATTCTTGGCACTGGCTTTAATTTTGAGTTGTTTGTGCACACCGGTGCTGGTCGTTATATCTGCGGTGAAGAAACTGCATTGATCAACTCGCTGGAAGGCCGTCGCGCCAACCCGCGAGCCAAACCCCCATTCCCTGCTCTGGCGGGCGCTTGGGGTAAACCGACTTGCGTAAATAACGTGGAAACGCTGAACAACATTCCGTCCATCATGCAAAACGGAGTGGATTGGTATCGCGGCATTTCTGCCGGTAAAAGTAATGACACCGGCACCAAACTGATGGGATTCTCCGGTCGGGTAAAAAATCCGGGCTTATGGGAACTACCGTTTGGTACAACCGCCCGTGAAGTTCTGGAAGATTACGCCGGCGGGATGCGGGATGGTTTGACCTTAAAGGCTTGGCAACCTGGTGGCGCCGGTACCGATTTTCTGACCGAACAACATCTTGATCTGCCGATGGATTTTGACTCAATTGGTAAAGCAGGCAGCCGTCTGGGCACTGCGCTGGCCATGGCCGTTGATAACGAAATCAACATGGTGTCACTGACGCTGAATCTGGAAAAATTCTTTGCCCGTGAATCTTGCGGATGGTGCACGCCATGCCGTGAAGGATTGCCATGGAGTGTGAAAATTCTGCAGGCACTGGAAAAAGGTGAAGGTCAGCGCGGCGATATTGAAACGCTGGAACAGCTGTGTCGCCAACTGGGCCCGGGGAAAACCTTTTGTGCTCATGCACCTGGCGCCGTCGAACCACTGCAAAGTGCGATCAAATATTTCAGATCTGAATTTGAAGCGGGTATCACCACCGAACCTATGTTGGCAACGCCGATCCCAACCGGAATACAGCCAAATTTGCTGAACCAACGCTGGTGATTGCCTGTCCGGTGAGCTACTCGCCGGACGTACAGAAAAGGAAGTAATGTTGCTATGGCCACAATTCATGTAGACGGCAAAGAATATGAAGTAAACGGTTCCGACAACCTGCTCGAGGCATGCCTGTCTCTGGGGTTAGATGTACCGTATTTCTGCTGGCACCCGGCGTTGGGTAGCGTGGGTGCTTGCCGACAATGCGCAGTAAAACAATATTCCGGCCCCGATGACAAACGCGGGCGCCTGGTGATGTCATGTATGGCACCGGCCAGTGATGGCACCTATATCTCGATTGAAGACGAAGAAGCGGTCGAATTTCGGAAGAGCGTCAATGAATGGATGATGATGAATCATCCGCACGATTGCCCGGTGTGTGAAGAAGGCGGCGCCTGTCATTTACAAGATATGACGGTCATGACCGGACACAACACCCGTCGTTATCGTTTCACTAAACGCACGCATGAAAATCAGGATCTCGGCCCGTTTATTTCACATGAAATGAACCGTTGTATCGCCTGTTACCGCTGTGTGCGTTATTACAAAGATTACGCGGATGGCCCGGATCTGGGTGTGTATGGTGCACACGACAATGTCTATTTTGGCCGCGTAGAATCCGGCACACTGGAAAGCGAATTTTCCGGCAACTTAGTCGATATTTGCCCAACCGGTGTTTTTACCGATAAAACTCAATCTGCTCACTTTAACCGCAAGTGGGATATGCAGTACGCACCAAGTATCTGCCACGGTTGTAGCTTAGGTTGCAACATCAGCCCCGGGGAGCGTTACGGCGAACTGCGTCGTATCGAAAATCGCTATCACGGCGGCATCAACCACTACTTCCTGTGTGACCGTGGTCGTTTTGGTTATGGTTACGTCAATCTGCCAGAACGCCCATACAAAGCTTATCACCGCCATGAAAATCAGTTATTTGAACTCAGCACTACTGAAGCTGCTGAGAAAGTAGCTGATGCATTACGTCGCACCAAACGTATCGCCGGTATAGGCTCACCGCGCGCCAGTATCGAAAGTAACTTCGCCTTACGTGAACTGGTCGGTGAAGAACATTACTCCAGCGGTGTCGCCGAGAAAGAATGGCAATGTCTGCAAAAAATGACCGAATTGCTGCGCCATAGTGGTGTGAATACCCCTACGTTGCGTGAAATTGAAACCTGCGATGCCATTTTTGTGTTAGGTGAAGATTTGACCCAGACTGCGGCGCGCATGGCCTTGGCCGTTCGTCAGGCGGTGAAAGGCAAAGCACGTCAGAAAGCAACCGAGTTAAAAGTGGATGTCTGGCAGATCGCCGCAATCCAGAACATTGGCCAGAATGATCGCTTCCCACTCTATCTGACCAGCTTAGACAGCACGCGTCTGGATGATGTCGCTTGTGTGCATTACCACGCGGCATATGTCGATCAAGCACGTCTCGGTTTTGCTGTCGCGCATTTACTGGATAGCAAAGCACCTGCTGTTCCCGATGCCGATGACACATTGATGTCCGTTGCCCGTCAGATTGCCGATGGTTTGTCGAATGCTAAACATCCGTTAATTATCAGCGGTACTACCAGCGAAACACCTGCTTTGCTGGATGCAGCAGCCAATATCGTCAGTGCATTACGTCAGAAAAATCCAGATGTCAGTTTGTCGCTCGTGGCGGCAGAAGCTAACAGTGTGGGTAGTGCTTTGATCGGTGGGAAAACCGTCGAGCAAATGCTGACAGCGGTGGAAGAAGGCCATATCGACACACTGATTGTGATGGAAAATGATCTATTCCGTCGCGCACCAGCTTCCCGCGTTAAAGCAGCGTTGCAAAAAGTGCAGCAATTGATCGTGCTCGACCACCAGCAAACCGAGCTGCTAGCTGCGGCGGATTGGGTTTTACCGGCTGGCACATTTGCGGAAGCAGATGGCACATTAGTCAATAATGAAGGCCGGGCACAACGCTTCTTCCAAGTGTTTGATCCGGCATATTACGATAATACCCGTTCCGTCAAAGATAGCTGGCACTGGTTACACGCATTGAATAGCCTGCTGGTGCATCGTCGAATGGATTGGGGTGTCATGGATGAACTCATTAACCGCTGTGTGGAAGCTATTCCAACCCTGCGCGCCATGGTTGATGCGGCACCGAATGCGAAATTCCGCATCAAAGGGTTGAAACTCGCTCGTTCACCGCATCGTTATAGCGGCCGAACCTCGATGCGTGCGGATATTGATGTCAGCGAACCGCAAGCAACACAAGACAGTGATTCTGCATTTACCTTCTCGATGGAAGGTTACAGTGGTAGTCGTGAAGCCTTCCAGCAAGTGCCTTTTGCATGGGCGCCAGGTTGGAACTCACCGTCAGCATGGAATAAATTCCAGGATGAAGTTGGTGGTCATTTACGAGCTGGTGATCCGGGTACACATCTGTTTGATAGCGGTCTTTCTGCAGTCGCCGCTTACTGTACTGATATTCCAGCCGCCTACGTTCCTACCAATGCACCACAGGCCGTTGCTTACTGGCAATTATTTGGTAGCGATGAACTGACTCAACGTTCTGATGTCATTCAAAAACGCATGTCTGCACCAACGTTATATCTCAGTGAAGATGATGCCGCACGTCTGCAATTAAAAGATGGCTGCCAAGTCAGCTTCATCTGGGACAACCAACGTTTTGAGCTGCCGCTGAAAGTCAGTCACCATTTAGCGGATGGTCTAGTGGGTCTGCCACTGGGTATCGCGCCATTCACTCCAGCCATGCTGGCAACAACGATTGAATCATTGCAGGAGGTCAGAACATGACAATATCTGCAGAGTTTCTCGATCTGCTCATTGCAGTTGGAAAAGCCCTGATAGTGCTGCTGGTGGTGGTCGGTTTAGGCTCATTTATGAGTTTTATCGAACGCCGCTTGCTTGGCCTTTGGCAAGATCGTTATGGTCCGAACCGGGTTGGCCCGTTTGGTATATTCCAGCTCGTTGCCGACATGATCAAAATGTTCTTCAAAGAGGATTGGATCCCGCCCTTTGCTGACCGTTTGATCTTTGTTCTAGCACCGATGATTGCGTTCTGTTCATTCCTCATCGCCTTTGCGATTGTACCGGTCACACCGACCTGGGGTGTTGCAGATCTCAATATCGGGATCTTGTTTTTCTTTTGTATGGCAGGTCTGGCTGTGTATGCGGTGCTGTTTGCTGGTTGGTCGAGTAATAACAAATACTCGCTGCTCGGTAGTCTGCGCGCCTCAGCACAAACACTAAGTTATGAAGTGTTTCTGGGGTTGTCGCTGATGGGGATCGTCGCGCAAACCGGCTCATTCAACATGCGCGATATCGTCGAAGCACAGAGTCATGTCTGGAACATCATTCCGCAATTCTTTGGTTTTGTGACTTTCGCTTTTGCGGGTGTAGCGGTAACGCATCGTCATCCATTTGACCAACCGGAAGCGGAACAAGAATTGGCCGATGGTTATCACATCGAATATGCCGGGATGAAATGGGGTTTATTCTTCGTGGGTGAATATATCGGCATTGTGCTGATTTCCGCCCTGCTAGTAACCCTGTTTTTCGGCGGCTGGCATGGCCCTTGGTTGCCACCAATCGTCTGGTTTGCCCTGAAAACCGGCTTTTTCATGATGTTATTTATTTTGTTGAGAGCATCGCTACCACGCCCGCGTTATGACCAGGTAATGTCATTCGGCTGGAAAATTTGCCTGCCACTGACGCTGCTCAATTTGTTGGTAACAGGTGCCATGGTGTTGTTGGCGCAGTGAGGAAAAGACCGTGAAAATAAAACATATAGTAAATGGAGTCGGAACTCAGCTACGCAGTCTGGCCATGGTGTTCTCACATGCCTTCCGCCCGCGTGACACGCTTTGTTATCCAGAGGAAAAGGTACCTTTAGCTCCGCGTTACCGTGGCCGTATCGTGCTGACCCGCGACCCTGACGGGGATGAACGTTGTGTAGCCTGTAACTTGTGTGCGGTCGCCTGCCCCGTCAGTTGTATTTCATTACAGAAAGCCGAACGAGTGGATGGACGTTGGTATCCGGAGTTTTTCCGTATCAACTTCTCGCGCTGCATCTTTTGTGGTCTCTGCGAAGAAGCGTGTCCAACCACGGCGATTCAACTTACCCCTGATTTTGAGATGGGCGAATTCCGTCGTCAGGATATGGTGTATGAAAAAGAAGATTTGTTGATCAGCGGCCCCGGTAAATATCCGGATTATAACTTCTACCGTGTCAGTGGTATGGCGATTGATGGCAAGCCGAAAGGCAGTGCTCAGAAAGAAGCTGCACCGATTGATGTGAAGAGCATTTTGCCTTAAGGAGCCGCTTGATATGGAACTCGCGTTTTATGGATCGTCGGTAGTCGCCATATTGGCTACCCTCGGGGTCATCAGCGGAACCAATCCGATGCATGCCCTGTTATATCTGATCGTGTCGCTGATTGCCGTCGGCATGATTTTCTTCAGCCTCGGTGCCAGCTTTGTTGGTGCTATGCAGGTGATCGTCTATGCCGGTGCCATCATGGTGCTGTTTGTGTTCGTGGTGATGATGCTGAACTTAGGCACCGCGCAAGAACAAGAGCGGCAATGGATGAAACCGATGACCTGGGTTGGCCCACTGTTATTAAGTGTGGGTCAGATGGCGGTATTTTATGTCGCATTACATGGCATTGAAGGCACCATTACCGGTGAACCGATTACCGCCAAACAGGTCGGTATTGGTTTATACGGCCCTTATGTATTGGCGGTAGAACTGGCGTCTTTGTTACTGCTGGCAGGTCTGGTTGCCGCTTATCACTTAGGTCGTGAAACCCGCCGTGGTGACATTATCTCCACCCGTAACGAGGAGGATGACGCATGAATGGCATTCCCTTTGAGCATGGGCTGATCGTCGCAGCCATCCTGTTTTCACTCGGTTTATGCGGTTTGTTACTCCGTCGCAATCTGCTGTTTATTCTGATGAGCATCGAAGTATTGATGAACGCCTCTGCGGTGGCTTTTGTGGTCGCAGGTAGTCGTTACGGCCAGGTAGACGGACAAATCATGTACATTCTGGTGATCAGCCTCGCGGCCGCCGAAGCCAGTATTGGTCTGGCGCTGTTGATGAGAATGTACCGTCGTCACCATACGCTGAATGTCGATGCGGTTAAGGAGATGCGCGGATGAATCTGTTATTCCTGACTTGTCTGTTCCCGTTTGTCGGTTTTCTGATCCTCGCGTTTTCTGCGGGTCGTCTAAGTGAAAATCGTGCAGCGTTGGTGGGTGTCGGTAGTATCGGTCTTTCCGCACTGACCACCCTCGTTGTCGGCATACAATTCCTGCAACAAGCGACTGTAGGTGCGATTTACAACCAGACGCTGTGGCAATGGATCAACACCGCCACTCTGAAAGTAGGCTTAGTACTGCATCTCGATGGTCTGTCGCTGACCATGTTGGGTGTGGTTACCGGGGTTGGTTTCCTGATCCACCTATTTGCTTCGTGGTATATGCGCGGTGAAGAGGGTTACTCACGCTTCTTTGCTTACACCAATCTGTTCATCACCAGCATGCTGTTTTTGGTACTGGCCGATAACTTGATGTTCGTCTATCTCGGTTGGGAAGGTGTAGGCCTGTGCAGTTACTTGCTGATCGGTTTTTACTATAAAGATCGCAATAACATTGCTGCCGCGATGAAAGCGTTTATCGTTACCCGTGTCGGTGACGTGTTCCTCGCAATTGGTTTATTCGTGCTTTATCGTGAATTAGGCACCCTGAACATTGCCGATATTCTGGTCTTAGCACCCCAGAAGCTGACGGCTGGTGACCCAACGATCGAATTTGCCACGCTGATGTTACTCGGTGGTGCGGTGGGTAAATCAGCCCAGTTGCCATTACAAACCTGGTTGGCCGATGCGATGGCAGGCCCAACACCAGTCTCTGCACTGATCCACGCGGCGACCATGGTGACAGCGGGTGTCTATCTGATTGCACGTACACATGGCTTGTTCCTGATGGCGCCGGATGTTTTGCATCTGGTCGGCATTGTTGGCGCAGTCACACTGATACTGTCTGGTTTTGCCGCTCTGGTGCAGACCGACATCAAGCGTATTCTGGCTTATTCCACTATGAGTCAGATCGGTTACATGTTCCTCGCGTTAGGCGTGGGGGCTTGGGGTGGTGCGATATTCCACCTGATGACACACGCGTTTTTTAAAGCGTTGCTGTTCCTCTCGGCCGGCTCAGTCATTATTGCCTGCCATCATGAGCAGAACATTTTCAAGATGGGCGGGCTGCGCAAATCCATTCCGCTGGTATATGCCGCGTTTTTGATTGGTGGTTCAGCACTGGCTGCCCTGCCCTTCGTCACCGCCGGTTTCTTCAGTAAAGACGAGATCTTGTTTGCCGCTTATCAGGGTGGTTATTCCTGTCTGTTATTGTCGGGTTTAGTGGGCGCGTTCCTGACCTCGCTATATACCTTCCGGCTGATTTTTATCGTGTTCCACGGTGAAAGTAAGCTGAAAGCACATCCGGGACATGGCCTCAGCCATCATTTACCACTGTTGGTATTAATGCTGCTGTCTACCTTTGTTGGTGCCTTGATCTCGCCACCGTTAGCAAGCGTGTTCCCTGCCGTCAATGAAAGCCATGACGGAAAACTACTAATTGAATTGCTCTCGGCAACGATTGCTATTTCCGGTATTGCGCTGTCGGCGTTCTTGTTCCTGGGTGAGCGTAAACTGGTGAGTAAATTGGCTAATTCGCCGATGGGCAAACCGCTTAGTGCATTGTGGTTCAATGCTTGGGGTTTTGACTGGCTTTATCATCATCTGTTTGTCATGCCATATCGAGCAATCGCACAACTGTTACAACGTGACCCGTTAGACCGAATGATAGCGCTTTGTGCTCTGGTTGTTGGCGCACTGAATCGTCTGAGTGTGCAAATGGTAACCGGAAATCTGCGCTGGTATGCCGCCAGCATGAGTCTGGGTGCGCTGGTCGTGTTGACTTTGTTGTTGGTGTACTAGGAGGCCTGTCGTGAGTTTACTCTGGTTAATATTATTACCGTTTATTGGCGGCTTCCTCTGCTGGTTAATTGAATTCACCCGCAAAGGAACCAACATTCCACGTTGGATTGCGCTGGTGACCATGTCATTACAGCTGCTGCTATCGCTCAGTTTGTGGCAATCACATGATTTTTCATTAGTACTGCCTGGCCAAGGCAACTGGA
Source organism: uncultured Tolumonas sp. (assembly GCF_963678185.1). Taxonomy (NCBI): domain Bacteria; kingdom Pseudomonadati; phylum Pseudomonadota; class Gammaproteobacteria; order Aeromonadales; family Aeromonadaceae; genus Tolumonas; species uncultured Tolumonas sp. The sequence continues at coordinate 1,872,416 of NZ_OY782757.1, forward strand.
CGCTCGATTACCAGCTGCCGTGGATCCCCCGCTTCGGTATTTCCGTTCATTTAGCCATGGATGGGATTTCCCTGCTGATGGTGTCACTGACCGGTTTGCTGGGTATTTTGGCAGTCGTCTGCTCCTGGAATGAAATTCAGGATCGTGTCGGTTTCTTCCACCTTAACCTGTTGTGGATCTTAGGTGGTGTAATTGGCGTGTTCTTGTCACTGGATCTGTTCCTGTTTTTCTTCTTCTGGGAAATGATGCTGGTGCCGATGTACTTCCTGATTGCACTGTGGGGACACAGTGGTTCTGATGGTCGTACCCGTATTTACGCGGCAACTAAATTTTTCCTGTACACCCAGGCTAGTGGCTTGCTGATGCTGCTCTCTATTCTGGCATTAGTCTTCATCCATTACCGCGCAACCGGCATGTTCTCTTTTGACTACACGCAACTGCTGAACACCCGCATGGCACCAGAAGTGGAATTTATGCTGATGTTAGGTTTCTTCATCGCCTTTGCAGTGAAGATGCCTTTGGTACCACTGCACGGCTGGTTACCCGATGCACATAGTCAGGCGCCGACAGCCGGTTCTGTTGACTTAGCCGGGATCTTGCTGAAAACCGCAGCCTACGGGTTGTTACGTTTCGGTATTCCATTATTCCCACATGCCTCAGCCGATTTTGCTCCTATCGCGATGACACTGGGTTTGATTGGTATCATTTATGGTGCGGTACTGGCGTTCAGTCAAACAGACATCAAACGTCTGGTCGCTTACACCAGTGTCTCGCATATGGGCTTTGTGGTGATCGCGCTGTATGCCGGCACAGCAACTGCCATTCAGGGTGCGGTGGTGCAAATGGTGGCTCATGGCTTATCAGCGGCAGGCTTATTCATCATGTGCGGACAATTGTATGAACGTCTGCACACCCGTGATTTGCGTGAAATGGGTGGCTTATGGCACCGACTTCGCTATCTACCTGGCATCATGTTGTTCTTCTCTGTCGCATCACTGGGCTTACCGGGCACCGGTAATTTTGTCGGTGAATTCATGATCTTGTTAGGCAGTTTCCCATCTGTACCAACGATTGTCATTGTTTCCACCGTGGGGTTAGTGCTGGCCTCTGTTTACTCACTGACAATGCTACAACGTGCTTGTTTTGGACAAGGTAAAGTGAATACCCCACTACGCGGTTTAAATCTGCGTGAGTTTGGTATTTTGCTGCTATTAGTTGCCTTGCTGGTTGGCCTTGGCGTTTATCCACAGCCTGTGCTGGATGTCAGTGGCATGACGGGGACACTGTTACAACCTGACAGTGCACTTGCCGTTACCGGTCAGCCTTAGGAGATCTCTATGTTTAACTTTGCACAATTGATTGCTGAACTACCACTGCTGCTAACGACACTAACAGCCATCGCAGTGATGCTGTCAATTGCATGGCAGCGTAACCACCGTCAGGTTTTCCTGATTACCGTCATAGGGTTAAATGCAGCACTGGTCAGCTTGTTAGTCGCCAGTCATGCAGTGCCTGTCATTGTAACGCCATTGCTGATTGTTGATTCGTATGCTGTATTTTATACCGCGCTGATCATCATTGGTTCACTGGCGACGGTAACACTGGCACGGGCCTGGCTGAAAAAATTCCCCGATAACCGGGAAGAGTTTTATCTGTTGCTGTTGCTGGCATCAACCGGGGCTATCGTTATGGCGCAGGCACATCATCTGGCTGCGCTATTTATCGGTATCGAATTGATGTCGCTGCCGCTGTTTGGTCTGGTCGGTTACGCGTTCCGCCAACGTCGTTCTCTGGAAGCCGCGGTTAAATACATGGTGTTGTCCGCCAGTGCAACCGCATTTCTGCTGTTCGGTATTGCCTTGATTTACGCACAATGCGGCAGTCTGGACATTGCCACTATCGGCGCACAGCTGTCCAAATTACCTTCCACTGAAACCGCCCACGTCACCCTGCTGATTGTTGGTTTGGGTATGATGGTGATTGGCTTTGGTTTTAAATTATCACTGGTGCCATTCCATCTGTGGACTCCCGATGTCTATCAGGGCGCACCAGCTCCGGTAACCACCTATCTGGCGACTGTCAGTAAGATTGCCGTCTTTGCCGTGTTACTGCGTTTGTTCTATACCATTCCCGCAACTGATTCGTTCTTCTATCAGCTGCTGGGTGGTCTGGCGTTTGTTTCGATAGTGATTGGTAACTTACTGGCTCTGCTGCAAAGTAACCTGAAACGCCTGCTGGGTTTTTCATCCACCGCGCATTTCGGTTATTTGCTGGTTGCTCTGATTGCCTGCCGTCTGGGTACATTATCGTTCGAAGCTGTGGCGCTCTATCTGGTGATGTATCTGCTCACATCCGTCGGTAGTTTTGGGGTGGTGAGTCTGATGTCCAGCCCTTACCAAGATAAAGATGCCGAAGATCTACCGGCTTATCGTGGTCTGTTCTGGCGTCGCCCGGTGTTAACGGCGGCGATGACGGTGATGTTCCTGTCACTGGCCGGTATTCCGATGACGTTAGGGTTTATCGGTAAGTTTTATATTCTGGCTGTGGGTATTCAATTCCACTTCTGGTGGCTGACAGGTGCCGTGGTATTCGGTAGCGCAGTTGGGCTTTATTACTATCTGCGCGTGATCAGTATTTTGTATCTGCGCACGCCCGGCATGCCATCACGCGATGCCAGCAACGACTGGGCCCTCACTACCGGTGGTTTTATGGTACTGCTTTCCGCCATTCTGGTGGTCGCACTGGGCATCTACCCGCAACCGCTGCTTGATCTGCTGCCGCTCGCACAACTCGCCACACCGTAACCCTCTCTCCGGCACATTTCCTGTGAAGTGTGCCGGTATTTAATGCATCTTTGCTACCTGATTGATCTTAAATTGGTACTATAAATACCACTTGAATCACGCTATTGTCTGGAAAGCAGACCTTTGCCATGCGAAGGAGTTACCGTGTTATATAAAAATATCGCTAAAAAGCTGCGGTTTCGCATCAATTCCGATGAATTTGCCATTGGTGATGTCTTGCCGACTGAACGACAACTGATGGAAGAATATCAAGCCAGCCGGGTGTCAATCCGCAAAGCCATTGATGAATTAGTTGCCATTGATCTGATTGAGAAAAAGCAGGGCAGCGGCACATACATCAAGCAAAAAGAAGTCGTGCATCTGATGGATCAGCTGCGCAGTGGTCTGGAAAGCTCGCAGGAAATAGGACAAACCATCACCAGTGATGTTTTGGAATTCGCTATTGTGTATCCCGATGATGAAATCGCTAACCGGTTAAAAATCAACACCACCGATCGTGTGTATTACACCAAACGCCTGCGAAAAATTAATGACCGCCCGCAGATCATCGAAGAAAGCTTTATGCCAGTGAGCTTGTTTCCTGAGCTGACTATCCGCACCTTAGAGCGCTCAAAATTTGAATATATTGAGAAAAGTTTGGGTCTGATTATTGAAGGTAGTTATCAGGAATTTTCGCCGGTAATACCCGATAAAGAAGAAGAAAAGTTATTGAATCTGCAAGGGCGTGAGCCGGTTTTGCAAATCACTTCGCTCTCTAATTTCCAAGATGGCACTATTTTCGACTATAGCATCATGAAATTTAAGGCCAGCGAATATCTGCATGCGATTTACGTGCGTCGTGAAACACAAGGGCCACTGCTGTCGCAAAAGAAAAGCACGACAGATCATGACTCGCAGTTGCATGCATCCGCTGAAGAATCACTCAAGTTTTATCCCGTACAGTAATGCTCACCCATCGTTAAAGGAAACAAAGAAGATGAACAACTTTAGTTTTCGTAACCCAACAAGAATTCATTTTGGCAAAGGCCAAATCGCTAAAATCAAAGAAGAAATTCCAGCAGATGCTCGCGTATTGATCACCTATGGCGGTGGCAGCATCAAAAAAAATGGTGTTTTAGAACAGGTCTATGCAGCCTTAGAAAACATCACTTTTTTTGAGTTTGGTGGCATCGAACCTAATCCGCACTTTGAAACATTGATGAACGCCGTGGAGTTGGTAAAACAAGAAAAAATTACCTATCTGCTGGCGGTTGGTGGTGGCTCAGTGGTTGATGGTACGAAGTTCATTGCTGCCGCAGCGGAATATCCAAATGATCCGCTGGAGCTCCTGCCAACGAAAGGCACGCAGATCCGCAAAGCGCTACCGTTAGGCTGTGTGCTGACATTACCGGCCACCGGTACTGAAATGAATGGCAACGCGGTGATCACCCGTTGGGCAACCCAAGATAAAACAGGGATTTTTTCCGAGCTGATCCGGCCGGCTTTCTCGATACTGGATCCAGAAACCACCTATAGCCTGCCCGCACGTCAGGTTGGCAACGGTGTTGTTGATGCGATGGTACATATTTTAGAGCAATACATGACTTACCCGGTCAACGGTAAGGTGCAGGATTATTATGCCGAAAGCCTGCTAAAGATCCTGATGGAAGAGGGTCCTCAGGCACTGACTGATCCGATGAACTATGATGTGCGTGCCAATATCATGTGGGCGGCAACCCAAGCCCTGAATGGTACGCTGAGTCTGGGCATGCCTGGTGACTGGTCAATCCATGCCATTGGCCACCAGATCACGGCACTGTACGGTTTGGATCATGCGCAAACCTTGGCGATCGTGTTACCGGCGGTTTGGCATTACAAGAAAGCGCAGAAAAAAGCCAAATTACTGCAATATGCCGATCACGTATTAGGCATTAAAGAAACCCATGATGATCAATGCACAACATTAGCGATAGAAAAAACCCGTGCGTTTTTTGAATCAATGGGAGTGCCAACGCGCTTCTCTGCGTATGGTCTGGGCGCAACCGCCATTCCTGCTATCGTTGAAAAATTAAGACAACATGGTCGTTTAAAACTGGGTGAACACGGCGATATTACACCAGATGATGTAACACAATTATTGCAGTTGGCCCTATAAAAAATGCCACCTAACGGTGGCATGACTTAACCCAAGAACAAACTCCCCTCATCTTCTGTTTTAACAGGCTTCGCCGCAAGCAAAGCCTGTTGAACAGCGATTAATGCAGCTCTGGCCAGTAGTCTTTATTAGCAGCAATCAGATCATCCAAAATCGCTTTCGCCACGCTGGCGCTTGGCACGGTTTTCGACAGCGTGATGGCCTGCCACAGTTTGGTGTAAGATTTTTCCATCCACGCTTCAACCACCAGTTTTTCTACCGCAACCTGTTGATTCATCAAACCAAGTTGGAATTGTGGGATCTTGCCAATTTGCATTGGTTCCGGGCCAGTATTGCCAACCAGACATGGAATTTCCACCATCGCAGTCGGGTCAAAGTTCGTGACAGAACCTTGGTTTGGCACGATCAACAGCATGCGTTCTTTGGTGTTGTAGGCAATAGCACGCGCCAAATCCACAATGTAAGAGGCATGTTCATCGATATGCAAAGAAGCACCGGCTGATGAACCTTGTTCAGCAATTTTACGGCATTCACCAAACACATGTTTTTCACGACCATCCATAACTTCGTTAGCACGGGTGTACTCTTTATTCGAATGCTCCACCACATAGTCTGGGAACAGGTAATACTTCAGGTATGTATTTGGTAAGGTATTGGTATCTAATGCGAAGACATCTTTCGCTTTAGCAAAGGTATCATTCCAGCTTGCTTCGACATGCTGAGAATCAATGTTTTTGTGCACCACATAACCGTATTTCGCCACATGCTCTTTCAGCTTAGGCATAAGATCATTACCCGCTTGGTCACGAATGTCGCTGTACCAGCCGAAGTGATTCAGACCGTAATATTTCACCGTCATTTCTTTGCGTGATGCCAGACCCAGAATTTCAGCCATACGGACTTCAATGCCCACTGGCATGTCACAGATGTTCAGGATCTTAGAGTTAGGACGCATGCTCCGGGTGGCTTCCGCCACAATCGCGGCAGGGTTAGAGTAATTCAGCATCCAGGCGTTCGGAGAATATTTCTCCATGTAATCGACCAGTTCCAGCACACCACCGATAGAACGCATACCGTAAGCGATACCGCCAGGACCACAAGTTTCCTGACCCACAACACCGTATTTCAATGGGATCTTTTCATCCAGTTCACGCATTGGATATTTACCGACACGAATGTGCGCCATGACGAAATCCACACCGCTGAATGCTTCACGCGGATCAGTGGTATAAGAGAAGACCACTTCCGGCGCACGTTCTTTAATTAAGACGGCACACGCTTTACCGATAATTTCCTGACGAGCTGCATCATTGTCATAAAACTTCAGTTCTTTAATCGGAAATTTATCCAGATTATCTAACAGCATTAAAACGATACCCGGCGTAAAAGTACTACCACCACCAGCAACTAATACAGAATACTTTTTCATGTTAATCTCCAACTACGACTAATTAATTATTTAACTATTTAGATTTAATAATTCAGCTTTAACTATTATTTAATCATTAAGCATTTTTCATCATATTTTCCATACTGTCGCGAACCTGCGGCACCGATAAACCAATAATCACTTGTATTGCATCTTTATTTCTGACCACACCATGCGCGCCAATTTGACGGAAGGCAGCATCACTCATAACTTGTTTTTCATCTTTCACACTAATACGCAGACGAGTTGCACAGTTATTTACTTCGGCAATATTTTCACTGCCACCTAATGCCTCTAACAATTGCAATGCCTGATCATCAAACTGGCTGCCTTTATTATCTTCGCTCTGAGCACCTTGACGGTTTTTATAATCGGCTTTGGTGAATAATTTAATATCTTCGGCTTCTGCTTCACGGCCCGGTGTTTTCACATCAAAACGGACAATCAAATATTTAAAGACAAAGAAGTAGATGACGGTAAAGACACTGCCAATCATGATTTGCATAACAACATTCATGGCATGGTTGTGGAACATCGGCAGCCAGTTCTGCACCATGATTTCCAGTAAACCGCCCCCCATGTTGCCAACGATGCCATTCATATACATCACCGCAGCCATGGTTGCCGCCAGTACAGCATGGATGGCAAACAGGAACGGCGCCACAAACAAGAAGGTAAACTCCAGTGGTTCAGTAATCCCCACCAACACCGCAGTCAGCACCGCAGGAATCAACAAACCCGCTACTTTCTTTTTGTTCTCTGGTTTGGCGGTCATGTACATCGCGCTGGCGATACCAATGGCACCAAAGATTTTCGAGTTACCGTGCAAAGCAAAAGCACCTTGCGGGAACAACTTGATCAGCGGTTCAGTGGAGTTACTAAATTCTGCGATATGTTGGATCCAGTAAGCCTGAATACCACCTTCCACAACGGCCGGGCCAAGCACGAACGGGCCATAGATAAAGTGATGCAAACCGGTTGGGATCAGAATGCGTTCCAGGAAAGTGTAGATCCAGACACCCAGTGCCCCCGCATGACTCAGGAATACCTGCAGAGAAGCAATGCCGCCTTGTACTTTTGGCCATACCAGCGCCGTTAAAAATGCCAGCGGTAACATCGCAATAAAACCAATAATGGTTACGAAAGCCGTACCTTGGAAAATACCGAGATAATCCGGCAATTTTTTATCAAAATAGCGGTTATGTACATAAGTCATAATGGCCGCAATAAAGATAGAACCGATAATACTGGTATCTAACGTTTTAATACCGGCAATATTCGTTAAACCACTAACGCCACCAATGGGCTGATTAAAATTAACGCCAAAATCAGCACCCCAGGTTGTTAATATGGCAGCAATAAAATAATTAAATGTCAGATAAGAAACTATTACCGCCAAACAAGCCCGGGCTGGTGCCGTTTTAGCTAAGCCGATTGGCAAACCAATGGCAAAAATAATGGGCATATTACGAAATACAGTCCAGCTACCTTCTTGAATAATCATCCAGAGTTTAAACCAGACCGTATCAGAATTAGCAATTGAACCCACTAACTGCGGGTTGGTTAATAATATTGATATACCTGCAACGATCCCCGCGAACGGGAATAACAATACGGGGGTAAACATCGCACCGCCGAATCGTTGTAATAATTTTAGCATTGTTGTCGCTCCTCAGTTTCCAGCCTCAGTGACGTGGATCGTCATCTCCATCGACAAGTTCTTTTTTATGTTTGAGCCGTTGAAATTTTTCATGTTGGTAATGATGTTGTGCAGTATCAATATAGAACCAATGTAACTATAAAAAAGCGACAAAGATCACAAAGGTATTTTATTGGTATTAATAAGTGACTTTTTGGTATCTATTAAAGGAAGGAAATAGAGAAATGACAGTAAATAGACTTAAAATAGGTATTATTTATTGGAAAATAAAGAGACCAATTTAAGCAGAGAGCAAATACACACCAGATGGGAAATAAACAACGGCTGGAAAAATGGAGCAATCGGAGGAAAAGAACACAGGCAGGAAAACCTGCCTGTTAGCGAGATCAGATATCTGATTCTTCAATTGAGGTGGGCCAGCCCATCGCCGTCTGACGATCAGCTTCCAGCTGCAATTCCGAAGCGCGCAGGTAGTGCTCATTCAACCAACCCAGCGGCAAACGTAAAATCAGCTGTTCCTCTTTCGCTTCGATACCGAATTTAGGTACGGAACCTTCAGTACGACGCATACAAAGAATGATCGCAAAACGCAGCAACCGAGCAAGTCGGGTTGCCTGACGCAAAGAAACAGCATTCTGTTTCTCCAGCACTTCCAGTTTAAAACCATCGCGCTGGTTATAAACTAACGCGGACAGTAACTGTTTTTGTGCTGGCGTAAACCCAGGCATATCAATATTATCAATAATATAGGCAGCATGTTGCGGGGCTTTTTTATACTCGATACACAGCCCCAGCTCATGCAACATCGCCGCCCAGCGCAACATCGGACGACCATATTGTTCGCTCAGATGCCACTCTTTTTGCACTTGCTGGAAAGCATACAGTGCCGCATCACGTACTCGTTCAGCCTGAATACGATCCATCTGATAACGGGTGATCAAGCTGTCTGCGGCCCGCTCACGCACATCACAACTGCGGCGCTGGCCAATCATGCCGTAAATCAAACCTTCACGCAGCGCACCACCCGCCAGCGTCATGTTTTCGATTTCTAGCATTTCAAAGATAGCAATCAGGATCGCCAACCCAGACGGGAAAACACTGAGGCGTTCCGGCATTAAGCCTTGCAACACCAGCATATCAAGATGGCCACAGGTGATCGCTTGCGCTTTCAGCTCATATAATTTCGCCAAAGTAACGCGTTCACTGCGCCCCTGCGCAATCATGATCTCCTGCAGCGCCTGCACGGTACCGGATGCACCCACGCAACTTAACCAACCCAGCGCCCGATATTCTGCGGCAACTTCTTGCAGAACAACTTTAGCTGCCTCAATAGCCGCGGTAAAATTGGCTTCGTTCAGCAGGCCATCAGCAAAATAGCGTTTGATCCAAGTAACACAGCCCATATGCAAACTGTTCAGCAGCTTGGCATCATTACTTTCACCAATTACCAACTCAGTGCTGGCACCGCCGATATCTATAACCAAACGGTTGCCTTCACCACTCGACGTCCAAGAAACACCTTGGTAAATGGTACGGGCTTCATCTTCGCCGGAAATGATCTCGATTTTATGCCCTAACACCTGTTCTGCGATCTGCAGGAATGAATCCACATTCCGCGCCAGGCGCAAAGTGGCAGTGCCAACTACCCGGATATTCTCACGCGGCACATCCTGCAACTGTTCGGCAAACAAGCGCAGACAGTCCCAGCCCCGCGCCATCGCCTCAAGGCTCAAATTGTGTTCATTATCCAGTCCGGCAGCCAGACGCACTTTACGTTTGACCTTGGCCACCGTGCGGATGGCACCCGCCACTTCCCGCACCACCAGCATGTGAAAGCTATTCGAGCCAAGATCAATTGCAGCATATAACGGAGATTGATCCACGTGAGACATCCTGTCGTTAAGATTTATTACCCGGGCGACGACGACCAGCAGGCTGGCGATCACGCATGTTACGATTCACTGGCAGACGATGACGGATCACGCGTTTAGGTGGCGTCACATCATCCAGCAGTGCGCTTGGATCATACTTACTAACCGGGATCGGATGACGGGTATATTCTTCGATATCCGGCAAGTTAAACGCGTAATCTTCACAAGCAAAACTGATCGCATGTCCACTACGGCCGGCACGGCCAGTACGGCCAATACGATGCACATAATCTTCCGCATCGTCGGGTAAATCATAGTTGAAGACATGACTCACATCAGGAATGTGCAGACCACGAGCCGCTACGTCAGTCGCTACTAACACATCCAAATGCCCAGCGGTAAAATCTTCCAGGATTTTCAGGCGTTTCTTCTGCGGCACATCACCCGTCAGCATACCGACACGATGACCATCAGCCTGTAACCAGGCATGCACGTCTTCACAACCATGTTTGGTGTTAGCAAACACGATGGCTTTTTCCGGCCAATCTTCTTCCATCAACGTCAGTAACAGCAGCAGCTTGTCTTCATTAGATGGATAGAACAATTCTTCTTTGATACGTTGACCGGTCATTTGTTCCGGTTCGATCTGAATATGCTGTGGCTCATTCATATGCTCGTAAGCCAACTCCTGCACGCGCAGCGACAGTGTGGCCGAGAACAACATATTCAAACGCTGTACTGGTGGTGGCATACGACGGAACAGATAACGAATATCTTTGATAAAGCCCAGATCAAACATACGATCGGCTTCATCCAATACCACAACCTGAATCGCGCCCAGATCGATAATACCCTGCTTCAGATAATCGATAAGACGACCAGTAGTGCCGATCAACAGATCAACGCCTTCCTGCAATACGGCAAGCTGCTTATCGTAACCATCACCGCCGTAACCCAAGCCCATTTTAAAACCGCAGCTTTCTGCCATTGGCACAGCATCATTATAAATCTGTACGGCTAACTCACGGGTGGGTGCCATGATCAGCACGCGTGGCTGATTTTTACGACGCTCAGCGCTGGCAGCGTGTGTCAGCAGGTAGTTAAATGTGCCGGCGAGAAAGGCGATGGTTTTACCCGTACCGGTTTGCGCCTGACCTGCAATATTTTTTCCGGTCAGCAACAGCGGTATCGTTTCTGCCTGAATAGGCGTGCAATTATGAAAGCCTTTAGCTTCCAGACCGGCCAGAACTTGTGGTTCCAGTCCGAGTTCAGCGAATTTGATCTCTGTAAGATGTGTTTTGCTCATGGGCAACATGCTTATTAAATTAGGTTTGCAATAATAAACAGTATCTATTAATTAAGGTAACTGTTTGGCTTTTATTTCTTGATCCCTTTAATTTGCATCTTCGTACCCCTATATTGATACAGTAAACGAATTGCAAATGTGGAGTAAAAAATGAGCGACAAAATTGTACACGTGACCGATGCCAGTTTCGAAAGTGATGTAGTAAACGCCTCTACCCCTGTCTTAGTTGATTTTTGGGCTGAATGGTGTGGTCCATGCAAAATGATTGCCCCAATCCTAGACGAAGTTGCTGGCGAATACGCCGGTAAAGTAACTGTTGCCAAACTGAACATCGATCAGAACTCTGGTACTCCACCAAAATTTGGGATCCGCGGCATTCCAACTCTGCTGCTGTTCAAAAACGGTGCTGTCGCAGCCACTAAAGTGGGCGCACTGTCTAAGACTCAGTTGAAAGAGTTTCTTGACGCGAATATCTAATCTGCTCGATCTGAGGGGGCTTAACGCCTCCTCTGTTTTTAATAATGCCTGATTTTCATCCATTTCTCACTGCAGATAGCTAGACGCCCTGATAAATTGATGCTAATTTGATTAAACGATGCTGTTCGTACCCGCTTGATGCGCTCTCTCCAGCAGCTTTATCCAGCAATCAATCCAACCATGCAATTCCCGAAACTACATCACTTCTATGAATCTAACTGAACTAAAGAATACCGCAGTCTCTGAACTGGTACATCTGGGCGAATCTATGGGCCTGGAAAATCTGGCCCGTCTGCATAAAAAAGATATCATTTTTGCCATTCTCAAAGCCCACGCGAAAAGCGGGGAAGACATCTTTGGTGATGGCGTGCTGGAAATTTTGCAGGATGGCTTTGGTTTCCTGCGTTCCGCTGATAGTTCTTATCTTGCAGGTCCGGACGATATTTATGTCTCTCCAAGCCAAGTACGTCGTTTCAATTTACGTACTGGCGACACCATTTCCGGTAAAATCCGTCCGCCAAAAGAAGGTGAACGTTATTTTGCATTGCTGAAAGTTGACACCGTCAACTATGACCGCCCGGAAAATGCACGTAATAAAATTCTGTTTGAAAACTTAACCCCACTGCATCCGACCAAACGCCTGCGTTTGGAACGTGGTAATGGTTCAACAGAAGATATTACCGCCCGTATTCTTGATTTGGCATCACCTATCGGTAAAGGCCAGCGTGGTCTGATCGTGGCACCACCAAAAGCCGGTAAAACCATTCTGCTGCAAAACATTGCTCAGAGCATCACGAATAACCATCCTGAATGTGAATTGATCGTACTGCTGATCGACGAACGTCCGGAAGAAGTTACTGAGATGCAACGCATGGTGAAAGGTGAAGTGGTTGCATCTACCTTTGATGAACCAGCTACGCGTCACGTTCAGGTTGCTGAGATGGTTATCGAGAAAGCCAAACGTCTGGTTGAACACAAAAAAGACGTGGTGATTTTGCTCGACTCGATCACTCGTCTGGCACGTGCTTACAACACCGTGATCCCATCATCCGGTAAAGTGCTGACCGGTGGTGTGGATGCGAATGCCCTGCATCGTCCAAAACGCTTCTTTGGTGCTGCGCGTAACGTGGAAGAAGGTGGTTCATTGACCATCATCGCGACTGCGTTGGTGGATACCGGTTCGAAGATGGATGAAGTGATCTACGAAGAGTTCAAAGGCACCGGTAACATGGAACTGCATCTGTCTCGTAAGATTGCAGAGAAACGTGTTTACCCAGCAATTGATATCACTCGTTCTGGTACTCGTCGTGAAGAGTTGCTGACTGCGCAAGATGAACTGCAGAAGATGTGGATCTTGCGTAAATTCGTTCATCCAATGGGTGAAATTGATGCAATGGAATTCATGATCGACAAACTGTCGATGACCAAAACCAACGATGAATTCTTTGAAGCAATGAAGCGTCAACAGAAATAATTCAGGTTGCCTCATTAAAGTTAAGGGACAGCTTATGCTGTCCCTTAGTTTTTCTAATCATCAAACAATTGAGCAGTGATTAGCTGATGTCGCCTATTTCCCAATACGGCTGCATACCAATGCCACGCTGACGGATCTGGTCCAACTCGATCAACCGCGGTTTTAACTCCTGTTGTAGCCAGTTGTTTAATTCTTGTTGATGCGGGCACGCCATGCAATTAGCCGCACCAAAAATCCATTCAATATGTTCCAGATCTGACAAGCGCCCCAGCATATTTAACCAAGGTAAACGAAAACCTTGCTGGCGTTCGCTGTCAAACAATGCTGCAAAACACACGCCTACCTGCAGGTTATGACGAAGCATTTCACGTAACCGCTGATAACTATCATGGTCTAAGGCATCGCCAAGTTTGGAGAGTGACAGTAATTCCTGCCAGCTGTTCTCCAACGATGCAACCGCTAACGAATAAATAGACTGTGTAAGCCCAGAGCTGGTCGGTTTTTCCACCTTATACAGTGCCAACCAAGCCGATAGTTTTAATAACGTTTGGCAATAACGCACAGATAAAAATAATGTTTGAGTCTGTTCAATGGTTGGTAATAATTGTTCATGACGTGCAATTTCACTGGTGAGCTCATGCTGACATGGTGCATCTTTTAACATCTGTCGATATTCAAACTGCATGCGTTGTAATACCAACGCCTCATCCAGCCAAGACAATTGTTCTATCAGCCACTGCAGATCATCTTCCCAGTCGATTGGGGTTAATGCAGCGTAAACTTCGGTATATAACAACCGAGTATGTAGGATCAGTGAAGCTGCACTACGCAGTTGCAACAGCGCACCAATAGAAGGTTGTTGCATATAAAGTTGTTCGTGAAATTGCCAATGTCGCAGGGAAAACTCTAAGGCGGTGATCAACCCCTGCTCTACCGTTTGCTCCGCTGTTACCGGCACGAAGCCCATCCGCCGAACATCAGGCTCCGCACTTAAGCCCGCCAGCCGATAACCACGTTGTGCCTTGGAAGCGCATCCCAGCTGCCAACCAGGTCGCGTCACTAACAATTTAGCCAGCGCAAATAAATGATCAACTGAACCGGAAATAATTTCCAGTTCAACTTCATTAATGGCTTCCTGCTGACCATTTGCGTCAATAAAACCGATGTCATACGCGACCTCAATCAGCGAATCATCGGCCAATGCTACTTTCCAGGTTCTACGATGAAAATCGGTCCGAAATAAGGTCATCAGCGATTGCTGGATCAAGCCAACATTCGTGTCTGCAGGCCAGATAGAAGAAGGGAACGCACGCAGATCAGGCCAATTATCATTACAGGGTAAGGTATATTCTGGCCGCTGGTGTAAACCGCCTATCGCTTGGCCTGCCATTTTGATCGTCTGCTCATGCAGGCCACGAAAGGTGCGGATCCGCAAACCGCAATCAAGTCCGCGTAACGCTTGTTCCGGTGTATCAAAATAGATATTTTCTAATTGCTGATCCTGCCGTTCAGTAACTTTAAGTGAATTCAGCACCAGTTCCAGATGTGAAAAGACATCTTCAGTGACCAGAAACTTCAATTCCACTTCATTGCTCATGCGGGGCCTCTCCGGTCTTTTTTATAAATTATCCGCCAACAGCTGGTTTAGCTTTTAACTCAATTAGTTATAGTGCACCGGCCAGATCATGCTTTCAATAGCCCCGCCAGTCGGTCAGCGCATTTAAACTGAAACTTTGCGAGCCAACACGAAAAATACTGGCATTCGCTTCTATTCGCAGTAAAACCACTCCACTGACCACTTCATCCCCTTCATGATAATCCCGGCCATTGATGTTGATGGTGCGGTTTGCCGGCACAGAAGAATAAACATGCGCACCATATTTCATTGCTGCAACCTGCTGGCTGATCCGCGCGGGTAATGCGGCCAATGGTGTTGCTTCAGATTCGGTCACTGTAGCCGTGGCCGGCGGAGCAGACTGTACAGTGTCATTCACTGCCTGCATAAAACGTTTTTCCAACGTACTTTTTGAATCAACCTCGGCGACTGGTTCTGCTGATTTGGCATTAGATGGTTCTGCCGTTGTCGGATCCATCGCCAGATTTGGCTCTGGTGTTATTTCTTCAGGCAATGGCTCGGTAGCAAATTCATAATTTTGCTCTGCGGGTTTATAAGGCAATTCCGTTGCATGTGGCACTTCAATTTTTTGTACCACCGGATCGTTATGCAACAGATGCCAGCCATAATTTGTCGCAGCACCGAGCGCAAGACAGACCGGCAAACCAAGCAACCAAGCCAGCCAAAGCCCCCGACGTCCCGGTTCACCGGAAAGACGTTCCGGCATGAAAAAATGGGCTTGTTCTACGCGTTTTGCCTGGCGGGATGCGGAGGTTAATAATGACATTAGCTGGCTCCTCCTTCAGTTTCTGCGCTATCTGTTTCTGCACTATCGCTGGCGTTATTTATTGTTTGCTGAGCCGGAATGCGGCCATTCAGACGCGGTACTGATTCTCGGCTACGCACCACCAGCCGTAACAGTGTTTGCTCACCGGCAACACCATCAGCCGTCAGCCCTTCTTGTTTCTGAAACTGACGCACCTTAGTCGCCAGTTGTGTATCAAAGCGCGATAATTTATTCCGCGGTGGTTGATGTAATGCCTGACTCACCACGGTTTCCAACCACAACACATCCGCTGGGCCACTGCGTTTTGAAATAACTTTATTATTACTTTCTGGCAGTTGCCACAGCGCGGTGTAATCTTTTCCCCACACTTTATTGAGCCATTCTTGCGATACTTGCCAACGATCACTACCGAGTAATACATCAGCCTGACCATCAGCAACATGCAGAATTACTGCGTAAAGATCCTGTCCGGGTTTCGCTGTCAAACGAGCCACCACCGGATAATTCAACTTAATAATATCATCGAGTGAGGCTTGGCCTTGCACACAGCCTAATCGAGCGCGTTGTGCATTGTCACACCGCGCCTCGTCAATAGCGGTTTCAAAACCCCAGACCCGATATAACTGTTGAACAGCCTGATCTTCATAACTGGCTTCAGCAATAGCTTGATCAAAACGTTTCACTAATTTGGCATCTGGCGGTAAAGCGACTTGCACCGTTACCTTTTTCACCGGATGTTTGGGTAAAAATCCCCACTGCTGCCAGCTAAACCAACCCGCGGCCAACATCAGCATGCCCGCCAGTGAAAAAGCGAATACTGCGCCGGTACTGCCTTCGTCGCGCACACCCGTCGCTTCATAGGCCGCTTGTGCCAGTAATTTCTCATTGATCCGCTCGCGCCCAGCCGCATAGGCACCCAGTAAGGCGCGTTCACAGATCAAATTGATCACCCGCGGAATGCCACCGCTTAAGCGGTGTAACGCTCTGATCGCCGATGGCGTAAAGATCGGTTGCAGACAGCCGGCAACCTGCAGACGAAAGCGAACATACGAATCCACGTCATTCAGATCTAACGGTAACAGGTGATAACGGGCCGTAATGCGCTGCGCTAATTGTCGTAATAGCGGTTGCCGAAGCAGTTGTTGCAACTCCGGCTGACCTATCAGCACGATCTGCAGCAATTTGGCATCATCGGTTTCTAAATTGGTTAATAAGCGTAATTGTTCAAGCACTTCTGGCATCAGATGCTGTGCTTCATCAATCACCAGCAGTGTTCGCCGTCCGGCTTGATGATTTTGTAAGAGAAAATGATGCAAAGAATCAAACAATACTTTTAACGTTGCAGGCTGAGAATAAGTGAGCTGGAAAGCATCACAGACAGAAGCCAGTAGCTCTTCCGTCGATAACGAGGGGTTTAGAATAAACGCCAGATCGGTATCCTCTGGCAATTGTTGCCGTAAACAGCGCGACACGGTGGTCTTCCCGGTACCAACTTCACCGGTCAACAAAACAAATCCACCACCATCACGTAAACCGTAGACTAAATGTGTCAACGCTTCGGTATGGCGATCACTCATATAGAGGTATTTAGGATTCGGCGATATCGAAAACGGATTTTCCGTCAGACTAAAAAAGGCTTTATACATAATCAGCTGATCCTGTAAGTACTCTTCGAAGAGTAATCCGCAGCACGGATGAAGTCAAAGCAGGCTATAATCGGGCTGTGAAAATAGAGGAGAAAAACGGGTGCAAATATATCTGGTTGGTGGTGCGGTACGTGACAATCTGCTGGGGTTGCCAGTCACAGAGCGGGATTATGTCGTGGTTGGTAGTGAAGCACAGACATTATTGGATTTGGGCTACCAGCCTGTTGGTCGCGATTTTCCCGTATTTTTACATCCACAAACCAAAGAAGAGTACGCACTGGCACGTATTGAACGTAAACAGGGCAAAGGTTACACCGGTTTTGCCTGTTACGCTGCGCCCGATGTCACATTGGAGCAAGATCTGCTGCGCCGCGATCTGACTATTAACGCCATTGCTCAAGATCAATCCGGTCAGCTCTACGATCCTTATGGCGGGGTCAACGATCTGAATGATCGTATTTTACGTCATATCTCGCCGGCTTTTAGTGAAGATCCGCTACGCGTGTTACGTGTCGCCCGTTTCGCCGCACGCTTTCATCATCTGGGGTTTTCCATTGCCCCGGAAACACTGGCACTCATGCGCCAGCTCAGTCGTAGTGGTGAGTTAAACCATCTAACACCCGAGCGCGTGTGGAAAGAACTGGAAAAAGTATTATCTAATCGTAATCCCCAGATCTTTTTTGAGATCCTGCATGATTGCGAGGCGTTAAGCGTGTTATTGCCGGAAGTGGAAGCGCTGTTTGGCGTGCCGGCACGCCCAGACTGGCACCCGGAGGTAGATACCGGTATTCATGTCATGATGGCATTACGCGAAGCCAGCCAGCGCAGTGATTTGTTGGCGGTACGTTTTGCAACCCTGTGCCATGATTTAGGCAAGGCACAAACACCTGAAGATGTCTTACCAAGCCATCATGGGCATGGCGATCGTGGTTTACCCTTGATCCGCAACCTGTGTCAGCGATTACGCGTACCGAATGATTGCCGCGATCTGGCTTTATTAGTCAGCGAATTGCATTCGTTGGTGCATACCGCATTACAGCTGCGTCCGGCGACCATGCTGAAACTGTTTGATCGGTTAGATGTCTGGCGTAAGCCGGAGCGCTTGTCACAGCTGTTACTCTGCTGTCAGGCCGATTTTCACGGTCGCCTTGGTTTTGCTGAGCGGGAATATTTGCAACCGAATTATGTGCAAGAAGCCTATGACGCTGCCACGGCTATCGCGGTCAGACCGATTGTTGAAGCCGGTTACACGGGGGAAGCCATACGGCAACAACTCAGTCGTCGCCGTATTTTTGCGATCCGCGACGTGCATTGCCGCTGGAACGATATCTAAAAATTAATACCAGTCGAATTCCACGGCGCGTAATGGCTGGCGTTTAGCATCGTATTCAGACCACAATTGCGCCAGCGTCATCTCGGCCAGTGGGTGCCGCCATTGTGGCGCCAACTCAGCAAACGGGCGCAACACAAACGCATTCAACAGGATCTCGCTGCGCGGTAATTCCACCGGTGTCGTGATCACTAACTCATCATAAGCCAGCAGATCCAGATCCAGTGTCCGACCGGAAAATTTGCGCGCATCGGCTGGGCGACCATGAGCAAACTCAATGGCCCGCAGTTGTGCCGCTACTTCCGCCACGCCATGCACGGTTTCCGCCGCGATCACCAGATTGTAAAAGGGTGCGCCGTCAAAACCGACCGCTTCACTTTCATACACCGTGGAACAACAGCATGCCGAGAACACCTGCTGCAAAGCTTGCCAGCCTGCGCGTAGATAATGTTCCCGTTCGATGTTCGAACCGACACCGATATAAATACGGGCCATTATGCCTCCCGAATGATCTCAACCCCGACACCACGGGCATTGACCACCGCCCCCGGTTTCGTCACCCGTACTCGTACCCGCAGGATCGGAAATTCGGTCAACAGCAACTGGGCTGTCTGTTCTGCCACCGCTTCAACCAAGCCAATCGGGCGAGTACTGATCATATCGGTGACGCGTTTTGACACCGCCGCATAATCCAGTGCCAATGACATATCGTCCTGCTCACCGGCGGCTTGGGTATCAAAATCCATTTCCAGATCCAGCACCAGTTTCTGGGTGATCTGTTTTTCCCATTCATACACACCAATCGTGCAATAAACTTCGAGATGATCGATAAAGACTTTATCCATGTTTTAACCTAATTCTGCTAATCTGGAAGGTGGATATCTGGTGTGGATCATACTCCAGCCAGCGCCGTTAGAAAAATAGTGTCCGCGAACAACATCAGGAGATCCATGCTCGCTCTCGCTTTTGCCATGACTGGCATGGCTTATTTGCTGGGATCAATCAGTAACGCCGTATTGATCAGCCGTTGCTGCGGCCTACCCGACCCCCGCGATTATGGCTCACATAACCCCGGCGCGACCAATGTACTACGCTCCGGTAACCGTATTGCCGCTTTGAGCGTGTTTCTGCTGGATATGCTAAAAGGCACCCTGCCGGTTTATCTGGCCTGGTATCTCGGCATTCCACCGATCTATCTCGGCTTTATCGGTATAGCTGCCTGTTTAGGGCATATGTACCCGCTGTATTTCCATTTCCGCGGCGGCAAAGGTGTCGCCACCGCGCTTGGTGCCCTGATGCCTCTCGGGTTGGATATGGGCAGCTTTATGATCATAACCTGGCTGCTGATATTGCTGCTCACCGGCTATTCATCACTGGCGGCATTGGCAGCGGCATTATTGGCGCCACTGTATACCTACTGCCTGAAACCTGAATTTACCCTGCCCGTAGCCATGCTCTGTTGTCTGATCATTCTGCGTCATCACGAGAATATCAGCCGCTTATTACATGGCCGAGAACCGAAGATCTGGCCCAATAACCCGTTACGGCGTCACCGGCGCTAACGTTTCCAGATTCCAGCGTGGCTGTACCACGATCTCAAGCCCGGTGGTATGTCCCGCTTTCAGCCGTTGCAAACCCGCAAAGGCGATCATGGCGCCATTATCGGTGCAAAATTCCGGGCGTGGATAAAACACTTCACCACCCAGCTTTTTCATCACGGCCGCCAATTCGGTGCGTAATTGTTTGTTGGCACTGACGCCACCGGCAATCACCAAGCGCTTCAGACCGGTTTCCTGCAATGCTCGTTTACACTTGATCGCCAACGTATCGACAACCGCCGTCTGGAAGGCATGTGCGATATCCGCTCGGGTTTGATCATCATCGCCCTGACTGCGGATCGTATTAGCTGCAAAAGTCTTTAAGCCGGAAAAACTAAAATCCAAGCCTGGGCGATCCGTCATCGGACGCGGGAACACAAACCGTCCAGCCGTACCCTGCTCAGCTAATTTTGATAATGCCGCACCACCAGGGTAGTCCAGCCCCAGCAATTTCGCTGTTTTATCAAAAGCTTCACCGGCGGCATCATCGACTGATTCACCGAGGATCTTATACTGACCAATACCGTCTACGCGCACTAACAAGGTATGACCACCAGAAACCAGCAACGCCACAAAAGGAAACTCAGGCGTATGTTCTTCTAACATTGGCGCCAGTAAATGTCCTTCCATGTGATGCACCGGGATCGCCGGTTTATTCCAAGCCATCGCTAGTGAACGCGCAATAGTGGCGCCCACCAGTAACGCCCCCACTAAGCCTGGGCCCGCCGTATATGCGATCCCGTCCAGATCCTCGGATCGACAACCGGCTTGCTGTAATGCCGCTTCAATCAATGGCAATGTTTTGCGGATATGATCGCGGCTGGCCAATTCCGGCACCACCCCGCCATAGTCGGCATGTAATTTAATCTGGCTGTATAATTGATGCGCGAGGATCCCGTCTTGATCGTCAAAGATCGCGATCCCGGTTTCATCACAAGAAGTTTCGATGCCTAATACCCGCATTTTTTGGTCGCTCCGGTAAAAATCCCACCGTTTATGAGGCGCTATGGTACATTTCAGCGCTTTTTTACTCCAGCATGTTCTGATCGGGGTTTACATACCCCCATGCATGGGATTAAAATTCGGCACCATTTTTAGTAAGGCTGACTTTCAGCCAGAAAAACATTCACACCGAGGTGAAAGGCACATGCCAGTTATTAAAGTACGTGAAAACGAGCCATTCGACGTAGCTCTGCGTCGCTTCAAACGCTCCTGCGAAAAAGCAGGTGTTCTGTCTGACGTTCGCAGCCGCGAATTTTACGAAAAGCCAACTACTATTCGTAAACGCGCTAAAGCGTCTGCAGTAAAACGTCACATGAAGAAACTGGCTCGCGAAAACGCACGTCGTAACCGTCTGTACTAATTTTACAGACCGTTAAGTTTTCTTGATAAGCCGCGCTTTCCTGCGATTGCGCGGCTTATTCTATTGGCAGACGGAATTCAGATGGCTGGCAAAATCCCGCAATCGTTTATTGATGATCTGCTGAATCGTACCGATATTATCGAGTTAATCGACGGTCGTGTTCATCTGAAAAAAGCCGGTAAGAACTACCAGGCTTGTTGCCCATTTCATAACGAAAAATCGCCTTCTTTCTCTGTTAGCCCAGAAAAACAGTTTTATCACTGCTTTGGCTGTGGTGCGCACGGTAACGCCATCGGTTTTCTGATGGAGTATGACGGGCTGAACTTTCCCGACGCCGTCGGTGAACTGGCGAATCTGCACGGCTTAACCGTACCCAACGATCAACCTTTTCACAACCAAGGGCCTGCCCCCTCAGCCGATCACTATCAACTGATGGAATGGGCAGCACGGTATTTCCAAAATCAGTTAAAGAGTGCCCCGCAAGCGATTGAATACCTGAAAGGGCGTGGTTTAACTGGCGAGATCGTCAAACAATTTGCGATTGGTTATGCACCAGGCAGCTGGGATGGTTTACGCCAGACGCTGGTTCGTTCAGCAGCCAGCGAAGCACAATTGGTTGAACTGGGCATGCTGATCGGGCGCGATGGTGGCGGCAGTTATGACCGCTTCCGCGATCGGATTATGTTTCCGATCCGCGATCGTCGTGGTCGGGTTATCGGTTTTGGTGGCCGCGTTCTGGGTGATGGTACGCCCAAATATCTTAACTCACCGGAAACGCCGATTTTTCATAAAGGCAAAGAACTGTTTGGCCTGTATCAGGTTAAAGAACGGCATCGAAATCCGGCCCGCATCCTGATCGTCGAAGGCTATATGGATGTAGTGGCACTGGCGCAATTTGGTGTCGACTATGCAGTGGCCTCGCTGGGCACGTCAACGACCGCAGATCATATGCATCTGTTATTTCGCACCACATCCGAAGTGGTGTGTTGTTACGACGGTGATAATGCAGGTCGGGAAGCCGCTTGGCGTGCGCTGGAAAATGCCCTGCCCAGCTTGCAGGATGGTAAAGATCTACGTTTCGTGTTTCTGCCGCAAGAACATGATCCAGATAGCTTCATTCGCGAATTTGGTCAGGCGGTTTTTGAACAAAAACTGGATGATGCGCAATCGTATGCAGACTTTTTGTTTGAACGTCTGACACGAGATCTGAATTTAAGTGGCGAGGCAGGACAAAATGAACTGGCTAATAAAGCCATTGCCCTGATCCGTCGGGTACCTGAAGGGTTTAATCGCGAAAGTCTGTTGACCAAGCTCTCAGCACAATTGCGCTGGGGGGAAAATGAAAAACGGCTGCGTGAAATATTCCGCCGTCAGGAACAGGAAGCGCAACAGACAGCAACTACCGCAAAACCCGGTGGTAAAATCAAACTGACGCTGATCCGACGAGCAATTGCGTTGATCGTGCAACATCCAGCCGTCGCGGCATTACTCCCCCCGCTGCCGGATGTGCTAAAATCATTAAAAGAACCCGGTATTGAGGTGTTGCTGACGCTGTTAGCGCAGTTGCACAACAACCCAATGTCGACAGGTCAGTTGCTGGAACTATGGCGTGATACCAAAGAAGGACGCGCCTTAGCACAACTGGCGATGCTGGATGAACTCACCGCCGGTGACAACATTCAGCAAGAACTGGAAGATGTCTGCGATCGTTTGCTCGATCTGTATCTGCAGCAACGGCTAGACAGCTTATTAAATCAGCACCAGCTGAATCTTGAAGAAAAACAAGAACTACAGTTTTTACTAACTGAATACAAACGATCCACGAAATAACAGGTCGTCAGCTTGAATTTCAGGCACAGCGGCACTATATGATTAACACATGCCCGGTTACGGGAATATAGCTACTTGATGCAAGAACAGCACTAAACAAACTACTACCCTGTTATACAAAATATAACGGGGCGGATTTTTACTTTGTCGTTAACGTGCAAAACGGCCGTCGTTTCTTTATAATCGGCGGATTTTACGCCACCGAGCGATAAATCAGCCTTAGGAAGTACCAACCGGATGAGTTCTATGGAGCAAACCCCTCAGTCGCAACTAAAACTCCTCGTTGCCAAAGGTAAAGAGCAGGGCTATCTGACTTATGCAGAAGTTAACGATCATCTTCCACAAGATATCGTTGATTCCGATCAGATAGAAGACATTATTCAGATGATCAATGACATGGGTATCCAGGTCGTTGAAAACGTACCTGATGCCGATGATCTGTTGCTGACCGAAAACAATGCCGCCGACGAAGATGCAGCAGAAGCTGCGGCGCAAGTTCTGGCATCTGTTGAGTCTGAAATTGGTCGTACTACTGACCCTGTGCGTATGTATATGCGCGAAATGGGTACGGTTGAGCTATTGACTCGTGAAGGCGAAATCGACATCGCTAAACGAATTGAAGACGGTATCAATCAGGTACAAAGTTCCGTAGCCGAATATCCGGAAGCGATCACTTACCTGCTGGATCAGTTTGATCGTTTTGAAGCCGGTCATATCCGTCTGGGCGACATCATTTCCGGTTTCGTCAGTGAAGATGACGATTTACCACCAACAGCCACCAACATCGGTTCTGCGTTAGATGAAGAAACGCTGAAAGAAGACGACACCGATGATGATGACGAAGATGAAGACGGCGATGATGATGCGGAAGAAGATACTGGTCCGGATCCTGAAGTCGCTCGTGAGAAATTCTCTGCGCTGCGTACTCAATACGAAAAAACGCGTGACGCCATCAAAGACAATGGTCGTGACAGCGATTTAGCCAAAGTAGAGATCCTTGAATTAGCGAACGTATTCAAAGAATTCCGTCTGGTGCCGAAGCAGTTTGACCGTTTGGTTAACAGCATGCGTGACATGATGGAACGCGTGCGCGTACAGGAACGTTTGATCCTGCGTTATTGCGTTGAATACGCAAAAATGCCAAAGAAAAACTTTGTTTCTGCTTTTACTAACAATGAATCCAGCAATG
This sequence comes from uncultured Tolumonas sp., assembly GCF_963678185.1. NCBI lineage: Bacteria > Pseudomonadati > Pseudomonadota > Gammaproteobacteria > Aeromonadales > Aeromonadaceae > Tolumonas > uncultured Tolumonas sp. Next base: position 1,896,929 of record NZ_OY782757.1, read on the forward strand.
GCTGGTTTGAATTTGCGAAAAGCAGCGGTAAAGCCTGGTCTGCCGGCTTAGAAAAAATGGATGAAGAAGTACAACGCTCCATCCAGAAATTGCAGCAGGTAGAACACGAAACAGGTCTGTCGATTGCTCAGATCAAAGATATCAACCGTCGTATGAGTATCGGTGAAGCAAAAGCGCGCCGTGCGAAAAAAGAGATGGTTGAGGCGAACTTACGTCTGGTAATTTCTATTGCGAAGAAATACACCAACCGTGGTCTGCAATTCCTTGATTTGATTCAAGAAGGTAACATAGGTCTGATGAAAGCGGTCGATAAATTCGAATATCGCCGTGGTTATAAATTCTCAACCTATGCCACTTGGTGGATCCGTCAGGCAATCACGCGCTCTATCGCTGACCAAGCCCGTACCATTCGTATTCCGGTACATATGATCGAAACGATCAATAAGCTGAACCGTATCTCTCGTCAGATGCTGCAGGAAATGGGTCGTGAACCGAATCCTGAAGAATTGGCAGAACGTATGGGTATGCCGGAAGACAAGATCCGTAAAGTGCTGAAGATCGCGAAAGAGCCGATCTCGATGGAAACCCCGATCGGTGACGATGAAGATTCGCACTTAGGTGATTTCATTGAAGACACAACCCTGGCACTGCCAGCGGATTCTGCTACTTCAGAAAGTCTGAAAGCAGCTACCCGTGACGTATTGTCTGGTCTGACTGCACGTGAAGCAAAAGTACTGCGTATGCGTTTTGGTATCGATATGAACACTGACCATACTTTGGAAGAAGTAGGTAAGCAGTTCGACGTTACTCGTGAACGTATTCGTCAGATCGAAGCAAAAGCATTACGCAAACTGCGTCATCCAAGCCGCTCAGAAGTTCTGCGCAGCTTCCTGGATGAATAGTTAAGATCACAGGTTGGCGCTTTTATGAGCGCCTAACCTGTTGATAACTAGACACTCAGTGTATCACTTCGTATAATGCCACCAATTCAGGCCCCTTAGCTCAGTGGTTAGAGCAGACGACTCATAATCGTTTGGTCCCCCGTTCAAGCCGGGGAGGGGCCACCAAATATATCAAGGACTTACAGCAGATTGTTGTAAGTCCTTTTTTGTTTATTGGCACTATGGCTTAAGCGACAGCTTGCGAGTGGTAGCACTAGCCGATATAACAAGAAAAACGAAACTCAGCGGATTCATATTTGTAAGCGGTAAAACTGCTTTGCACGAAGCCAAACCCCGAATCTTGTTCCTCAAAAAACTGCTCTTCACAGACTTCGTTCATCTCATCTTGAGCCATGAACTCCGTATCTTCCAATAATTCTTTTGCATCATAAGCAGCGCACTCTTCCCCAGGGAACATCATTTCCACCTGAACATCTGCTTGAGCTGCTAATGCAATTACTTCTTTAACCGTAGCCATAACCATACCTTGTTATTCATTGCTATTCAGCCGAGTGCTGAACTAAGCCGGTAATGATAATCGCGAGTCAAGGTGACAACAAGAATTAAGCGATTTAGCTAGATAACACTTTCGTCAGTAAATTTACTTATATACTTAATTCAAGATATACATTTTTTGCTCGTGGGTTCTGTTTTGTTCTCAGGATGGGAGACATACCATGTCATGGCATAAAATCATCATCAGGAATGATGAACACGATACATCAGCCCAACCATTGAGCGTGACCGAGCTGTCTGTGGCAGCACTTAAAAACGGCTTAGTTAAAATTTACGTGAATGCGACTTACCTGCGGGGTTATAAAAATGAAATTGCGTATTACCAAGGGATGACTGCCGATGGCGACTATCTGTTTTATTTATCCCCGGTAATATCCTTAGCGGCACCTGGTTTAGTTCATGAGTTTAAAGCGGAAATATGTAAAGAACACCCTGATTTTTCGGGTTTAGAAGCACGCCATTTTTACGATATAAAATAATATTGTTTATAGCGTAGACCTAACTTAACCAGACTTTTCTTACGCGATAAATCGAGGAATATATGCTGAATAACGACGAGGTTGGCGCACCGGTAAGAAGTTATGCCATAGTCAGCGCCGTAACAAATAAAGTGGATGTCGTAAACGCGATTGATTCACAAAAAGCGATCAACGAAGCCGTTCATTCTTATCCGCAACACAATACAACGCGAAATAATCCGGAATTAACTAATTATTTTTCTTATGAATTAACTGATGACGATGTGTCTAAACTGACTCGTTTAGACGGTGATGCGGCAAAAATTGAGTTTCTGAATACTCGCTACCCTAAACACCAATCGTGGCAAGTTTGACGGGCAAAAGATCTTTCCTGTTATAAAAAACAAACCCCTCGTTGCCGAGGGGTTTGAGTGATTTACAGTGTAACCACATCAAAGTTGATGTCTGGGTTCACATCCGCATCATAATCAACACCTTCCCAACCGAAACCAAACAGTTTCAGGAATTCGTCTTTATAACCTTTGTAATCGGTCAATTCAGGCAGGTTTTCTGTCGTCACTTGTGGCCACAGATCACGGCATGCTTGTTGTACTGATTCGCGCAGTTCCCAGTCATCCATACGGATACGTTGGGCATCATCAGTCACAAATTCACCATCAAACAGACGGGTATAGAACATACGTTGGATCTGTTCGATACAACCTTCATGAATGCCCTGCTCTTTCATCAGTTTGAAAGACATGGCGATATACAACGGCATCACCGGAATGGCGGCAGAAGCTTGTGTTACCACTGATTTCAGCACAGCCACATTGGCGGTACCGTGTTTGCTGCTCAGTTGTTGACGGATAGCCGTGCTGGCGCGATCCAGATCTTCTTTCGCGCGACCCAGAGTACCGTGCCAGTAGATTGGCCAGGTAATGTCGGTACCGATATAGCTGTATGCAACGGTTTTCACACCCTCAGCCAATACACCCGCCTGATCTAACGCATTCAGCCACAATTCCCAGTCTTCGCCACCCATAACTTTGATGGTGTTGGCGATTTCCTCTTCGTTAGCTGGTTCAACTTGTGCTTCGATCAGCTCATCTTTATTGGTATCAACCGCAGTTGCACGGTAAACCTCACCAATTGGCTTCAGTGCAGAACGGATCAATTCACCAGTCGTTGGTAATTTACGCACTGGTGACGCCAGTGAATAAACCACCATGTCGACCTGGCCCAGATCGGCTTTGATCAGCTCGATTGCTTTGGCGCGGCATTCATCAGAGAACGCATCGCCATTAATACTTTTGGAATACAGACCGGCTTCTTTTGCGGCTTTATCGAAAGCAGCAGAGTTATACCAACCTGCGCTACCCGTTTTCTTATCAGTGCCTGCTTTTTCTAAAAACACACCGATAGTAGCGGCGTCGGAACCGAACGCAGCAGTAATACGCGATGCCAAACCGTAACCGGTGGATGCACCAATCACTAATACCCGTTTTGGACCATTCGCCAGCTGGCCTTTGCTTTTCACATAAGCAATCTGTTGACGGACATTAGCTTCGCAGCCACTCGGATGGGTAGTTGTGCAAATAAAGCCACGGACTTTCGGTGCAATAATCATGGGTAGTTCTCACCTGGTTAAGGGTTCTATGCAAAAATCGCGGCATAAGATACCCGATCTTGCTGTGTTTGTGTTGTGAATGTTGCGCCAGCGCGAGAGCACTCTATAATCGGCCTGCACAAATTCTGGTTCAGCGGCACATGACGCTTTCCGCTATCCCCTGTTGAGATTGTTTATTATGCCGAAATTCTTTGCCTCTGCATTACTGTTCTTTTCTGCTGCGTTTGCAGTTGGCTCTGCTCAGGCCGCTATTTCGGTGCCGGAAGGCAGTCGTATCGCACTGGCATTCAATGAACCGGGCTCCACCGCGATTGCTTCCTATCACGGCGACACCTTCATGACGCCAGCGTCGACACAAAAATTGCTGACCGCGCTGGCAGCAACACTTTATTTCGGCCCAGACTGGCAGTTTAAAACCCGCATGCTGGCACCTCAAGGTGCGATCCAGAATGGGGTATTAAAAGGTGATCTGGTACTGCAATTTGATGGTGCGCCCGATCTGACTCGCCAGACACTGGTTAATCTGCTCGCTTATCTGAAACAGCAAAAAATCACTCAGATAGAGGGTGACATTCTGCTGGATATCAGTGGGTACGGTGGTTACGACCATGGCGATGGTTGGTCATGGAATGATTTACCGATCTGTTTTACCGCCCCCGCCTCTGCCGTGATCATCGATCGCAACTGTGTGTTTGCCCAGCTCAAAGCCGATCAACTGGGTGCGGTTGCGCAACCTATTATTCCCGCAGGGCAACCGATCACCATTACCAGTGAAGCACGAATTGTGACACAGCAAGAGTATTATTCCGGCTGTGACCTGCGTGTCGATATGAATTCCAGTAACAACTATCACCTGACCGGTTGTATCCCACAGCAAGTTGGCTCTCCATGGCCGTTAAGCTTTGCTATCACCGATCCGACTGCCTGGGGTGTACAACTCGTCTCTTGGGCTGCCAAACGCGCGGATATCAATCTGACTGGGCAAGTTAAAGCCGTACGCCATGTACCGGACAATCTGGTCGAACTGGCACATGTGCCTTCTGCACCACTGAAAAAACTGCTCGATCGCATGCTGAAGAAATCAGATAACCTGATTGCGGATAGTCTTTCCCGTGCACTGGGCCATTATTATCTCAACCGCGCCGCCAGTTATGCTGCTGGTGCCGATGCGGTTCGGGGAATTCTTAAAAACAAAGCCGGTATCGATTTAGGCTCAGCACTGTTGGCAGATGGTTCTGGTTTATCGGCTCACAATCTGATCACTGCGAAGCAGATGCTGCAGGTGCTGGATTATATGGCGTTGCATGATGATGAATTACACATCATTGAGCTACTACCTGTGGCCGGTATGAGCGGTACGCTTGGCTCACGCGGCAGCGTGCAGAACCCGCCATTGGTAAAAAATGTCACCGCTAAAACTGGTACATTGCAAAATGTGTCCAATCTGGCCGGGTTTATGAAGACGGCATCCGGTAAAAGAAAGGCCTTTGTCTTGATGAGCAATGGCTTAACTTTCCCGCCAGCAGTACGTCAGGCACTCAAAGCGCACCGGATCGCATCTCCTCATTACAAGTTTGAACGGCAGATATTAGAGCAGATTTATCGCGAAGCACCGATAGAAATAACTGAATAATGATAACATTAAAGAAGATTTAACTTTTGCATCTGAGCTTATTGGCTAAGTATCAGAAGAAAAAACCGACAAATTCCATTGAGTTAGTATCGCATATGGAGAACAATAGACGCCCTGGGAGCCAGCCCGTCTGTCGGTTCTCCCGCAAGTATTGCAGAGGCGCGTTGTAGTCATGTCACTTATTGAGAAATCACACAAGCTGGACAACGTCTGTTACGACATTCGCGGTCCGGTCCATAAAGAAGCCCGTCGTCTGGAAGACGAAGGCCATCGCATTCTAAAACTGAACATCGGTAACCCGGCCTCCTTTGGCTTTGATGCCCCGGAAGAAGTGATCAAAGACGTTATCGTCAATATGCATCAGGGTCAGGGTTACTGCGATTCCAAAGGCTTATTCGCCCCACGTAAAGCCATTGCCCAATATTATCAGCAGAAAGGTCTGCGCAAAGCGGATGTGGATGACATCTACATCGGCAACGGTGCTAGCGAACTGATCGTGATGTCGATGCAGGCACTGCTGAACAACGGTGATGAACTGTTAGTACCTGCACCCGATTATCCGCTGTGGACTGCCGCCGTGACTTTATCCGGTGGCCGCCCGGTGCATTATATCTGTGACGAACAAGCTGATTGGTATCCAGATCTGGATGATATCAAAGCGAAAATCACACCGCGCACCCGTGGTATTGTGCTGATCAACCCGAACAACCCGACTGGCGCGGTGTATAGCACCGAATTCCTGCTGGAAGTCATCGAAATTGCGCGTCAGAACAACCTGATCATTTTCGCCGATGAGATCTACGACAAAATCATTTACGACGACATCGCTCATCACAGTATCTGTACGCTGTGCGATGACGTCTTGGTGGTCACCTTCAACGGTCTTTCAAAAGCCTATCGTGCCTGTGGTTTCCGCCAAGGCTGGATGATGGTTAGCGGCCCGAAACAGCACGCCCGTGGTTACATTGAAGGCTTAGAAATGCTGGCATCAATGCGCTTGTGTGCCAACGTGCCAATGCAATTTGCCATTCAAACTGCGCTGGGTGGTTATCAGAGCATTAATGAGCTGATCCTGCCGGGTGGACGCCTGCGTAAACAACGTGACATTGCCTGGGAGCTGCTGAATAACATTCCGGGCATTTCTTGCGTGAAACCGAAAGGCGCGATGTATATGTTCCCGCGCATGGATCCGAAGGTGTACCCAATCAAAGATGACCAGAAAATGGTGTTTGATCTGCTGCAGCAGGAAAAAATGCTGATTGTGCAGGGTACCGGCTTTAACTGGCCGACACCGGATCACTTCCGTATCGTCTTCCTGCCAGCGGAAGAGCAATTACAAGATGCGATTGGCCGTTTGGCCCGCTTCCTGAAAACCTACAAACAATAATTTGTAATGGCGACTTGAAGGTCGCCATTTTTTTTTGTTATCTATGTAGCACACCTGCCTTTGCGAGCCACACGCTATGTCCACCAGTGAACAGTCTTCTAGTGAATCACCTGTATCCACCAGCCATTTTTTCGCCCAGTTATCACGCATGAAACTGATCTACCGCTGGCCGCTGATGCGCAATATCCAAAAGGAAAATATCAGCGAACACAGCCTGCAAGTAGCCATGGTCGCACATGCCCTAGCGCTGATCAGCAATCGAAAATTTAATACTCAGCTGGACGCTGCCCATATTGCGCTGATGGCAATGTTTCACGATGCCACGGAGATTATCACCGGCGATCTGCCAACCCCGGTGAAATACCAAAATAACGCGATTGCCAGCGAATATAAGAAAATAGAAAAACTGGCGGAACAGCAGTTGTTATCGCTGCTGCCTGATGAGTTTATCGAAGATTATCAAACGTTGCTGGATACCGAACATCAGGATGCCGAGTCCGCAAAAGTGGTCAAAGCAGCGGACACCTTGTGTGCTTACATTAAATGTCTGGAGGAGATTGCCGCGGGAAATAAAGAGTTTGTTCTGGCCAAACGCCGGCTGGAAAGCATGCTTGAAGAGCGCATGACCCCAGCCGTGCAGTATTTTATTGATGTCTTTATCCCCAGCTTTTCATTGACGCTGGATGAGATGAGCAGCGGCAATAACTAAGTTATAACCAACGTACAAAATCGGCACTTGCCACCAGCGTTGGCTGACGCAATGCTGTGGCCGGAGTGCCTAAATACAGAAAACCGACGATCTGATCTTGTTCCGCCAGCCCTAATGCTTCATGCAAAGCTCGCGAATACATCAGTAGGCCGGAACGCCACATACCGCCAAAACCCTGCGCCTGTGCCGCCATTTGCATCGCCATAACCGCACAACCTGCGGATAAATGCTGCTCAAATTCCGGCACTTTATTATGCGGATGCACTTTGGCCACCACTGTGATCACCATCGGCGCCCGTAATGGCATCTGTTGCGCACGTTCAATCACCTCGTCAGTCGCACCATCTTGTTTGGCACTTGCAGCCAGCAACCGACCTAAGCGCTGCAAACCTTCGCCTTCCGCCAGTAAAAATTGAAAGGGTTGCAGATGACCATGATCAGGAGCGCGTAATCCGGCTTGTAAAATATGCTCAAGAACATCACCACTCGGTGCCGGCGCTTGTAATAAGCCACAAGATGAGCGCGTCAGTAACAAATGTAATCCTGCCTGATTCATACCGTTTCTCATTGTTTGTTAACGTTATGTTTACAACCATAGCACAGGATCTCGACGGTTTGTTGCATCAAAGATCGCTCTAAGCCGCGGATGCGTAGTAATCTATGCCAACTATTCGCATAATGTCGTTATTAAACTCTTACGGGAATTATTGCATGCGTTTTCTGTTTCGCAGTATTAAATGGTTTTTCCGTTCTCTGTGGCGGATCATCAACTTCACCCGATTGCTGTTGATCAATCTTATTTTCATCGCCATTGTTCTGGCAATCGTGATCGGGCTTCGAGAAGAAAAGCCCGAAACTACGATTCAGGAAGGCGCATTAGTGCTCGATCTGGCCGGTAAACTCGTTGAACAGCCGTCCACGCCAAATCCAGCCGATCAGCTGATGGAAAAGTGGCTGTCGGATAAAAACCAACCGCGTGAAATCGCTGTCGGTGATGTGGTCTATGCCATTCAACAGGCAAAACAAGACCCGCGAGTTAAAGGCATTGTGCTGAAAACTGCTGATCTGGAAACAGCCAGTATTGGTAAATTACTCACCATCACACAAGCGTTGGATGACTTCCGCCAAAGTAAAAAACCGGTGGTAGCAGTTGGCAATTTTTATCAGCAACATCAATATCTGCTGGCAGCACACGCGGATACGATTCTGCTCAATCCAGCTGGCGCTGTGGCTATTCAGGGGCTTGGCTTATATACCCTGTATTTCAAATCGGCCTTGGATAAATTCAACCTGACTCCGCACGTCTTTCGCGTCGGTACGTATAAATCGTTTGTCGAACCTTACATTCGCGACGATATGTCACCGGAAGCACGCGAAGCCAATCAACGTTGGCTCAATGTGCTCTGGCAGCAATACGTAGACAATGTCAGTGCCGCACGACATATACCAGCAGATGCCTTTTCTCCTAGTAAAGAACAGGTGTTGACTCGTTTAACCAAAGCCGAAGGGAATGCTGCACAATATGCGCTCGACCAGGGCTTAGTTGATGAGCTGTCGACTTACGATGAAACCATCGAAACCATTCAGCATTTTGCCGGTAAAGATGGCCATGATTTCCGCAGTATTGCACTGAGCGATTATTTACACGCCCTACCCGCGCGTTATAAACAGCAAGCCAACAAACCTAGAATCGGTTTATTAGTTGCAGCCGGCACTATCGTTGATGCAGACAATCAGCCGGGCACCATCGGCGGTGAAGCGCTGGCGAAACAGATCCGTGATGCCATGTATGACAAAGAGATCAAAGCCTTGGTATTGCGTATTGATAGCCCTGGTGGCAGTGCCTTTGCAGCCGATCAAATTCGTACCGCGCTACTGGCATTCAAAGCCAGTGGTAAACCACTGGTCGTGTCAATGGGCAGTATGGCGGCGTCAGGTGGATACTGGATTGCAGCAGATGCGGATAAAATTTTCGCGGAACCTTCAACCATCACCGGTTCAATTGGCGTCTTTGGTATGTTCCTGACCGCCGATAAAGCATTGAATGCCTTGGGCGTGCATACCGATGGCCTTGGTACTACCGATTTTACCGGTATCAGCCCGGCACAACCCTTGCCTGAACATATCAAACAGATCGTGCAGATGAATGTCGAAAACACCTACCAGCGCTTCCTGGATCTGGTCGCTGAAGGCCGTGGGATGACCCCTGATCAGGTCGATAAAATCGCCCAAGGCCGAGTATGGGTCGGCACCGATGCCAAAAAATTGGGTTTAGTCGATACATTAGGCGATCTGACACAAGCAACCGCTGAGGCCGGTAAACTGGCTAAATTAACCGACTACCAAGTTAAGTTAATTGAACCGGAGCTTTCCGCCAAAGATAAATTACTCCGCGAATTGTTTGATCAAAGTGCGGAGTTACTGCCCGCATCGGTGACGCATTCTGCGTTAGGCAGTGTCGCTTTACAGTGGTGGAAAGCCAGCAATCAGGCTTTACAGCCCCTCAATGCGTTACAAGATCCACAAGGGATCTACAGTTATTGCCCAGTTTGTCAGTAGTAGAGGGGTTCGCCCCTCTGTTTTAACGCAAAAGGTTATGTTCAGATGAAAAAACGCATTTATATTGCCTACACAGGCGGCACTATTGGCATGCAGCGCTCCAGTCAGGGTTACATCCCACAGGCTGGTTTTATGGAAAACTGTCTGGCGGGTATGCCAGAGTTCCATCGTGAAGAGATGCCCGATTACACTATCCATGAATACAGCCCGCTGATCGATTCGTCAGATATGACACCCGCTGACTGGCAACGTATTGCAGAAGATATTCGCGACCACTACGACGATTTTGATGGCTTTGTGGTATTACACGGTACCGACACCATGTCGTATACCGCATCCGCCCTGTCGTTCATGTTGGAAGATCTGCATAAACCGGTCATCATCACCGGCTCGCAGATCCCACTGGCGGAACTGCGTTCCGATGGGCAGCAAAATTTACTGGATTCGCTGTATATTGCGGCGAATTACCCGGTGCAGGAAGTCACCCTGTATTTCAATAATCAGCTGTTTCGTGGCAACCGCAGCACCAAAGTACATGCCGATGGTTTTCATGCCTTTGACTCACCTGATTTTCCACCACTCTTAGACGCCGGTATTCATATTGAATGGAATGCCGGCAAACCAGCAGAACTCAGTGATAAACCGCTGAAAATGCATTCGATTCAACCTCAGCCAATTGGTGTGGTGACACTGTACCCTGGTATTTCTGTGGACGTCATTGCCAACATACTGCAACAACCCGTTAAGGCATTAATTTTATTAACGTATGGTGTTGGGAATGCACCGCAAAATCCAACCATGCTCAAACTGCTACGCGAAGCATCAGAACGTGGCGTGCTGATCGTGAATCTCAGCCAGTGTCTGCGCGGCAAAGTGAATATGGGTGGTTATGCAACCGGCAATGCACTGGCGGATGCCGGTGTGTTATCCGGTTTCGATATGACCACCGAAGCCGCGCTGGCCAAATTGCATTTCCTGTTAAGCCAGCCGCTGACATCAGAGCAGATGAGAACATTGATGCAGCAAGATTTACGCGGTGAACTGAGTCACTAAGCGGCATAAAAAAAAGCCCCTGACTCAGGGGCTTTTTATTTTCCGGCGGTACTGGTTTCAGCCTCGCTGAAGCCCAGTGATAAGCTATTGACGCAAAAACGCTGTCCGGTTTCTGTCGGGCCATCCGGGAAAACATGCCCCAGATGTGAACCACAACTGGCGCACATAATTTCAACGCGCCGCATACCATGGCTCAGATCTTCCTCATACCGTACCGCATCTGGAATTTCCCGATCGAAACTAGGCCAGCCACAGCCGGAATCAAACTTCGCTTTTGATTCAAACAGTGGCGCATCGCAACAGACACAATGGTAAATACCTGTTTTCCGGTTATGCAACAATGCGCCTGAATATGGGCGTTCCGTTCCTTTCTCCCAGCAAACATGGAATTGTTCTGGTGTCAGTTTCAACCGCCAATCAGTCATCTGCTCCCCGCTCATGATCTTACCCCTGTTACATAATTGTTAAGAGAGTAGATGAGCAACAGAGCAGATTCAAACCACAAAAAGTAAGGTTAATAAGAAAACTTAATTAACATCACATCCTTTGAGTGGGCAGGCGCGTAACAGCTTCATGGAATGAGCGCTGCAGACCGCTACCAACTGCTGTAAATCGTCCAGTAACAACCGTTTACCATCATGCGAAGCGGTGTCCACAGCCAGCGTCCAGTTATTACTTTTTTCTGGCTCTGGCAAACGGAAATGAATGTCGTAACCACTAGCATTAAATAACACCAGCCAATGTTCCTGACTTTCTTTCGCAATAATTTCCATGACTAACGCTTGCGCGGAAGGCGCATTCCAATCACCTTCGGTTAACTCACTTCCATCAGGATGATACCAATGCACAGTATCTGCCTGAGTTCGGGAGCCGAAATAGAGATCATCTTCCAGATGTAACTCGGTGAACGCACTGGCAGAACGACGGATCCGGATCATTTGTTTCACAAATGTCAGTAACCCTTCATCCTCATTACTTAATTGCCAGTTGACCCAACTGATACGGTTATCCTGACAATAAGCATTGTTATTACCGATCTGGCTACGCCCCATCTCATCACCGGCCAATAAATGCGGGATACCTTGCGATAACAACAGGGTCACCAGCATATTGCGTTTTTGTTGCAACCGAATCCGGCTGATCCGCGGATCCAGAGTTGGCCCTTCGATGCCATAATTTTTCGACAAATTGTGGCCGTGCCCGTCGCGGTTTTCTTCCGTATTTGCCTGATTGTGGCGTTGCTCGTAACACACAGTATCTTCCAGCGTGAAACCATCGTGGTAACACACAAAATTCACACTGGAATGAATCGCACGCAGCGATTTGGGGAAAATATCGCGCGAGCCTAATAATCGGGTCGCAAATTCGGCCATGCGGCCCATATCCCCGCGCCAGAAAGAGCGGATGGTGTCGCGGTAACGATCGTTCAGTTCTCGCCATTGGGTTGGGAATTGCCCCAGACGGTAACCAAACGGGCCAATATCCCAAGGCTCAGAGATCAGTTTCACATTTCGCAACACTGGATCTTGCATCAACGCTTTGCAAAAACCGCCATACGGGTCGAACTCCCCGCCTTCACGCGCCAGCGTTACCGCCAAATCAAAACGGAAGCCATCAATATGCATCTCGGTCACCCAATAACGCAGACTATCCATCACCAAACGTAGGCCATTTGGATGATCCACATTAAAAGTATTCCCGCAGCCGGTCATATTGCTATAGCGAGAAAAATCCGGGCCATAACCACCGTTATCGAAACAATAATAGCTACGGTTATCTAACCCTTTGTAACTCAAGACCGGGCCACCATGCCCGCCTTCTGCGGTATGGTTAAACACCACATCCAGGATCACTTCAATACCGGCACGATGTAATTCCCGCACCATGGTTTTAAATTCTGTGACGGCGTGTTTTACCGCATAACGTGGTTCCGGCGCCATGAAACAGACGGGGTTATAACCCCAGTAATTATTTAAGCCCAGTTGGGTTAAGCGCGGTTCGCTCATAAAACTGGCAACCGGCATCAGTTGTACCGTGGTAATGCCCAGCTCTTGCATATGCCGGATCACCGCTGGCTGGCACAAACCAAGGTAAGTACCACGAAGATGTTCCGGCACGTCAGGGTGTAATTTAGTGAACCCTTTGACATGGACTTCATACAAAACAGTCTGCGCATCGCTGTAATGCGGGGATGTGATCCCTTCCCAGTCAAATTCATCTTCCCAAACCACCGACTTAGGCAGCATGCGATGACTATCGCCTTGATAGAGCTCTTCGTTCCATTCCAGAACACGAGACAAGGCTTTCGCATAAGGGTCTAACAATAGTTTTTGCGGATCGAACAGATGCCCTTGTTCGGGGCTGTGTGGCCCATGCACCCGATAACCATATAAGGCACCAGATTTGACGCCTTGAATATATCCATACCAAAGATGACCGCGACGTTCACGCAATCGGATACGAGCAATTTCCTGCTCTTTTGTATCAAACAAACAAAGTTCTATGCGTTCAGCATCCGGAGCCCACAAGACAAAATTACATCCCTGCTCATCCGGCATCACCCCGAATGGGGCTTCTTTACCGGGTAACAATGTAAAATGATCCGTCATAGTCTTAACTCCATCTGACCCCCGTCATACGACGACGGGGGCCTCTTATGCTGTTACTCAACCACTTTTTTGATAAATACGCTAGCCAGTGGTGGCAGGTTCAACACAATAGAGTGATCTTTACCATGTGATGCGATCTCTTCGGTATGGAAAACATCAGCACCAACAAAATAATCACCACCCCAATATTCACCACTGTCGGTATTCAGTACGATCTGGTAACGCCCCGCTTCCGGCACGCCCATACGGAAGCCATCACGTGGCACCGGCGTAAAGTTACAAGCAGCAATGATGAAACTATCCTGCGCTTTGTTACGACGGATCATCAGCAGTGCACTGTTTTCCCAATCTGAGTGATCTAACCACTCAAACCCACTTTGTAGATAATCCGCATCATACATCGCTGATTCAGAGCGATAGAGTTTGTTCAGATCACGGATCAGATTTTTCTGGCCACGATGCTTATCAAAGCCAAGCAGCCACCAGTCCAGCTGTCCATCGTGATCCCACTCAGCCGCCTGTGCTATCTCTGTGCCCATGAAATTGAGCTTTTTACCAGGGTGTGCATACATATAACCCATATAAGTACGCAGATTAGCGGCCTGTTGCCACTCATCACCCGGCATTTTATACAGCAGAGATTGTTTACCGTGCACCACTTCATCGTGCGACAGCGACAACACAAAGTTCTCGTTGTAGTGATAGACCATCGAGAAGGTCAGATCATTATGATGATATTTACGGTGAACCGGTTCTTTCGCCATATAACGCAGCGAATCGTTCATCCAGCCCATGTTCCACTTGAAAGTGAAGCCCAGACCACCGGTGTAAGTAGGGCGAGACACCCCAGAGAAAGCCGTCGATTCTTCCGCAATCGTCATTGCATGTGGGAAACGCTCATACACTTCACGGTTGAACCATTGCAGCAATGAGATGGCTTCATAGTTGTGGTTGCCGCCATCCAGGTTTGGCACCCACTGTCCTTCATCACGGGAATAATCCCAATACAGCATTGAGGCTACCGCATCGACTCGTAAACCATCGATGTGGAAATGATCCAGCCAGAACAGAGCACTGGCGATCAGGAACTGACGTACTGTGTCGCGGCCAAAATCATAGATATAAGAGTTCCAATCAGGGTGCCAGCCACGACGCGGATCTTCATACTCATATAGCGGGGTGCCATCAAAGCGCGCCAGACCGTGTGCATCAGATGGGAAATGGGCAGGAACCCAATCCAGGATCACACCAATTCCGGCTTCATGACAACGATCGACAAAATATTTAAAATCATCAGCCGAACCATAACGGCTGGTTGGCGCAAACAAACCTAACGGCTGATAACCCCAAGAACCTGAGAACGGATGCTCCATAATGGGCATCAATTCAATATGGGTATAATTCATTTCCTGCAAATAAGGGATCAGCTCATCGGCCATCTCACGGTAACTCAGCGAGTCGCCATTTTCATGACGTTTCCAGGAACCAAAATGAATTTCGTAGATGGAAAGCGGTTGTTCGAGTTTGTCATTCCGTTGTGATTTTTGCCATTCCGCATCATGCCATTGGTATTTTTTCTGGTCGTAAACCACCGATGCAAATGACGGATATTGATCAGCATAAAAGCCAACTGGATCAGCCTTATGTGGCAGACAATGGCCATGCATATCTTTTAATTCAAATTTATAACGGGCACCTGCTTCCAAACCCGGCACAAATAACACCCAATGACCACACAAGCTACGCTGCATAGGATGGCGGCGACCATCCCAGAAGTTAAAATCACCTAACAGGCTCACTGACATGGCACTCGGGGCATAAACAGCAAACTTAACCCCTTTCACTGTCACGCCATTCACTTCAGTTTCAATGAGCTGTGCGCCCAACGTACGATAGATATTATCCGCGCTGAGTTTCATCTCTGCCAGACCACGATAAGCTTCATCATGGAACTGGTAAGGATCGATCACTTCCGCTTTGGTATCGCCGTAATTAACTCTGAGTGCATAAGCAAACGGCGACGCTAACTTCGCAAATTCTGCTTCAAATAACCCATCGACATGCACACAAGTTAACTGACTTTCGATTGTTTTTTTCTCAATCCGGCGAACAGCAACCTGAGTTGCATGTGGCAACCAGACTCGTAACCGCCACAATGATTGTTCGTTATCGTAGATCCATCCCAATTTTTCAAATGGTTGCCCGCAACGGGCTTCATTAAGCTCTCTTAACAGCATATGTAAACCTCTACTACATCACTAAGAATGGTCAGCTACAGATACAAATAACTCGCTGACATGAAAATCATTACTATTGTTTTCGCGCATTAGTCAGTCTGTTAGCCAACGCCGCCAGTCCGGGATCATTTAAAAAACTCTCTAAATTTTTACTCAGCTTTCTCCGCCAGTTCGGATATTCCGTGCTCGTACCAGGTACATTGACTGGTTTATCCATCTCCAGCCAATCCTCTAACTGAGTACTAAATAATGCGCTATTGCCACGGCACATATGCTCTTGTAACGCATGCGCCAACACGGTGTTCATCCCCACCCAGCTGACATCATGTCCAATACCCTCCGGCAACACACCATGCCCCGCTAATGAGTCTAGGATTGCCTGTTTCGCGCTGTGCCGTTCACGGTATAAGTCTTGTAATTTATCTTCGTCCGGATAAAGACCCAAATCACGCCCTAATGCCAAATCATCACAATGCCAGAAACCTCGTAATGTTGGCATATCATGCGTCGTTAAAGCGGCCATGGCCTGAGCAGGGTAATGTGCCGGTGAGAAATAACCGCCATCATCTGCTCGTTCAAAGAAAAAGACCTTGTAGGAATAGACACCATTGGCATGCAGTAATGTCCGCATTTCCGGTGGCACAGTACCTAAATCTTCTCCAATCACCATGCAACGCTCACGGTGTGACTCCAGCGCCAGAATGGCTAGCAACTCTTCAACGGGATAATAGACATACGCTCCCATTGAAGACGGTGCACCCGGTGGCACCCACCAAAGTCGACGCAAGCCCATAACATGGTCTATGCGTAATGCCCCGCAACCACGCATGTTGGCCCGTAATAACTCAATGAAAGGTCGGTAAGCTGCTCGTTTTAGTTGCACTGGATCGATCGGTGGTAATCCCCAGTTTTGCCCCTGTGGCCCCAATGGATCGGGTGGTGCGCCAATACTGGCTTTAGGGCAATACAGATCTTTATTTGCCCAAATTTCACAAGAACCTTCCGAAACACCAACCGCCAGATCACGGTATAAGCCGATCCTCATGCCAAGTGCTTTAGCCAGTTGCTCCGCTTCAGCCAACTGCTGGTCAGCCATCCATTGCAAATATTGATAAAAACAGATGTCCAGTTGATGTGAAGCAATCCAGGTTTGTACAGCAGGAGAATCAAAACTCCGGTACACCTCAGGCCAAACCGGTGGCCCCCACGCTTCTAAGCCACCGGCATATAACGTGTTTTGCAGTGCATCAAAGGCCGCCATCTGCAACAAGCCATCGCCACCGGCAGCAATATACTCAGCAAAGGCTTTGCCCCGTTCAGTACGCGCAGAGAGATCAGCCCCTTCAAATACCCGGCGCAACCACTGTAACTTAAAAGAAAAAACAGCTTTATAATCAATAGAATCTATATCGCGTAACTGCTGCAATTGCGCTTGAACATCTGAAGCAGCTAATTCTTTTTGCAGCGCTGGATTGGATAAAAAGTCAGGTATTGCTTCAACATCAATATAAATGACGTTTAACCAACGACGAGAAGAAGGGCTATATGGGCTGCAACTTTCCGGATTAGCCGGATACAAAGCATGGATCGGATTCAGACCAACAAAATCAGCCCCCCACGCAGCAACACCACGCAATAACATTTTTAGATCAGTGAAATCGCCAACACCCCAGTTACGCTGGCTGCGCAACGTATATAACTGCACGCTCGGCCCCCAGCATTTCTGCTGGCGTTGTAAAAACTCAGGATGAAAACAATTGGCTGGAGCAACAATTAAAGAAGAAGTCGCTAATACTTGCGTATTATTTCCAGATAAAAGATTAAATTGATGATAACCATTAGGAATATTCTGCTGAATATTTAATACATATTCAGAAAATAATAATTTGTTCGCTTGAAAGGAGTTTATTTTTTGACTGTCATTCAGTGAAATAACGCCACTTAACTGAGCACCCTCTTCCAGTTCAATACGCCAATTCAGTGGAGACTCCGCACTTGCAGGCAATCGGCAGGTAATTTGAAACTCCGTTTGCTGCCTTAGCACATACACCGGATCCAGCATTTGGTGCCAATACGTAAGATCTTCGTGGCTAATTTGTTCTGATAAGACCTCAGGTTCCGTCGTTGCATATCCCATGGCATCAAGGATAGCCCGCTTATTCTCCATTGATGTCTGCGTCGTTTTCCCCCAGATATCCGTATACTCTTGCCCTATACCACGTCGTTGTGCCAGTAAATCAAGGAGTTCATCCATCTTATCCTCCCGTTGAATAATTCAGGCCGATAATGTCAGCGCCATTTAGTAATATCCCAATTCTCACACATTGAAGGTAATACTGAATGTGACCTGACCACCAGCAATTATTTTTGTCCTGCTCGATCGCTTATAATTTATTCGAAAAAAACAGACAATGGTGACTTGACTTAGCACAAACCCAATAAAGCATAGCGAACAAATTAACTATTTCATGATATATCGCAATTAATAGTCGCTTGGTAGTTGCTCATTCCCCCTTAATTCTTGTAAATTCATAGGCGAATTTTTTCCCTTGAACACATGTTGGGTACAACTATGACTATCAAAGTAGGTATTAACGGTTTTGGCCGTATCGGTCGCTTCGTATTCCGTGCAGCTTTCGAACGTTCAGACATCGAAATTGTTGGTATCAACGATCTGATCGACGTTGATTACATGGCTTACATGCTGAAATATGACTCAACTCACGGCCGTTTCAAAGGCACTGTTGACGTTAAAGACGGCAACCTGATCGTTAATGGTAAAACCATCCGTGTTACTGCAGAACGTGACCCAGCAAACCTGAAATGGGATGCTATCGGTGCTGACGTAGTTGCTGAAGCAACTGGTCTGTTCCTGACTGACGACACTGCACGTAAACACATCGCTGCTGGTGCTAAGAAAGTTGTTCTGACTGGCCCATCTAAAGATGCTACCCCAATGTTCGTAATGGGCGTTAACCACGCTACTTACGCTGGTCAAGATATCGTTTCTAACGCTTCTTGCACCACTAACTGCTTAGCACCTATCGCTAAAGTTCTGAACGACAAATTCGGTATCGAATCTGGTCTGATGACTACTGTTCACGCAACTACCGCTACTCAGAAAACTGTAGACGGCCCATCTGCTAAAGATTGGCGCGGTGGTCGTGGTGCTTCTCAGAACATCATCCCATCTTCAACTGGCGCAGCTAAAGCAGTTGGCGTTGTTCTGCCAGAACTGAACGGCAAACTGACTGGTATGGCTTTCCGTGTACCAACTACCAACGTTTCTGTAGTTGACCTGACTGTTAACCTGAAAACTAGCGCTTCTTACGCTGACATCTGTGCAGCAATGAAAGCAGCTTCTGAAGGCGAACTGGCTGGCGTACTGGGTTACACCGAAGATGAAGTTGTATCAACTGACTTCAACGGCGAAACTTGTACTTCAATTTTCGACTCTAAAGCTGGTATCGCACTGACTGACAAATTCGTTAAAGTTGTATCTTGGTACGACAACGAAATCGGTTACTCAAACAAAGTTCTGGACCTGATCGCTCACATCTCTAAATAATTTGAGCGCTCATTCCGAATGAGTTTACAAAAGGCAGCCTAAGGGCTGCCTTTTTACTTTGGGAGCTTACACATGTTAAGAAAATTCAAATTTACTAAACAACAAGATCTCACCAGCAATACACAGCTCGCCACTAATGAATCAGGGCTCAGTTATCTCCTGATTAAAAACCAGTATGCGGAAGCGGCCATCTCATTATTTGGCGCTCATGTATTGCACTATCAAGCAAAAGATAAACAACCATTACTGTGGATGAGTCATACCAGTGCTCAAGATGGCTCTAAGCCATTTCGTGGTGGTGTGCCTATCTGCTGGCCTTGGTTCGGCCCAGCCCCTGCAGAATTAGGTTCAGGGCTTCCTGCACATGGCTTTGCTCGCGGTCTGACATGGCAATTAGAAGGTGTCAGTGAAACAGACGAAGGCACATATGTGCATCTATCATTAAACGATACCGCCGAAACACTGGCGATGTGGCCTCACCCATTCCACCTGGAGTTTGAGGTTCATATTGGTACTACATTGACCATGTCGTTAACCACTGAAAATACCAGCGATAAAGATTTCCGCGTCTTCGAAGCGCTGCACACCTATTTCAATACCAAAGGTACTGAGCTTGTTACGGTAAAAGGCTTAGGCGACAGCTTCTACGACAAACTGACCAAATCAGATGGCGTACAAGAGGGTGATTTTCATCTGACTGCAGCAGTTGATCGTGTTTATAGCAAGCCGGCCAAAGCAGTGAGTTTCACCACGGGTTTTGACACCATCAAATTAGATAATGGTGGTGAAAACTCTGCTGTAGTTTGGAATCCTTGGACTGCCGCAGAAAACATGGCCGACTTTGACAGCGACCGCTGGCAGACCATGGTTTGTGTCGAAACCTGTGTGACAGGCGAAGGACAAACGATTGCTGCTGGCGAAGAACATACCCTCAGCACCGTGATCAGCTATATTTAGAAAATAGATGATGTTCTAGAAACAAAAAAAGCAGGATACCGAGGTATTCTGCTTTTTTATTTGAGCGCGTTATTAAATATTACTGCTAATTTTTTGCTGCAAGTTAGCCGCAAAATCCAACATCCGATTCAACGGGATCAACGCTTTCTGGCGAATAGATTCATCAACCTTGATTTCATGTGCATCAGCCTGCTCAGACAACGCAGCATAAATCGCCTCTAAGCCATTCATTGCCATCCAAGGACAATGCGCACAGCTTCGGCATGTTGCGCCATCACCACCGGTTGGTGCTTCAATCATGACCTTGTCAGGGCACGCCTGCTGCATTTTGTAGAAAATGCCGCGATCGGTAGCCACAATCAGCTTTTGCTGAGGTAACTGCTGTGCAGCCCTAATCAATTGAGTGGTAGAACCAACCGCATCAGCCATGTCAATGACCGAAGCAGGTGACTCCGGATGCACCAATATAGCGGCATCAGGATGCTCGGCTTTCAAACGCGCCAAGGCTTTGGCTTTGAATTCATCATGGACGATACACGCCCCCTGCCAGCGCAGCATTTCTGCGCCTGTTTTTTTCTCGATGTAAGCACCCAGATGACGATCCGGTGCCCAAAGAATTTTTTTACCGTCAGCATCCAGATGCTCAACAATTTCCAATGCAATACTAGATGTAACAACCCAATCGGCGCGGGCTTTAACTGCCGCAGAGGTATTGGCATAAACCACTACAGTATGATCTGGGTGTGCATCACAAAATGCGGAAAACTCTTCAATAGGGCAAGAAAGATCCAGTGAGCACTCTGCTTGTAGCGTTGGCATCAACACTTGCTTTTCCGGGCTTAAGATCTTTGCTGACTCGCCCATAAAGCGCACCCCCGCAACGATGAGCGTTTGCGCGGCATGCTGCTTACCAAACTTCGCCATTTCCAGTGAATCGCCGATAAACCCGCCTGTTGCTTCAGCCAATGCCTGAATATCATGGTCGGTATAATAATGCGCAATCAACACAGCATTTCTGGCTTTCAGCAATTCAGCGATACGAGCAGTCAACTCCTGCTTACGCTCTGCAGATAACGGCGCTGGAATTTGCGGAAAAGGATAGTCAATTTCAACCACATTGACTGGGCTGTTCATGTCTTACTCCAGTAATACGATAAGGCTTCGCTGATTATAACCGAGATGGCAGACTTGCTAAATGCAATTCAGTATTTGAAGCAGCAAGATAAAACGGGTGATGAGTATGGAAAACTGGAAGATTACATCAGGATGGTTGGAGCAAAGATGGTGGGTCGTGCTGGATTCGAACCAGCGACCAATTGATTAAAAGTCAACTGCTCTACCGACTGAGCTAACGACCCATCTTTGTCACTTTGTAAAACTGGTGGTCGCTACTGGGATCGAACCAGTGACCCCCTCCTTGTAAGGGAGGTGCTCTCCCAGCTGAGCTAAGCGACCTGGGATTTTGGTGGGTTGTGAAGGGATCGAACCTTCGACCTACGGATTAAGAGTCCGCTGCTCTACCGACTGAGCTAACAACCCACACGTGTAACACAAAATTTGGTGGTCGCTACTGGGATCGAACCAGTGACCCCCTCCTTGTAAGGGAGGTGCTCTCCCAGCTGAGCTAAGCGACCTGGGAACTGCAACACAGTTATTCTGGAAAGCACTGTGTGTAAAACTGGTGGTCGCTACTGGGATCGAACCAGTGACCCCCTCCTTGTAAGGGAGGTGCTCTCCCAGCTGAGCTAAGCGACCTGGGATTACTTTAAATGATGGTGGGTCGTGCTGGATTCGAACCAGCGACCAATTGATTAAAAGTCAACTGCTCTACCGACTGAGCTAACGACCCATCTGTATCATTTTTAAAACTGGTGGTCGCTACTGGGATCGAACCAGTGACCCCCTCCTTGTAAGGGAGGTGCTCTCCCAGCTGAGCTAAGCGACCTGGGAATTCGTGGTGGGTCGTGCTGGATTCGAACCAGCGACCAATTGATTAAAAGTCAACTGCTCTACCGACTGAGCTAACGACCCACGCTTTGCTGGCTTTGCATTCTGCCCTGCCAACGGCGGCCTATAATACGGATTTACGTTTCCGAATCAACAGAAAAATAATGATTTATTTCTGTTTGCTCATCGTTCGACCAATTTTCCGTATTTTAGGCCCTTTTTAACTAATTATTAACCACCCATAGCCTTCTGAGCTAATTGCGCAGCGGAAGTATTTGGGTATTGCTTAATAACCAATTGGAAAAATTTATTCGCTTTATCGGTGTCACCATCCGCTTTTGCGATGACTCCCAGCTTATAAATTGCTTCCGGACGTTTAGGTGAATCTTTATATTTTTGCGCTACAGTCAGGAAATGTGCTTTCGCTTTTTCACGATCGCCCTGGTTAAGTTGTAATTGACCTAACCAATAATGGGCACCTGGTTGTAACGCCGAGTTTGGATAACTAGCAATAAACGTATCAAAAGCAGGAATTGCTTTTGCGTAGTTCTTATCTTTGATAACCAAACTGACTGCTGCGTCATAGTCTTTACTTTCCGAACCACTAACCGCCGCCGCAGGTGCTGTGGCCGGCTTAGCTTGAGCAGGCGCTTCGCTAGCCGCAGAAGGCGTAGCAGGAGTAGTCTGCTGCGCTGGTGCTGGTGCTGCCGTTGGCTGTGGCTGCTGCGACCCTGTCGCTGCCGGTGCACTGGCTGCTGGTGCTGTAGCCTGAGGTGGTGAGGCAGGAGTGGATTGCTGTAGCTTATCCAACTCTTGATAGAGCGTTTTTTGCCTATCGGTAACTTGTTGCAACTTGTAGTTTGACTCTTCCAATGCGCCACGCAATGAGCGAACATCATTAGTCAAAGCATCAATTTGCTGCTGCATCTCTACCTGAGACAAACCACGCGCATTCACCATACGCTCTAGTTTTACGACACGATCTTCCATATCGTCGGCATGAACCAACGGAACAGAAAAAACAGCGGCCATCAATGTGGCCGCTTTTACATAATGGAGGTAACCCATCAACATTCAACCTTAGTAAACCAGTACCGCACGACGGTTATGGCTGAGAGCGTCTTCAGTGTGAGCTGGGTCAGCCGGTTTTTCTTCACCGTAGCTGACAACAGACAACTGAGATACATCTACACCCAGGTTCTGCATATATTTGGCAACTGCTTTAGCACGACGTTCGCCCAATGCGATGTTGTACTCTGGAGTGCCTTTTTCGTCAGTGTGACCTTCGATCAACACTTTAACGCTATTGTGACCCTTCAGGAAATCAGCATGAGTCTGCAGCAACTGAGCATACTGGCCTTCGATCGCATCTGAATCGAAATTGAAGTAAATCACGTTGTCTTGTTTCAGTGATTCAAACTGCTGTTTAGCTTGTTCATCTGCTGACAGACCTGAATCCAGACCGGAAGTTTCTACGCCCTGACCCGCCATACCGTCGGTTGCGCCAGAAGTAGAGCCTTTTTTATGGCTACATGCAGCCAGAGTAACCAGTGGAATCGCAATCAGCAGCGTTTTCAGCAGTGGGTTAATTTTCATTTTCTTCATATCCTTGGTACATTGCTCGGATTAGTTCAAAAACGGTGACCAGGCCGGAGAGCGAACTTCTCCCTTAGCGGAAGGTAAGTTAGCTTTGAAACGCCCGTCTGCCGATACCAGTGCCAGCCCCTGGCGACCTTGATATACAGTGCTGTAGATGATCATACTACCGTTCGGTGCAACACTTGGTGATTCGTCGAGTGATGAGCTGGTTAGCACATACACACCGCCGCCCTGCAGATCCTGACGGGCAATACGGTATGAACCCTGAATACGGCTCACCATAACTAACGCTTTGCCATCCGGCGTAGCGCTGGCGCCAAGATTCGAATCACCTTCCCATGTTACACGGCTGGAGCTGTGTGATGCTACATCTACTTTATAAATTTGCGGTCTGCCGCCACGCTCTGAGGTGAAGAAGACAGAACGGCCGTCCGCACTCCATGATGGCTCAGTATCAATAGCCGGATCAGAAGTCAGACGATTCAAACGACGTGAACCGATGTCAACGGTATAAATATCTGGCTGACCATCTTTGGATAATACGACTGCCATAGAGCGACCATCTGGCGACCATTCTGGCGCACCATTGATACCCGGTAAGGCAATTAGCATGCTACGAGCTTGAGAGTAGAGGTCTTGGATAAAGATTGCCGGAGTCCGTTTTTCAAAACTTACATAGGCGATCTTACGGCCATCTGGCGACCAAGATGGTGACATGATTGGTTCACGGGAACGTAACAGCATACGTTCATTGTAACCATCATAATCAGCCAGCATCAGGCGATATGGCATTGGTTGACTACGATCAACGGTGACATAAAGAATGCTGGTTAGGAATGCACCGCGCTCGCCTGTCAGTTTTTCATAAACGATATCAGAGATACGATGTGCATATTTACGCAGCTGTTTAGCAGTTACGGTCGCAACACGACTATCTAACACAGCACCTGCGCCAGCTTTACCTTTAGCAACATCGACCAGTTCAAAGGTAACGCGATATTGACCTGCACCCGCAGATTCAACATGGCCAACTACAACAGCTTCAGTGCCCAATGCCGACCAAGTCGGGAAATTGATTTGTCCACTTTGCGCGGGTTGTTCTGGCATTGAATTACGGCTCAGCGGGCTGAATTTGCCACTGCGCATTAAGTCAGAGCTAATTACATTCGCTAAATCTTCTGGTAATGAACCATCGGATTTAAAGGGAACAATTGCGACAGGACGGCCACTGTCCATACCGCCGGTTACCAGAATATCCAGTTCCGCCATAGCGAACTGACTAAACCACAACCATCCTACCAATGCCATCAAGAGTTTTTTCATCTTTATTCATTTCCCGGTTGTTACAAAATCAATAATGACCATCATTATTGGGGTTGTATTGTTGCATTAATGGTTCGTTCCGCATCCGATGGTGGAGCTGGGAACGTCCCGATCATATTAACAGCTGTAACCCCTGCACGACAGATTGAAGGATCACCACTGCCAGCTGTCGCACTCAGAACTAAGCCATCCGGCGCTAATCTGATTTTGACAACGCAACTCTTACCTTTCATGTTTTGATCAATCAGCATCCGCTGTTCAATCATATTAGCGACCTTATCACCATAACCTGGATCACCACCACCAGAGCCACCCGGCCCGGCAGAGGTCGATGGTTTGGTGCTATTGCCTGATGGCCCAGCAGCAGCGCCACCAGCTTCTTCGCTTAACAGTTCATCTTCCAGCTTACTGGCGTCAGCAGCATCGCGTTTTGCCTTTTCTTTAGCATCTTTAGCCGCCTTGGCCTTATCTGCTTTTTCTTTGGCTTCTTTCGCTGCTTTTTCTTTCGCTTCTTTAGCCTCTTTTACGGCTTTCTCTTTTGCTTCTTTAGCTTCTTTAGCTGCTTGTTCCTTCGCTTCCTGTTCAGCTTTTTTCTTCTCTTCGAGCTTTTTGTCTTCCTCTAACTTTTTCTTTTCGTCGAGTTTTTTCTGCTCTTCTGCTTTTTGTTCGGCCGCTTTCTGATCAGCCAGCTTTTTCTCTTCGTCTTGTTTTTTCTTCAGCTCTTCTTTTTTCTTTTTCTCTAAAGAAATTTTCTTCTCAGCTTCAACTTTTTGTTTTTCAACTTCCAGTTTGCGCTCTTTCTCTTTGGCTTCTTTCTGTTGCTGTTTTTCTTTCTTCAAACGGATCGCGTTTTCAACTTTTTCCTGACGTGCAGCTTCGGCAACTGCTTCTTGTGCCGCTGCTTCTTCTTTCGCCTGTTCCGCTTTTTTGGCCTTTTGTTGTTTCGCAAATTGTTTATGTTGATCAAACTTCAATTGATCAATGACAACTGCATTCACAATACCGCCACCGCCACCGCCGCCACCAGCAGGTCGCTTTGGTTTATCCAGATTCCATTTCAGAATGAACATCAGGATCAGCAGTGCGTGCAGTATGATAGAGATAACTACCGGACCGCTCATGCCTCGTTTCACGACGCCACTACTCCGCTTATTTTTTCTTATCTACTGAGTCAGTCATTAACCCAACATTTTCCACACCCGCCTCTTTCAATGCAGCCATGAGCTGAACAACAGCGTCATATTGCACTTCTTTGGCGCCAGCAACGACCACCGGGCTGTTAGGATGGGTTTTATGATAATCAGACACGACGCCCGCTAATTGGATCAGATCGGCCATATCCTTTTCTTCTTCAGTACCTAAGGTAAGAGAATAATGGCTGTCTTTATCTACCTGAGCGATAACAGGAGGATCACTGTCATCTGATAGGGGTTGGGAGTCGGTCTGCGGTAGATCAACCTTCACGCTCTGCATAACTACTGGTGCGGTAGCCATAAAAATAATCAGCAACACCAACATAACGTCGATATACGGTACGACGTTAATTTCGGCGACAGCGCGTCTTTTGCTACGTTTGTTGACGTGCATTATTACTCACCCTTGCTGCCGAGCTGGCGGTTCAGAATAGTAGAAAACTCATCCATAAAGTTGAAGTAAGCACTATCCAGACGTTCCAGTTTGGTACTAAAACGGTTGTATGCCACTACCGCAGGAATAGCGGCAAACAGACCCATCGCCGTTGCAATCAAGGCTTCTGCAATTGGTGGTGCAACCATCGCTAATGATGCATTTTTTACTGCAGATAAGGCGATGAAGGCATGCATGATCCCCCATACCGTACCAAACAGACCGATATATGGGCTAATTGAACCAATGGTTGCTAATACTGGCAAATGGGTTTCGAGTTCATCAATTTCACGCGAAACCGAGACACGCATAGCACGGTAGGTGCCATCCATGATCATTTCCTGATTTTTCAGGCCACTGTTGTGTAAACGAGCAAATTCTTTGAAACCGGAGAAGAACACTTGTTCCAGCCCACTCAGTTCATCGCGACGATTTGCACATTCCTGATACAAACGATTTAAGTCGATACCGGACCAAAAACGCTCTTCAAACTGCTCTGAGACGAAACGTGCGGTTTTCAAAATTTTGGTACGTTGCACAATGATTGCCCAGGAAGCAATCGACATAGATAACAGGATCAACATTACGATCTGCACCAGCGGGCTGGCTTGCAGGATAAGGTTGGTAAATGACATTTCAGCTGGTTGCACGAGCAATCACTCCACTAACATCTTCAGGAATAGCAATAGGTTTCATAACAGAAACTCTGACACAGGCGATAGTCACCTCTGCAGAGACAATAATCCGATTATGTTCATCCACAATTACTTGTGTGAACACCATCGAAGCGCGTTTTAACTGTGTTACCCGGCAAGAAACCGTCAACACTTGGTTAAAGCGTGCCGCATTGCGGAATTCAATATCGATATGACGCACAACAAAAGCGACATCTAGTTGCAATAATTGGTCTTGTTCGACACCCAATTGCCGCAACCATTCTGTGCGTGCACGCTCAAGAAATTTCAGATAATTCGCGTTGTATACAATGCCGCCAGCATCGGTGTCTTCATAATAGACCCGTACTGACCAGCTAAACTCTGAGTTGACCATCGAGCTCAATCCCGCAGTCATAAGACGCGCATAATATACCGCAGCAAGATTCCGGAAAGAAGGTGATCTTGCTCACTTTATTTTTTAGTTGAAGGTTAAATTGCTGTTTTCGCCATTAACAAATAAAAAAGCCGCCTCTCTGGAGGCGGCCTTTGACAATCTGGTGACTATTTGTCGTTAATTCGACGATCCAGATTTTCGGTGTGTTCTAACCACAGCGCATTGATGATGCCGAAAGCACAAGCCAACAGCACGCCCAGAACCCATGTGAAATACCACATAACATATCTCCTAGTAGACTGAGTGCTTGTTCTTTTCTACAAATTGGCTGCTAACACGACCGAACATTTTGACATAAGTCCAGATGGTGTAACCCAGTATAATTGGTACAAAAATAGCGGCTGCAAACGTCATAACAGTTAACGTATTCTGTGATGAAGTTGCATCCCACATGGTCAGGCTCTGTGCCGGATTCAGGCTAGATGGCATGATGAACGGGAACATTGAGAAACCCGCTGTCAGGATCACACCTGCAATCATCAAGGATGAAAACAGGAAGGCAAAACCTGCACGATCAAAACGCGCCGCCAGAATGGTCAATACCGCCATAGCTAACCCCACCAACGGTGCTGCCATCATCCATGGATACTGAGAGTAATTTTGCATCCAGGCACCCGCTGAAACAACAACGTCTTTGTTCAGCGGATTAGAAGCAGCTTCAGTACCAGCAAATTTGACGATGGTGTAACCATCGATGCCATGAGCTACCCAGTAACCGGCTACAGCAAACAATACAAATGTCAGCAATGCCGTCAGCATAACGGTTTTACGGGCACGATCTTGCAATTGACCTTCTGTTTTCATCATCAACCAAGTAGCACCTTGAGTGACAAACATAAACAGGCTGACCAGACCGGCCAACAAGCCAAATGGGTTCAGTAGTTGCAGGAAGGTACCTTCATAGGTGGTACGCATCATGGTATCAACGCTGAATGGTACACCTTGTAACAAGTTACCAAACGCCACACCGATGACTGTTGGCGGAACAAAACCACCAATAAACAGACACCAGTCCCAACTGTTACGCCAGGTTGGATTTTCCAATTTAGAGCGATAATCAAAACCCACTGGACGGAAGAACAACGCCATCAGGGTCAGGATCATGGCAATATAAAAACCAGAAAACGCGGTTGCATACACCATTGGCCAGGCAGCAAATAGCGCCCCACCAGCGGTGATCAACCACACCTGATTACCATCCCAATGCGGGGCGATGGTATTGATCATGACACGACGTTCCGTGTCATTTTTACCCAGGATTGGCAGCAATGCGCCAACCCCCATATCAAAACCGTCAGTCACGGCAAAGCCGATCAGCAGCACGCCAATCAAAACCCACCAAATCAGACGCAAGACTTCGTAATCAAACATGATGGCTTCCTCTTATGCCTGCTCGGTTTCATAGAAATATTTACCCGTTTTCAAGCTGCTCGGGCCTTTACGCGAGAACTTGACCATCAGATACATTTCAATAACCAGTAATACGGTATAGAACGCGCAGATACCAATCATAGAAAACAGCACATCACCCGTGGATAACGTAGATGAAGACAGATACGTCGGTAACACTTCACCGATTGTCCATGGTTGACGACCAATTTCAGCCACGACCCAACCTGATTCAATCGCAATCCATGGCAGCGGAAGACCCCATAAGAGTGCTTTTAGTAACCAAGTACGTTGACCAATACGATGACGGCAGCTATCAATAAACGCTAACCCAATCAGCAACAACATCAGCACACCCGCTCCCACCATGGCGCGGAATGAGTAGAAAATAGGTGCGACCGGCGGAATAGAATCGTCTGCAGCCATTTTGATCTGTGCTTCAGTCGCATCAACGATGTTAGGTGCATATGGGCTCAACAGCAGGCCATAACCCAGATCAACTTTCATTTCTTTGAATTTAGCCAGATTTTCCGGCGTCTTTTCGCCAGCCTGCAGTTTCTTCATCAATGCATAAGCTTGGATACCATTACGGATCCGTGACTCGTTATGCGCGATTTGATCTTTCAGACCGGTAATTTCTTCCGTAATAGAACGTGTCGCGATGATGCCGGCAACATAAGGGATTTCGATAGCAAAATCGGTTTTCTGCTCTTTTTGATTTGGAATACCAAATGCAGTAAACGGCGCTGGTGCTGGGTGTGTTTCCCATTGTGACTCGATCGCAGCCAGTTTCGCTTTTTGCACTTCACCCAAACGGTAACCCGATTCATCACCCAGCACGATAACTGACAGAATCGAAGCCATACCAAACGCGGCAGCAATAGCGAAAGAACGACGAGCAAACGGAATGTCGCGTTTTCTCAGCAGATAATAGGAAGAGATACTCAGTACGAACATCGCCCCACAGGTATAACCTGCGGCAACAGTGTGAACGAATTTCACCTGAGCCACCGGATTGAAAACCAGCTCAGCGAAGCTGACCATTTCCATACGCATGGTTTCAAAGTTAAATTCTGAACCAACCGGGAATTGCATCCAGCCGTTAGCGATCAAAATCCACAGTGCAGAGAGGTTAGTACCCAGCGCCATTAACCAAGTCGATGTCAGATGCTGAACTTTACTTAGACGATCCCAGCCAAAGAAGAACATACCAACAAAGGTAGATTCCAGGAAGAACGCCATTAGGCCTTCAATGGCCAGTGGAGCACCAAAAATATCACCCACATAGTGGGAGTAATATGACCAGTTAGTACCGAACTGAAACTCCATGGTCAGACCAGTAGTCACACCCAGAGCAAAGTTAATACCAAATAATTTACCCCAGAACTTGGTCATGTCCTTATAGATCGGGTTGTTAGTCATCACATACACTGATTCCATTATTGCCAGGATAAACGTCATCCCAATCGTTAATGGAACAAACAGGAAGTGATAGAGGGCTGTAGCGGCAAATTGAAGCCGCGACAGTTCAACCACAAGTTCATTGATCATGATTATTCCTCATCAATAGTGACATTGTTGGCAAACTCCAACCGCTGGAATGTGGAGTTGCTACGTTAATGTTGTATTTCCAGTAAATGTTATACTATTTGACACAAATTTGGATCATTTTTGCCATAAATGTAGTTAAAACTGGGCATTATAGCGAAATTTAAAATCTGAAAATAATTCTTATATTTAACAAATTATTAAACAATACTAATCTTGGTTATTGTAAGTCACCGGATGCACTTAAGATAATATTAAGTTCTTTTCATTGATTTAACTCAATAAACAAAACGATTACCTTGTTCAAATCTGCGACGTTATTCTCGTATTTCTAATATTTAAACAGAATTAATTATTAACAACATTATAACAATTAAGAATGTTATGAATTATTACCAATAATTCAAATAGGGAGAAAAAATAACAAAGCGTGCGTCAGGCTTAAGCCTGACGCTCAGGCGTGGTCAGACCAAAGTGGAGGTAGGCTCTTGGTGTGGCAATACGACCACGCGGGGTACGTTGTAAAAAGCCCTGCTGAATCAGATAGGGCTCAAGTACATCTTCTATCGTTTCTTTTTCTTCACCGATCGCCGCAGCCAAGTTTTCCACGCCGACCGGACCACCTAAGAACTTATCGATGATCGCCAGCAACAGCTTACGATCCATGTAGTCAAAACCAGCGTTATCGACATCCAGCATATCCAAAGCTTGTGCAGCAATATTATCGGAGATATGGCCATTGGCGCGGATCTCGGCAAAATCGCGCACCCGACGCAGTAGACGGTTGGCAATACGCGGTGTACCACGGGCACGTTTGGCAATTTCAAACGCCCCTTGCTGATCGAGTGATAAACCCAGCACATCGGCACTGCGGCCCACGATATGCGCGAGATCTTCTACTTTATAAAACTCAAGGCGTTGTACGATACCAAAACGATCGCGCAGCGGCGAAGTCAATGACCCCGCACGCGTGGTCGCACCGATCAGGGTAAACGGCGGTAATTCCAGTTTGATGGAACGCGCAGCAGGCCCCTCACCGATCATGATATCCAGCTGATAATCTTCCATTGCCGGATAAAGCACCTCTTCTACCACTGGACTTAAGCGATGAATTTCGTCAATAAACAACACATCGTGAGGTTCCAGATTGGTCAACAAGGCAGCCAGATCGCCGGCTCGCTCTAATACAGGGCCAGAGGTGGTTTTGATATTCACGCCCATTTCATTGGCGATGATATTCGCCAAGGTGGTTTTACCTAACCCTGGTGGGCCAAAGATCAATACATGGTCGAGCGCTTCGCTGCGACGACGAGCCGCTTCGATGAAGATCTCCATCTGCGAACGCACTTGATCCTGCCCCTGATAATCGGCCAGCAGTTTCGGCCGGATCGCACGATCTAGTTGTTCATCTTCGGTGATTGCTGCAGGAGCAATCAGGCGGTCAGCTTCAATCATGATCTCATCACTTTTGTTACAACATGGCGCGCAAGGCTTCACGAATGACATTTTCAACTGTCATTTCGGGTTTCATTACTTTACTTACTACCAGGCTCGCCTGTTGTGGTTTATAGCCCAAAGATAACAACGCGGCGACAGCTTCCGATTCGACGGTATCAGCGGGTGCAGCGGCGGTAGCATTATCTGTAGGTGCAGCATCGGTATAGGGGGTGAATAAATCATGTCCATTCCAACCCTTAAGACGATCTTTCATTTCCACGATCAGACGTTCAGCAGTTTTTTTACCGACACCCGGTAGTTTCACCAGTGATGAGACATCTTCGCGCTCAACACAGGCGACAAACTGATTCGCCGACATACCCGACATGATTGCCAGCGCCAATTTCGGACCAACCCCATTGGCTTTCAGTAATTCTCGAAACAACATGCGCTCTTGGCGGGTATTAAAACCATACAGCAGCTGCGCGTCTTCACGCACCACAAAGTGGGTGATGATGGTTGCTTCCTGCCCAACCGCAGGTAACTCGTAGAAGCAAGTCATCGGCAATTGGAGTTCATAACCCACACCACCAACATCCAACAGAATTTCCGGAGGCGATTTTTCGATAATGATGCCATGCAGTCTGCCAATCACGCGCTTGCTCCTTCGATTAAATTATCGCGCTAGCATAATAAATAACTGGATGAACATCCAGTTATTCGGTGGACTATCGCAGGCGCCCACGCACTGTGCCCTGCACTTTACCCGCCATTCGCAGTAAGGTGTGTTGGGTGTGGGTATGACACAAGGCAACCGCCAACGCATCTGCCGCATCGGCTTGTGGGCAAGCAGGCAATTTCAATAGCTGCTTGACCATGTGCTGCACCTGCTCTTTGTCTGCCGCACCGGTGCCCACAACCGATTGTTTAACCTGCCGAGCAGAATATTCGGCGACCGGCAAACCCGCGTTCACCGCCGCGACAATCGCACTGCCCCTCGCCTGCCCCAGTTTTAAGGCAGAATCAGGGTTTTTCGCCATAAAGACCTGCTCGATAGCAAACAGATCAGGCTTGAATTGCAGGATGATTTCGCTAATACCGTCATAAATTTGTTTCAATTTATCTGACAGTTGCTCGCCACTGGTACGGATACAGCCAGACCCAAGGTATTCCACCTTGCCCGCCTGTTGCCGGATCACGCCATAGCCCGTAATACGCGATCCCGGATCGATACCCAGAATAATGGTCATAGCCACACTTATTAAAATAAGAAGAAAACAGCCGCAGCCTAACACGCCAATAAACAAGCCGCGTGCATAAAAAACGGCACAGATAAAAAAGGGAGCCGAAGCTCCCTGTTTCTGTCATACAACAGCGGTGACGCACGACTGGAAGCATTATTCCAGTGTGGCAGCTACTTCGTCAGAAATAGTACCGTTGTGATAAACCTCTTGTACGTCATCCAGATCTTCCAGCATATCGATCAGACGCAGCAATTTCGGTGCATCATCAGCAGTCAGATCGACTTCAGTGCTAGGGATCATACTGACATTGGCATTTTCTGGTTTGAAACCAGCAGCTTCTAATGCATCCAATACAGTACCGAAATCAAATGGCGAGGTATAAACGTCGATAGAACCATCATCGTTGGTTTCAACGTCATCAGCACCCGCTTCCAATGCTGCTTCCATCAAGGCATCTTCGTCTGCATTGGTGAAAGAGAGAATGCCTTTTTTGGTAAACAGATAGGCCACCGAGCCATCAGTACCTAACGCGCCGCCGCTTTTACTGAACGCATGACGCACACCAGCCACAGTACGGTTGCGGTTGTCGGTCATACATTCAACCATCACTGCCGTACCTGCTGGGCCGTAACCTTCATACACCAGGGTTTCTAATTCAACGCCGTCATCACCACCCGCACCACGCTTGATCGCACGATCAACAGTGTCACGCGTCATGTTGATAGACAGTGCTGCAGCAACAGCTGCACGCAAACGAGGGTTAGAACCGCCATCAGGGCCACCCAGACGCGCTGCCGTGGTAATTTCACGGATCATTTTTGTAAACATTTTACCGCGTTTCGCATCTTGTGCTGCTTTGCGGTGTTTAATGTTGGCCCACTTACTGTGACCTGCCATAACTCTCTCCCGATAAAAATTAACGCTGAATTTATCAGCTAAAATCAGCGGGTAACGTGGTGACAGTAGCATTCCCGTCACAAAAGCCGCGTTACCCGAAAAACAAAAACTTATTCGGCTGCTTTCACCGTAGTTTGAATAGCCAGCTCACCCAGTTGTTGCTGATTAGCAAAACTTGGCGCATCGGTCATCAGACAGGCAGCTGCGGTGGTTTTCGGGAACGCAATTACGTCACGAATGTTGTCGCTGCCAATCAACAGCATGGTCAGACGATCGAGACCAAAAGCCAGACCAGCATGCGGTGGCGTACCAAATTTCAATGCATCAAGCAGGAAGCCGAATTTCTCTTTTTGTTCGGCTTCACTGATGCCAATGGCACGGAATACCGTCTGTTGCATCTCACCACGGTGAATACGCACCGAGCCACCACCCACTTCGTAGCCGTTAATGACCATGTCATAAGCGTTCGCGTAAGCAGCTAATGGATCAGCTTCCAGCTGAGCTGGCGTGAAATCTTTTGGCGCAGTGAATGGGTGATGCATCGCAGTGACGCCACCTTCACCATCTTCTTCAAACATGGGGAAATCAACAACCCACAATGGTTTCCAGCAGCTTTCTACCAGATCCAGATCGCGACCCAGTTTCAGACGCAGCGCACCAATGGCGTCACACACCACTTTTTTGCTGTCAGCGCCAAAGAAGATGATATCGCCGTCTTGTGCACCAGTACGGCTCAGAATTTCACGCACGATCTCGTCGTTCAGGAACTTAGCCACGGGCGACTGCACGCCTTCCAGGCCATTGGCTGCCTGATTGACTTTCATCCATGCCAGACCTTTCGCACCATAGATAGCCACGAACTGGGTGTATTCGTCGATCTGTTTGCGTGACAGCTGCGCACCATTCGGTACACGCAGCGCAGCCACACGACCTTTCGGATCGTTCGCTGGGCCTGCAAACACCGCAAACGCCACCTCTTTCAGCAGGTCAGCGATATCAACCATTTCCATCGGGTTACGCAGATCCGGTTTATCAGAACCATAGCGGCGCATTGCTTCGTCAAAGGTCATGATTGGGAACTGGCCCAAATCAACACCAATGATGTTCTGCCACAGACCACGGATCATGTTTTCCATCAGTTCACGCACTTGGTCGGCGTTCAGGAATGAGGTTTCCACGTCGATCTGGGTGAATTCTGGCTGACGGTCGGCACGCAGATCTTCATCACGGAAGCATTTCACGATCTGATAGTAGCGATCAAAACCCGACATCATCAGCAGCTGTTTGAACAGCTGTGGTGATTGTGGCAGTGCGTAGAATTTGCCTTTATGCACACGGCTTGGCACCAGATAGTCACGCGCGCCTTCTGGTGTCGCTTTGGTCAGCATTGGCGTTTCGATATCGAGGAAACCATGCTCATCCATATACCGACGCACGAAGCTGGTGATGCGCGCACGGGTTTTCAGCGACGCGGCCATTTCCGGGCGACGCAGATCCAGATAACGGTATTTCAGACGCTGTTCTTCGGTGTTGGTCTGGTTGAAATCCAGCGGTAATGCTTCTGAACGGTTGATGATCTCTAAACCATGCGCGAACACTTCGACTTCACCAGTCGCCATATCTTTGTTGATCTGGCTTTCTGGGCGCGCGCGTACTGTACCAGTGACACGAATACAGAATTCATTACGCAGTTCTGATGCCAATGCGAATGCTTCCGGCTGATCCGGATCGAAAAACACCTGAATGATGCCTTCGCGGTCACGCATGTCGATAAAAATCAGCCCGCCCAAATCGCGACGGCGATGAACCCAACCACACAGGGTTACAGTCTGATCGACATGGCTACTTGTCACCTGACCACAGTAAATGCTACGCATGATTTATTCCTTTACTGAATTTATATCTCCGGCATTCCGGAGATTCATTTAATTATTCGCCAGCAGCCGGACAGCTCGCGCATCCGCCTTGTGCTGAGTCGCAACTTGCCAGATTCTTTTTAGTGCCGGTTTTGAAATCTGTTTCATACCAGCCACCGCCTTTCAGGCGAAATCCGGGTGCGGACAGCAGTTTTTTCAGTGCGGCCTGAGAGCAAGCCGGACAATCCACCAGCGGTGCATCAGACATTTTCTGCAATTTCGCAAGCTGATGACCACAATGAGTACACTCGTACTGATACATTGGCATAATGCTAAACCTACGATTGATCCACAAAAGACCGGGTATTATAGAGGAAAGTCGGCGCGCTGATAACTAGCCGACGCAGCGATTCCCACGCTTGATCGACAGGAAAGATGTGAATTCTGGTCAGGTTAAAGCTGCAAATATAGTCAGTACCTGACTAACCAAGTAGAATACTGCGTCTTTGTTAATAGTGAGTCAGCTAACAATCCATGAGCAAGAAACTGCATATCAAAACCTGGGGCTGCCAGATGAACGAGTACGACTCGGCCAAAATGGTAGATTTGTTGACCAGTTCACTGGGTTATGAAACCACTGAGCTTCCGGAAGAAGCTGACCTGCTGGTATTAAATACCTGTTCTATTCGCGAAAAAGCGCAAGAAAAACTGTTCCACCAGCTCGGACGCTGGAAAGAGCTGAAAAAGAAAAACCCTGAGCTGGTGATCGCAGTTGGCGGTTGCGTGGCGTCCCAAGAAGGCAAAGCGATCCGCTCGCGCGCGCCAAACGTCGATGTGGTATTTGGCCCGCAAACCCTGCACCGCCTACCAAACATGATCAAACAGGTGAAAGCCGGTCATGGTGCACAGGTCGACGTGTCGTTCCCGGAAATCGAGAAATTCGACAACCTGCCAGAACCGCGTGCCGAAGGCCCGACGGCCTATGTTTCCATCATGGAAGGTTGTTCTAAATATTGCACTTACTGCGTGGTGCCGTATACCCGTGGTGAGGAAGTCAGCCGCCCGCTGGATGATGTGCTGTATGAAATTGCACAACTGGCGGAACAAGGCGTGCGTGAAGTCAATCTGCTGGGGCAAAACGTGAATGCTTATCGCGGTGCCAACCACGATGGCTCAATCTGTAGCTTTGCCCAGCTGCTGCGTATGGTAGCGGCGATTGATGGCATCGACCGTATTCGTTACACCACCAGCCACCCGATCGAATTTACCGACGACATTATTGAAGTGTATCAAGATACGCCGGAGCTGGTGAGCTTCCTGCATCTGCCGGTACAAAGTGGTTCCGACAAGATCCTGTCGATGATGAAACGCCCGCATACTGCCTTGGAATACAAATCGAAGATCCGCAAGCTGAAAGCCGTGCGCCCGGACATTCTAATCAGTTCTGACTTTATCGTTGGTTTCCCCGGTGAAACCGATGACGATTTCGCCAAAACCATGAAACTGATTGAAGAAGTGCAGTTCGATACCAGCTACAGCTTCATCTTCAGCGCACGCCCTGGTACACCGGCTGCGGATATGCCTGACGATACGCCGCTGGATGTGAAAAAAGAGCGTCTGTATCACTTGCAGCAAACCATCAACAATCAGGCGATGTTATACAGCCGCCAGATGCACGACTCCATTCAGCGTATTCTGGTGGAAGGTCCATCCAGCCAGAACATCATGGAACTGCGTGGCCGCACCGAGAATAACCGCGTGGTGAATTTCGAAGGCGATGCCCGTCTGATTGGTCAGTTTGTCGATGTGCGTATCACCGAAGCGCGCCCACATTCGCTGCGTGGTGAAATTGTCCGCACCGAGGCTGAGATGGATCTGCGCCATCAAATTAAGCCAGCGGAGATTTTAAGTCGCCGCCCCGATGGTGTAGCCGATGAATTGGGTGTTGCCCAGTTCCGCCCATAATCACTGATTCTCTGGCCGTCGAATGACGGCCTGTTTTATGACGAGGAATACCTTGAGCCGACACATTGCCACTCTCGACCTTCATTTAGACCCCGCTGACAGCCAACGTCTGGCCAGTTTATGCGGCCCGTTTGATGACAACATCAAACAGATTGAACGTCGCATGGGTGTGGAAATCATCTATCGCAACAACCATTTCCAGATTGTTGGTAAAGGCGCTATCGCGCAAGTGGTCGCTGATCTGCTGAAACAGCTGTATGTGGAAACTCAACCCGTACGCGGGCAGAAAGTGGTCGATCTGACACCGGATCAAGTGCATCTGGCGATCCAGCAGTGTCATATGCTGGAACAAAGTGACGACAATGAAACACCGAATGCCATCCCGTATGGCAAAGAAGTCAATATCAAAACCAAACGCGGCATGGTCAAACCACGCTCACCAAATCAGGCGCAATACGTTAATAACATTGTCGCGCATGACATTACCTTTGGTATTGGCCCTGCGGGTACCGGTAAGACTTATTTAGCCGTGGCCGCCGCCGTCGATGCGTTAGAGCGTCAGGAAGTACGCCGTATTCTGCTCACCCGCCCCGCAGTCGAAGCCGGTGAAAAACTGGGTTTCCTGCCTGGCGATTTGAGTCAGAAGGTCGACCCGTATTTGCGCCCGCTTTACGATGCATTGTTTGAAATGCTGGGCTTCGAGCGGGTTGAAAAACTCATCGAGCGCAACATCATTGAAATTGCGCCGCTCGCTTATATGCGTGGTCGTACGCTGAATGATGCTTTTATCATTCTGGATGAAGGGCAAAACACCACGGTCGAGCAGATGAAGATGTTCCTGACCCGTATCGGTTTTAACTCACGTGCCGTGATCACCGGTGACATCACCCAGATCGACTTACCACGCAACGTAAAATCAGGTCTGCGCCACTCGATCGAAGTGCTAAATGGCGTCGATGGGCTGTCATTTAACTTTTTCCAAGCTACGGATGTGGTTCGTCATCCGGTTGTCGCACGCATCGTGCAGGCTTACGAAAAATTTGAGCAACAAAAAATAATCGCGGAAGGCAAAGCAGCGCCGCACGAGGAATCATCGTCATGAGCATCACGCTTGATCTGCAGTTAGCTTGTGCTGACAGCAGCGGCTTGCCATCAGAAGCGCAATTTCAGCAATGGCTGGATACTGCCATCTTACCGTTTCAGCAGGAAGCGGAAGTGACGATCCGCATTGTCGATGAAGCTGAAAGCAACGATCTGAATCTCACCTACCGTGGTAAAGATAAACCGACCAATGTGCTGTCGTTTCCCTTCGAATGCCCACCGGGTGTGGAGGATTTTCCGCTGTTAGGTGATTTAATCATTTGTCGGCAAGTGGTAGAACAAGAAGCCAACGAGCAACAAAAAACGCTGGAATCACACTGGGCCCACATGGTTATCCACGGCAGCTTGCATTTACTCGGTTATGACCATATAGAAGATGCTGAAGCAGAAGAGATGGAAGCGCTGGAAAAAGAATTCATGCAAGCGCTGAATTTTCCTGACCCTTATAAAGATGATGAAATTTAAGGATTTATGACATCATGAGTGATGAGCACCCTCACAGTAGTCACGGTTCACCGCGAAAAAAATGGCTGGAACGCTTAAGCCATCTGTTTCAGGGTGAGCCGAAAGATCGTAACGATCTGGTTGAAGTTATACAGGATGCAGAAGAACGCGACGTCATCGATGAAGATACTAAAGAGATGATCGAAGGCGTGTTGGAAGTCTCCGAACTGCGTGTGCGCGATATCATGATCCCCCGCACACAAATGATCACCATCCGCCGTGATCAGCCAGTATCTGCTTTTTTACCGATGATCATCCGCTCCGCGCATTCCCGTTTTCCGGTGATCAGTGACGATAAAGATCATGTCGATGGCATTCTGCTGGCGAAAGACCTGCTACCCTATGGTTTTGGCTTAACGGCTGAACCGTTTGATTTCGAAAAAACCCTACGCCCTGCGGTAGTAGTGCCGGAAAGTAAACGCGTTGATCGACTGTTAAAAGAGTTTCAGCAACAACGCTACCATATGGCGATCGTGGTCGATGAATTCGGTAGTGTTTCCGGTCTGGTAACGATCGAAGATATTCTGGAACTGATCGTGGGTGAGATCGAAGACGAATACGACGAGCTATCGACCGATCAACCCTCGATCCGCGCGCTGGATGAACGCCGTTTTACACTCAATGCGTTGACGCCAATCGAAGAATTCAACGAGCATTTCGGTAGCCATTTTAGCGACGATGACGTCGACACTATTGGCGGCATCGTCATGCATGGTTTTGGCCACCTGCCAAAACGAGGTGATAGCATTGAGCTGTCAGGTTTTGTCTTCAAGATCCTGCAGGTTGATCGTCGCCGTCTGATCCAATTACAAGTGGCCATTCCGGAACAGCGATCTAATAATGAAGTGGAATAATTCTGACGGGTTTAATCGCCCTTCGTCGCAACGCGCTCTCTGGGGCGCGTTGCTGTCTGGTTTGCTCTGTGGCGCCGCCTTTGCACCATTGAATTGGTGGCCATTGGCATTTGTGGCCATGTTCGGTTTATTGGCCTCACTACATCAGCAAACGGCTGGCCGGGCCTTTCGCCTGACCTGGTTGTTTGCCATGGCGATGAATCTGCCCAGCCTTTGGTGGATCCACGTCAGCATGACGCAATTTGGCGGCATCTCTCTACCCGTTGCGTTTGTGCTGGTCGCCATCCTCTGTGCTTATCTTTCTTTATACCCCGCTATTGCGGCGGCACTCCTCAACCGCTTCTTTCCAAAAGCAGGAGCTACTCGTCTGTTATTGGCATTTCCAGCGTTATGGTTGATCAGTGACTGGAGCATGGGTCATGTGATGACCGGTTTCCCGTGGATGTGGTTGGGTTATTCTCAAGTCGACAACTGGCTAACTGGATTTGCCCCCTTGTTTGGTGTGCAGAGCGTCACGCTGGCTGTGGTGTGGTGTGCAGCCGCATGTCTGTTGTGCTGGCAACAACGCCGAATTTTATGGCTACTTCTGCCGCCATTACTGTTTGTCTCCGGTTACGGCCTGCAACAAAAAATCTGGACGCAACCCGGCAAGCCAGTCAACTTCGCGCTCGCACAAGGCAACATTCCACAATCATCGAAATGGGACCCCAACTACATCAAGCCGACCCTCGTTCGCTATATTGATCTGACTCGCGACAGCAAAGGTGCTGATATTATCATTTGGCCTGAATCCGCCGTGCCAGCACTGGAAAATGACATGCGCGAATTCATGACTAACATGGATGATGCCATGCGCAGTCAGAAAGCCGGTTTTATTACTGGCATCCAATATTATGATCAGTCGCTGGATCGTTATTATAACGGTGTGGTAGCAACGGGCCTGATGGATAAGGAAGGCAAACTCAGTTATCAATATGGTCAAGGTAACCGCTGGTATAAACACCATCTATTGCCGATCGGTGAGTTTGTGCCATTTGGCGATTTGTTACGCCCTA
Source organism: uncultured Tolumonas sp. (assembly GCF_963678185.1). Taxonomy (NCBI): domain Bacteria; kingdom Pseudomonadati; phylum Pseudomonadota; class Gammaproteobacteria; order Aeromonadales; family Aeromonadaceae; genus Tolumonas; species uncultured Tolumonas sp. The sequence continues at coordinate 1,938,641 of NZ_OY782757.1, forward strand.
TCGCGCCATTTTTTGATCTGCCAATGTCATCGTTTTCTCGCGGTGATGCCGTGCAGGACAACCTGTTAGCCGGTGGCTATAAGTTTGCGACCTCCATCTGTTATGAAATGGAGTACTCCGATGAGTTACGCCAGAATATTCACGAAGACACACAATTTATTGTGAATGTATCGAATGACAGCTGGTTTGGCACCTCCGGTGGCCCGTGGCAACACATGGAAATCGCCCGGATGCGCGCGATAGAGTTTGGCAAACCAGTTGTCCGCGCCACCAATAGCGGCGTCACGGTGGTATTTGATCATCAGGGGAAAACGCTTGGCATGCTGCCACAGTTTGAACAGAAAGTGCTGCGCGCTGATGTGGCACCTACCACCGGAGTCACCCCTTATACGCGCTGGGGCTCGCTGCCGCTGATTGGTTTTTGTATTGCGGGAATTGTCATCGCACTCTGGCAGCAAAACCGCAAGCGCGCGCGTTACCTCTAATCAGATTAAATAGCAGGTCAGTCATCTGGCCTGCTGAGTTCACTTAAATAAATCGTTTCAACCAGATTCGCTTAACCAAACAGACTCGCAACATCCAGTTCATCCAACTGTGCAATAACCTGATGCACACCCGCGACCGAGTTTAATGATGCATGTTTTTCTTTCGGGCCGAGCGCCACAATGTAACCTGCACCACCCCGCCTCGCTGCTTCCAAACCAGATAATGAATCTTCAATCAGTAAGCATTCCGTAAATGGCACGTTAATTTGCGCGGCAGCGGCCAAAAACAACGCAGGGTCTGGTTTTCCCGGGCGTGAACCGTCATCAAAAACCAGTTTAGCCGGATCAAACCACCGCGCTAAATCCAGCTGCTGATAATAAAAATCGACGTTTAATTTTGGAGAAGCGGTAGCGATAGTGAACGGGATCTGACGCTGTTGCAGTTGCTCTAACAGCGCAACCGCACCCGGTGAAAAACAATATTCAGCACCGGCGGCAATCGCCAACTCATGATAGGTATGTTCTTTTTGTTCTATCAACGAATTGAGTTCAATTGGCGTTAATTCGTGCCCTGATAGATAAGTTAAGGTATGGCGATTATTTCGACCATGCACATGCAGATCCATCTCTTCATGTGTGAATGCTTTGCCACGCAGCCGCTCCGAAAAAAGCTGCCATGCTTGTTCATGTAAATGCGTATCCCACAGCAATACGCCATTAAAATCAAAAACCACACCACGCAAGTTCATGTTTGCCCCAGATAAATAAATCTAACCATCAGTTCTAAATTGCAGTGTCAGATCGTTTTTCTTCCGGATTCCAGTGAGACATGCATGAAGAGGGATAAAGATCACATATTGGTAATATGATTATTTATTTAATAGCTGCCGGTATAGCGACTCTTTCAGACGCAATCGTTGTGTGGTTAAGTCTGTCAAAACGCCCGAAGCATCGCCGCCGCTCAGTGTCATGATCTGCGTATCTACCGCATAAAATGAAGCCAGTTGCGCTGCAAATTCAGGATCTGCATGACTTAATCGTGTAAAACGATCACTCAGATCGGGAAATTCTTCCGCCAATGAATAAGACACCATGAGACCTCCGAATAGACAGGTCTCATGACTATAGTTGATTATGGTTAATAATTAGTCAGCAAGATCACATTCCTGCACATGTTTTAAGGCAGCCAGCAGCACTGACGTATCGGCACCTTTACGCGGCGCATTTTCACTGAGATGACGACGCCAAGCGCGAGCCCCCGGCACACCTTGGAACAAGCCCAGCATATGTCGGGTGATGTGCGATAACGTGCCAGCACCACTGCTTAAATGGGCATCAATATACGGCAGCATCTGCATAATGACTTCATGCCGAGAAAGCACCGGATGATGATTAGCAAATAATTCTGCATCCACCTGTGCTAACATATAAGGGTTTTGATACGCTTCACGCCCTATCATCACACCATCCACATATTGCAGGTGTTGTTTAGCTTGCTGCAAATCAGTGACACCACCATTAATAGCAATCGTCAGATGCGGATAATCACGCTTCAGCTGATACACCCGCTCATAATCCAGTGGTGGAATTTCACGGTTTTCTTTCGGGCTTAAGCCACTCAGCCACGCCTTCCGCGCATGCACCACAAAGGTATCGCAACCCGAGCCTTGCACCGTCTCAATAAAATTGCACAGGAATTCATAGGAATCGAAATCATCAATACCAATGCGGGTTTTCACCGTCACCGGAATGGATACTTCTGCCCGCATCGCGGCAACACAATCGGCAACCAGTTGCGCAGAGGCCATCAGACAAGCGCCAAAGCGGCCATTTTGCACACGATCGGACGGGCACCCAACATTCAAATTGATCTCATCATAACCGCGTTCTTGCGCAATTTTGGCACAACGCGCTAAATCGGTAGGATCAGAACCACCCAATTGCAACGACAACGGATGTTCTTCCGGGCTATATTGCAGATACTCACCTTTACCAAACAGGATCGCCCCAGTGGTGACCATCTCGGTATAGAGTAAGGTATTTTTCGTCAATAAACGGTGAAAATAACGGCAATGTCGATCAGTCCAGTCCAGCATTGGTGCGATGGAGAAACGATTAAGAGAATAAGCTGAAACGCTATCAAGCGATGGAGCCGGACTGAACATGCCTGCAATAACCTGTATAAACTAAAAGGCAGAATATGGTACGTGAGATTTATGGCATTGCAACAATCGACTGCATACCACAAAAAAAGCTTAAAAATACCGCGTTAATTTAACATCTGTGAGAAATAATCGTGTCACCAACTACCGCTTGGCGGCGGGTATGTTAGAGTTTAGCTATAGGGATGCTATCTTCATCACTGCAATTGCACCGAAAAACATAATAATCGAACACGTTATTTTTTCTGTTATATCAATATATTTTACAGAGACGTGTCAGCAAGAGGAATATCCATAAGATGCGCGCAGAATTTGTTAATCCGTTTCTGTTATCGTTAATGAATGTGATGAGCACTATGGCTCAACTCGAACTAAAACCGGGAGCCCCTCGGAAAAAGAGTGATGATGTCGCCAGAGGTGATGTTTCCGGCTTGATCGGCATGGTAGGCCCACAAACTAAGGGCTCATTTTCCATTACGTTTGATAAAGCTTTAGCTCTCGAAGTTATGCGCAGAATGCTTGGTGAGGCACCGAGTACTATCAATGAAGAAGTAACCGACATGGTGGGTGAAATTACCAACATGGTAACAGGTGGCGCCAAGCGTATTCTGGGTGAAAAAGGCTATGATTTTGATATGGCCACACCAATTGTGGTTTCTGGTGCTAACCACACCATCAGCCACAAAGGTAATGCACCGAAGATCCTGATGCCGTTTGAATGTGAATTCGGTAACGCGACTATTGAGATCTGTTTTGAGTGATTTTTCGCTGACAGCGACAGAGGATGTTGTATGTTTTCAAAACTGTTCTTTTGGGCATTCGTAGCCTTCATTGCCATGTTGGTCTGCTCCAAGATTAATCTGGAGACCTCTATCTACAAAGAGGAACAAAACAGCCTGGAAATCATCTTTCCACAGTGGAAAACTGAACAGCCTTGGTTTTACTTCTACTGGACACCGGGCACAGTGAAATGGCAGCAAGATCCGGTTGAAGAAAAAGCGGATGAATCAACACCAAGCCTGCCAGCACTTTAATCTCGCTTTCATGCTAATAAAAACGCCGACTTAATTTGTCGGCGTTTTTATTAGGTCATTTGTATTCCATTATCACTCGTGGTGTCAGCTTGGTGATCAGCTCATAGGGTATGGTTCCTATGGCTTCAGCAACAGTTTCAACTGCCAGCTCCTCACCCCACAACGTGACATCATCACCGACTTGATCAACGGCATCTGGTCCCAGATCTACGGTCAGCATATCCATCGATACACGACCGACTAAAGGTACAATCCGACCATTCACCAACACGGGCACGCCACTTGGCGCCATCCGCGGGTAACCATCACCATAGCCAATAGCCACCACGCCAATTTTGGTATCACGTGGCGACACCCACTTCGCACCATACCCTACCGGTTCGCCTTGTTTTAACAGCCGTACCGCAATCAAATTGGTTTTCACCGTCATCACCGGACGTAAACCATGGTCAATACCGGTTTTACCTTCAAACGGTGACGCACCATACAACATGATGCCAGGGCGGATCCAATCCGCATGCGCGTCATGCCACTCCATGATCCCGGCAGAACTGGCTAAGGAACGCTGCCCTGAATAACCCTTGGTCAGTTGATTAAACAGCTCAATCTGTTTCGCCGTGGCCAGATTATCCAACTCATCAGCACAGCTGAAATGGGTAATAAAATTAAACGGCTGTACAACATTTTTACATTTCGCCAACCGAGCACAAAATGCATCTACCTCTTCCGGACGCACACCCAACCGATGCATACCGGTATCCAGTTTCACCCAAACTGTCACTGGGTTCGGCAACGTCATTTGTTCCAGAGCCTGCAGTTGTTCTTCGGTGTGCACTGCAGTTTGCAAATTATTCGCCGCCAACACAGGCAAGTCATCAGCACTGAAAAAACCTTCCAGCATGATGATAGGTTTCACAATCCCGCTGGAACGCAAGATCAGCGCTTCTTCCAAACGGGCCACCGCATACGCATCGGCAGAAGACAAGGTTTTCGCTACTTGCACCAAACCGTGGCCGTAAGCATTGGCTTTGACTACCGCGACTACTTTCGTGTTCGCCGGGATCTGAGATCGGACTACCGCAAGATTGTGTTGTAATGCCTGAGAATCAATCTGCGCCGTTGCACCCTTCATGAATAATCCTTAATAATCGTCGTTAAACGCGGGGCCGGCATAATTGTCGAAACGGGAATACTGCCCCTGAAAGGTCAGACGCACTTTACCGATCGGGCCATTACGCTGTTTCCCGATGATGATTTCGGCAATGCCCTTTTCTGCACTGTCATCGTGATAAACTTCGTCGCGGTAAATAAACATGATCAAGTCGGCATCCTGCTCGATAGAACCGGATTCACGCAGATCGGAGTTTACCGGGCGTTTGTCTGCTCGCTGTTCAAGGCTACGGTTTAGCTGCGATAAGGCAATGACCGGAATTTGCAGCTCTTTCGCCAAAGCCTTTAATGAACGGGAGATCTCGGCAATCTCCAACGTACGGTTCTCACTGAGCGACGGTACTCGCATCAATTGCAGGTAGTCGATCATGATCATACTTAAGCCACCATGTTCACGCGCAACACGGCGCGCACGCGAACGTAACTCCGTTGGGGTCAAGGCTGATGCATCATCGATATAGAGTTGCCCTTTTTCCAGCAACAAACCCATCGTCGATGAGAGACGTCCCCAATCATCGTCATCTAACTGACCGGTACGCACACGACCTTGTTCAATGCGGCCCAATGAGGCCAGCATCCTCATGATGATCTGTTCAGAAGGCATTTCAAGAGAGAAGATCAGCACCGGTTTATCGCTGGTGAGGGCCGCATGTTCACACAGGTTCATCGCAAACGTCGTTTTGCCCATGGAAGGACGCGCTGCCACGATAATAAGGTCTGAAGGCTGAAAGCCGGTGGTCATCTTATCCAGATCGGAATAACCGCTGGAAACGCCGGTAATACCGTTGTGCGGCTTATGAAACAACGCCTCGATCTTATCGACGGTTTTTTCCAATAGCACTTTCAGCGGCTGCGGCCCTTCCGAGCTACTGGTGCGCTGTTCGGCGATTTTAAATACTTTGGTTTCTGCCAGATCGAGCAAATCAGCGGCATCACGCCCTTGCGTGTCATAACCGGATTCGGCAATCTCGTGCGCGACCGAAATCATTTCCCGCACCACAGCGCGTTCTCGCACAATATCCGCATAGGCACTGATATTGGCTGCACTCGGTGTAATACGAGCTATTTCAACGAGGTAAGTAAAACCACCAACCGCATCAAGCTGTTCATGTTGTTCCAGCTCTTCTTGCAGCGTGATCAAATCAATCGGGCGGCTTTTTTCTACCAGTCTGGCCATAGACTGAAAAATCAGACGATGTGGCCGGCTGTAGAAATCCTGTTCAACCACCCGTTCACTGACCCGGTCCCAAGCCTGGTTATCTAATAACAGACCGCCCAGCACCGATTGCTCCGCTTCGAAAGAGTGTGGCGGCAACTTGAGTTGTTCAACATTCTGATCTTTTTTATTGGATGACGTGGCGGGCATAAACTCGATACCAAGCAAAATAACAAATACATTATCGGACTTTTTAGCCGACAGGGAAACAGGAAGTAAGGATATCGCAGATAAAACAGGAAATGGTGCATCCGAGAGGATTCGAACCTCTGACCACTCGGTTCGTAGCCGAGTACTCTATCCAGCTGAGCTACGGATGCAAGAGTAAAGATAAAACAGGGGAAGAAAATGGTGCATCCGAGAGGATTCGAACCTCTGACCACTCGGTTCGTAGCCGAGTACTCTATCCAGCTGAGCTACGGATGCAAGAGTAAGGTAAAACAGGTATAGAAAATGGTGCATCCGAGAGGATTCGAACCTCTGACCACTCGGTTCGTAGCCGAGTACTCTATCCAGCTGAGCTACGGATGCATGAGTAAACTATAACAACACAAAAATAAAATGGTGCATCCGAGAGGATTCGAACCTCTGACCACTCGGTTCGTAGCCGAGTACTCTATCCAGCTGAGCTACGGATGCACTGTGCAATGGCGGTGAGGGAGGGATTCGAACCCTCGATGCAGCTTTTGACCGCATGCTCCCTTAGCAGGGGAGTGCCTTCAGCCACTCGGCCACCTCACCGTTGCGGGGGCAGATATTACTGTGCACGAAAAATAAGTCAAACAATTTTTCCGTGCTATGTGCTCATCCGTACAGGGAGTGAGCAAATTTACTCTTTTTACATCAACCAACTACAACAAAGGCGGTTTATGGCCGCCCCTATTGAGTATTCTTTAATCCAAGCTCAATAAGACTGCGGCTCGTTGTCATTGTCTTTTTCAGCCTGAATGCGCATATAAATCTCTTCACGATGAACGGAAACGTCCTTCGGTGCATTCACACCAATCCGAACCTGATTACCTTTAACACCCAGGACGGTTACTGTGACTTCATCACCGATCATCAAGGTTTCGCCTACACGGCGAGTCAGAATCAGCATTCATAAGCTCCTTTTTTGATTCAACCAGGAGATATCCCCGGTAGTTTGTTTAATGTGCGGCTTAAAGCGCCATATTTCAAGTCTAGTTCAGGAAATCAGCCCGTTGAAATTTTCCTGAGCCGTTTAAATTTTTTCCGTATAAAAAACAACAAGCGGCATTCATAGAACGCCGCTTGTCGATATACGATACAGTTTGTAGTTACAGGCGTTCTTCCAACCAGGCTTGTGCTGATTTCAGCGCAGCAGGCAATGCGGCAACATCAGTACCACCCGCTTGTGCCATATCAGGACGGCCACCACCTTTACCACCAACTTGTTGCGCCACCAGATTAACCAGTTCACCGGCTTTAACTTTGGCGGTTAAATCTGCGGTAACACCAGCAATCAGGCTCACTTTGTCGTCATTGACTGCGGCCAGCAACAAAACGACCGATTGCAGACGGTTTTTCAAATCATCCAGTGTGGTACGTAGCGATTTAGCATCTACGCCATCCAGTTGTGCCACCAACACTTGCTGGCCATTGATCTGCACAATCTGCGACAGCAAATCATTACCCGCTTGAGCCGCTAATTTGGCTTTCAGGGTTTCGATTTCACGTTCCAACAGACGGCTACGCTCTTGCATCTGGCGGATTTTGCTCACCACGGATAACGCATCAGCTTTAACAATGGCCGCCGCTTCGTCCAGCTGTTCACCCAGCTGATGAATATGCGCTAACGCCGCTTCACCCGCTACCGCTTCAATACGACGCACACCGGCAGCAACGCCGCTTTCACTGATAATTTTGAAGAAGCCGAGATCACCGGTTTGCCCAGCGTGCGTACCACCACACAGCTCGGTAGAGAAGTCGGTCATTTTAACAACTCGAACATCATCTCCGTACTTCTCACCAAACAACGCCATCGCACCGCTATTTTTTGCATCATCCAGCGACATCACTTGCGTCACAATAGCAGCGTTCTTGCGGATTTCCGCATTCACGCTCTGTTCGATTTGACGCAATACCGCCGCATTAATGCCTTCAAAATGAGAGAAGTCAAAACGCAGACGATCAGGACCAACTTGCGAGCCTTTCTGTGTGACATGCTCGCCCAGCGTATTACGCAAAGCCGCATGTAACAGATGAGTAGCAGAGTGATGTAATGCAGTCGCATTACGACGCTTAGCATCAACTACGGCTTCTACTGTCGTACCGACGGCGAAACTACCTTGTTCAACAAAACCTTTATGAACAATCGCCTGGCCTATTTTTTGTGTATCTGTCACAGCAAACAGTGCATCACCAGCTCGCAGCAAACCAGCATCACCCATTTGACCGCCAGATTCGGCATAGAATGGTGTGTGATCTAAAACGATCAGCGCTTGTTCACCCGTTTTTAACGTAGTCACAGATTCATCGGCCAGATAAATCGCCGTGATCGCAGAGTTACCAACGGTCTGCTCGTAACCACAGAACTCACTGGATTGTTCAATTTTCAGCTGTTTGTTGTAATCAACTGCGAAATTGGATGCTTCTTTCGCACGCTCACGCTGTTTTTCCATCTCTTGCTGGAAGGCAGCTTCATCAATGGTATAACCACGATCACGTACCACATCAGCCGTTAAGTCAGCAGGAAAGCCGTATGTGTCATACAACTTAAAGACCACGTTACCGGGAATTTCACGCACATCGCCCAGACGCGCTAATTCTTCTTCCAGCAGTGACAAACCACGATCCAGCGTGCGAACAAATTGCTCTTCTTCTTGTTTCAATACGCGTTCAACAACAGGCTGTTGGCTGCGCAAATCAGGACAAGCATCGCCCATCAATTCAACCAAGGTGGCGACCAATTGATAGAAGAAAGTATCTTTTGCACCCAGACGACGGCCATGACGTACCGCACGACGGATAATACGGCGCAGCACATAACCACGACCTTCATTCGATGGCATGACACCATCACTGATCAGGAATGAACAGGAGCGGATATGGTCGGCAATAACGCGCAGCGATTTATTTTCCAGATCAGTAACACCAACAATCTTCGCAGCGTTCTGGATCAGCGCCTTGAAGATGTCGATGTCGTAATTGGAATGCACACCTTGCATGATCGCAGCAACACGCTCGATACCCATACCGGTATCAACCGACGGCTTCGGCAGCGGTTCCATCGAACCGTCAGCTTGACGGTTGAATTGCATAAATACGACGTTCCAGATCTCAATGAAACGGTCGCCATCTTCTTCAGGTGAACCCGGTGGGCCGCCCCAGATATCAGCGCCATGATCATAGAAAATTTCGGTACATGGGCCACAAGGGCCGGTGTCACCCATCTGCCAGAAGTTATCTGAAGCATATGGTGCACCCTTGTTATCACCAATGCGGACAATGCGCTCAGCCGGAACACCAATTTCGTTAGCCCAAATACCGTAAGCTTCGTCATCAGTGGCGTACACAGTAACCAGCAATTTTTCCTGCGGTAATTGCAAGACTTTAGTCAGGAAATCCCATGCAAATCGGATCGCATCATGCTTGAAGTAATCACCAAAACTGAAGTTACCCAACATTTCAAAAAATGTATGGTGACGCGCGGTATAACCAACGTTATCCAGATCGTTGTGCTTACCACCCGCACGCACACAACGCTGGGCAGTCGTGGCACGAGAGTAAGAACGCACGTCCCCACCCAGGAAAACATCTTTGAACTGATTCATCCCCGCATTGGTAAATAGCAGCGTTGGATCGTTATGTGGCACCAGAGAGCTGGAATCGACTACCTGATGTCCCTGAGAACGGAAATACTCGAGAAACGCGGTGCGGATCTCTGATGTGGTCATTTGCATGAAAAAAACCTGCTTGCTACAAAAATGATCATGGACAATTAAATCCTGCCTGATTAATTCAATCCTGATAATTAAGCAGACAGACTTATGGTGGGCATACTGTAAAAGTTATCGCCAGTAAAGTAAAACGCTGGCGACAATAATGAAGCGAGAGAATCAGATTTCAGTGACAGGCAGGCAACGTTGAATCAAGTCTAAGGAAAAACCTTTCCGTTGCAGTGCATTTTGCAGCTTATAACGCGCAGTAACATCATCCGGCAACGGCTGGCGTCGCTCTAATAATCGAAGCAACAAGGCTTGCCAATCAATCTTCGCTTCGCGGAGTGCTAACCGAATGGCTTCCTTTTCAACACCCTTTTGCTGCAATTCCAGTGCAATACGCAAAGGCCCGTAACCACCAGAACTACGACTGCGAATATAACTTTCTGCAAAACGGGCGTCATTCAGCCAGTTATCTTGCAGGCAACGTTCAATCACATTTTCTATTTCATGAGCAGGATAATAAGGCTTTAACTTTTGTTGTAACTCTCTGACGCTATGATCCCGTCTGGCCAGCAACTTCATCGCTTTAGCCAGCGGTGTGACATTTTTCTTATTGGCAGATAAATTCATGTGGTCACACTAAAAAAGAAAGGCTGCCGAAGCAGCCTTATCACAATTAGATATCATCACTGAGAGACAAACTATCCAGTTCATCTTCTGACGGGGTAAATTCATCAATAACAGGAATTGCCGCAGTATCTGGCTCTTTATTAGGGTTAAGTAATAAATCACGCAGTGTTTTTTCAATTTCTTCGGCTGCTGCCAGGTTCTCTTTCAGGTATTTCATGGCATTGGCTTTACCCTGACCAATCTTTTCACCTTTATAAGCATACCAAGCGCCTGATTTATCAATCAGTTTGCACTTCACGCCCAGATCAACCAGCTCGCTTTCTTTTGAAAAACCTTCGCCATACAGGATCTGGAAATCAGCTTGTTTAAATGGCGCCGCCACTTTGTTTTTCACCACTTTAACGCGGGTTTCATTACCCACAATTTCATCGCCATCTTTGATAGCACCGGTACGGCGAATATCCAGACGTACAGAAGCATAGAATTTCAGTGCATTACCGCCAGTGGTAGTTTCTGGATTGCCAAACATCACACCAATCTTCATACGAATTTGATTGATGAAGATACACAAGCAGTTGGCATTTTTCAGGTTACCAGTCAGTTTACGCAACGCCTGTGACATCAGACGTGCTTGTAAACCCACATGGGTATCGCCCATTTCGCCTTCAATTTCTGCTTTTGGCGTTAATGCTGCAACAGAGTCGACGATGATGACATCAACAGCACCGGAACGAACCAGCATGTCGCAGATCTCTAAAGCCTGTTCGCCAGTATCTGGCTGAGATACCAATAGATCATCAACGTTAACGCCGAGCTTGCCGGCATAAATTGGATCCAGTGCATGTTCGGCATCAATAAAGGCACAGGTTTTACCAGCCTTCTGTGCTTGCGCGATCACTTCCAATGTCAGTGTTGTTTTACCTGAGGATTCCGGTCCAAAGATTTCAACAATACGACCCATTGGCAAACCACCGATACCTAAGGCGATATCCAGTGACAGCGAACCTGTGGAGACAGTATCAACATCTAATGTGCGGTTATCGCCCAGTCGCATGATAGAGCCTTTGCCAAATTGCTTTTCAATTTGACCCAGAGCGGCGGCCAGTGCTTTTTGTTTATTCGGATCCATATTCTTCTCCACAGAGCGAACTTCTTAGCTGATAGACAGCATCATACTGTCTATCCATACAGTATCAAGTGTTTTATTTACTGAATGATAACAAACCGGATAATGCTTCACGAATTGCCTGTAATCTGACTTGCTCGCGCTCACCGGAGAACAAATAATGTTGCGCATGTTGCCTTCCTTCGCCGGTCTGCCAGGCGATCCAGACAGTGCCAACGGGTTTTTCATCCGAACCACCTGTCGGCCCGGCGATACCACTGATCGCCACTGCGATATTGGCCTGAGAATGCGCAAGCGTGCCAGCTGTCATTTCCCGCACTACCGCTTCACTGACTGCACCGTATTTTTCCAGCGTGCTGGCAGCGACCCCGAGCATTTGTTGTTTTGCTTCATTGGTATACGTCACAAAGCTGCGGTCAAACCAGGCTGAACTTCCAGAAATAGCCGTGATCGCGTATGCTACCCCACCACCGGTACAGGATTCTGCCGTTGCCGCCAGCCAATTTTTGGTTTGCAGCACTTGTCCAAGCCGCTGAGCTAATTCAATAATATCCTTCTGCATGCTGACTCTCTCAACTGAACCTGAATCCATTATGCTACCAGCTTCTTCTGCGCCGCAATCACTGACCACCCATACCCCGATGATGCAACAATATTTGGGGCTGAAAGCGCAACATCCTGATGTGTTGCTGTTTTATCGAATGGGCGATTTCTATGAGTTATTCTTTGACGATGCGCGTAAGGCATCCGAGTTACTGGATATCTCGCTGACCAAGCGCGGGCAGTCTGCCGGACAACCCATCCCAATGGCGGGTGTGCCTTACCATGCCATTGAAGGTTATTTGTGCCGGTTAGTGCAGCTGGGTGAATCAGCGGCGATTTGTGAGCAGATTGGTGATCCCGCCACCAGCAAAGGGCCGGTTGAGCGCAAAGTCGTTCGAATTATCACACCGGGCACTCTGACCGATGAAGCGTTATTGAATGAACGACAGGATAACCTGATTGTCGCGGTCGATTTTGTCGCGCCCTATTATGGTTTAGCCGCGATGGACGTTGCTTCCGGCCGATTTATTGTTAATCAGTTCACCAAACAAGAAACACTGGCGGCGGAATTACAGCGTCTGAACCCAGCGGAATTACTGTATTCCGAAACCTTCCCAGAGCTTAGTCAACTAGGGCAGCGCAGAGGCATGCGTCGTCGCCCAGCATGGGAATTTGAATTCAGTACCGCTTACCATCTGCTGTGTCAGCAATTTGGAACTCAAGATCTGCGCGGCTTTGGTGTAGATGAGCAAAAAATTGCGCTGCAAGCTGCGGGCGCCTTAATGCAATATGTGCGCGATACCCAGCGTACTGCTCTACCCCATATTCAAGGCCTTCGCTTGGAAAAGAGCGAACAGATGGTCGTGATGGATGCAGCTACCCGCCGCAACCTCGAACTGACCAGTAATTTATCCGGCGGTCTTGATAACACATTAGCCGAAGTGCTGGATGCCACCGCAACACCGATGGGCAGTCGCCTGTTAAAACGCTGGGTGCATCAGCCGGTACGCAATAAAATACAGTTACAACAACGTCAAGACGTCATCACTGAATTGCTGGATCAGCAGATGATGCCGGCACTAACCCCAATCTTAAAACAGATCGGTGATGTCGAGCGTATCTTAGCTCGCCTAGCTCTTCGCTCAGCACGACCTCGTGATTTGAGCCGCTTACGCAATGCCTTCCAGCAATTACCGGAATTACAGGCCATCCTGCAAGACAGTCAAACGCTGCAGGAACTCGCGCAAACCATCCAGACCTTCCCAGAATTGCAGGATTTGCTGGAACGCGCGGTAATTGAAAATCCGCCGGTTGTAATACGTGATGGTGGTGTTATTGCCAGCGGCTATAACGCCGAACTGGATGAACTACGTGATTTGGAAAATGGAGCCACCCGTTATCTCGAACAACTGGAGTTACGCGAACGCCAACGCACCGGAATCAACACACTGAAAGTCAGCTATAACAAAGTGCATGGTTTTTATATTGATGTCACCAAAGCCAATGCGCATCTGGTGCCGACCGATTATATCCGCCGGCAAACGCTGAAAAATAATGAACGATACCTGATCCCAGAACTGAAAGAGTACGAAGAAAAGGTACTGACCGCACAAAGCCGTGCTCTCGCGTTAGAAAAACAACTCTATGAAGATATTCTGGATCAACTACTGCCACATTTAGCGAAACTACAAATCAGTGCCGCAGGAATTGCAGAACTAGACGTATTGAATAATCTGGCTGAACGCGCGCAGACCTTAGATTATCACCGCCCAGAGCTGATTGATGAGGCAAAAGTCATCATCAAAGGTGGCCGCCATCCCGTGGTTGAGCAAAGCCTGCAAGTTCCATTTATTGCTAATGATCTGCAACTGCATGAGCAGCGCCAAATGTTGATCATTACCGGCCCCAATATGGGTGGTAAATCAACCTACATGCGCCAAACTGCGCTGATTGTGTTATTGGCCTATATTGGTTCTTACGTGCCAGCCACCTCAGCACAGATCGGCCCGATTGATCGTATTTTTACCCGTATTGGCGCCTCCGACGATCTGGCGTCTGGTCGTTCGACATTCATGGTGGAAATGACGGAAACCGCGAATATCCTCCACAACGCCACACAGCAAAGTTTGGTTTTGATGGATGAAATTGGCCGCGGCACCAGCACCTATGATGGCTTGTCGCTCGCCTGGGCTTGTGCTGAGCAATTAGCGAAAAAAATTAATGCCTATACCTTGTTTGCCACTCATTACTTCGAATTAACGCAGTTACCTGAACAACAAAGCAATATTACTAACGTTCATTTTGATGCCATTGAACATGGCGACACAGTGGCGTTTATGCACACAGTGCAAGATGGCGCGGCGAACCGCTCTTATGGCATACAGGTTGCTGCACTGGCGGGTGTACCTCGTTCAGTGATCAATCAAGCCAGAGCCAAATTACATGAGCTGGAAAGCCGTGATCATAGCGCGCCGGAAACGAGAAATAGTAATGCGCCTGCAACCGTACAGCCGTTGCCGTCCATAGAAGAAAATGAGTTGTATAACGCGTTAGATATGCTGGATCCAGACCAGCTCTCACCACGGGATGCGCTGGATTGGTTGTATAAACTCAAAGTGTTAGCAGCAAAAATCCACTGAAATCATTATTGCCTGTTGACGATCTGAAAACAAAATCGCCGGACTTAATGCCGGCGATTTTTATTCTGTGACAAAACCACTTAATCAAACTGGAACAAAGTTTCGACAGATAAACCTTGTTGCGTCAGCATCTCTTTCATACGGCGTAAGCCTTCGACCTGGATCTGACGAACCCGTTCCCGAGTTAAACCAATTTCTTCGCCCACTTCTTCCAAAGTAGCTGGTTCATAACCCATTAAACCAAAACGACGGGCCAGCACTTCACGTTGTTTCGGATTTAACTGCTCCAGCCACACCACAATGCTGTGCTGCATATCGTCATCTTGCGTCTGATCTTCAGGGCAATTAATGCGATCATCGGTCAGAATATCGATCAGTGATTTATCACCGTCGCCGGCAATTGGGGTGTCGACAGAGCAAATTTTTTCGTTCAGTTTCAGCATACGAGAAACTTCTTCTACCGGCTTATCCAGTAAAAATGCAATATCTTCCGCGGTAGGTTCATGGTCCAGACGTTGGGCTAGTTCACGTGCAGTACGTAGATAGACATTCAGCTCTTTAACTACATGGATCGGTAAGCGAATGGTGCGTGTTTGATTCATGATGGCCCGTTCAACAGTTTGACGGATCCACCATGTCGCATAGGTTGAAAAACGGAAGCCACGTTCCGGATCAAATTTTTCAACTGCACGAATAAGACCTAAATTGCCTTCTTCCACCAAGTCTAATAATGCAAGACCACGATTATTGTAACGGCGGGCAATTTTAACCACGAGGCGTAAATTAGATTCAATCATGCGGTTACGGGCAGCTTCATCACCGCGTAAAGCACGACGGGCAAAATAGACTTCTTCTTCTGCGGTCAGCAACGGTGAAAAACCAATTTCACCCAGATAAAGCTGAGTCGCATCCATGACTTTGGTTATGGTGGGAGATAGTAATAATTCATCAACAGGCTCAATTTCTGCCATGTCGACATCAACATCAGTAATGTCTTCTACGTCGTCAACCGGATCTTGTAAATCCAACAGATCTAAGTCGCTATCAGCACGTTCAGTTACACTCATGGCCCCCTCCTTGAACTCCACAAAGTGTCTGATAAGACAGGTAATGTGGAGCTATCGTTTCGGCAAATATCTCAACGGATTTACAGATTGCCCTCGGTAACGGATCTCAAAATGCAGTCTGACATCTGATGATTCGCTACTACCCATATCGGCTATCTTTTGCCCAGCTTTAACCACTTGCTGCTCTGTTACTCGCAACGCATCATTGTGAGCATACGCTGAAAGATAATCTTCGTTATGTTTGATAATGATCAGATTTCCATATCCACGAAGAGCATTCCCCGCATAGACAACTCGCCCACCTGCTGCAGCGACCACTGGCTGACCACGCTTACCTGATATATCAATCCCTTTATTACTCTGTTCACCAGCACTAAAACCACCAACCACGGTTCCTTTAGCTGGCCAACGCCAAGTTAACAGCTTGTTATTAACTTGTTTCGCAGAATCAGAGTAATCTGTTTGATTTTTGTCAACAACCGATTTCGAATTGCTTTTTTCAGATTTCTGATCTACAGCACGCTCCGTATTAAAGGAGTCTTTTGAACCAAAATCTGGACTGTTTGTTGCATCGGAACTGATGCCTGTAGATGTTTGCGCAGGAAAACGAATTGTTTGGCCTGGATGGATCACGTAAGGCGCTTTGATATGGTTAAACGTGCCTAACTCAGCTAAACGAAAGCCATTTTTTTCTGCCAGAATCGACAAGCTGTCGCCGACTTTAACTTTATGATCAGGCAAACTATGCGCTTCGACCGCATTAGACGGTGATGATAAGCCATTAGGCAGAGAATAATGGATCACCTGCCCTGTTCGCACATGATGTGTCGCATCTAAGCCATTCTGTTCTGCCAATACCCGAACGTCAGCACCATACATCCAGGCAATGGCGTATAAGGTATCGCCCGGCTTCACTGTATAAGGTGTACCGGGCGATAATTTAGGACGCTCACTGGCTGACCCGACAGGCAATACGTGAGTTGAGTCATTCCTAAGAGTTGGTGATGCATTATTACGGTATGAAGGCTTAACATTACTCTTACTGCCAGCATCTCGTACCGGTGCGGGTGTAGTATTTAATGAACATGCGGTTAACACCGCAGAAAACAGTAATATCAGAATGCAGACAACGACAGGTTGTGTTTTATAGTTACGCATGAATGCCCAAGCTGAATTAAACGTCACATTAATTCACCGTGAACCAAAGGCACAAAGCGAACAGCTTCGAGCACTTCCGTTCTGGTTTTATTACCATATTTTTCTATCAGCAACAGTTCTTGCTTATACTCACCGACGGGGATCACCATTCGCCCCCCATCAGCCAGTTGCGCCAATAACGCTTCCGGTACTTTTTCCGCGGCAGCAGTAACAATAATTGCATCAAAGGGTGCTTTACTCATCCAACCAGCCCAGCCATCACCATGCCGCATAGAGACATTATGTAAATCAAGACGCTGCAACCGACGACGAGCCTGGTATTGCAATGCTTTAATACGTTCCACACTGTAAACATGCGGAATAAGTTGTGACAACACCGCCGTTTGATAACCAGAGCCGGTACCCACCTCTAATACGCTTTGCGGATCATTTTCCATCAACTGTTCGGTCATGCGGGCAACAATATAAGGTTGCGAAATGGTCTGACCAAAACCAATGGGTAAGGCAGTATTGTCCCATGCCTGATGCGAGATGGCTTCATCGACAAAGTAGTTGCGCGGCACATTAGCCATAGCAGAAAGCACTCGCTCATCCCGGATGCCGAGTTCTTGCAACTGTTTGATTAAAAGATAAGCCACCGTGCCACGCACGTTATTTAAACTCCCCAATCCATGATGCCAGTTCAGCAACACTGGCATACGCCGTCATATCAACTTGTAATGGCGTAATGGAAACAAATCCATGTTCAATAGCATGGAAATCGGTACCTTCGCCCGCATCCTGTTTTTCACCTGGTGGACCGATCCAGTAGACGGGTTTACCACGTGGATCTTGCATAACCAGCATTTTTTCACCGCGATGGCGATTGCCTAAGCGGGTGACTTTGATACCTTTAATCTGTTCTAACGGCAGATCGGGTACGTTAACGTTCAGGATCTGATCTGACGGCAGTGGATGTGTCCTTAAACGAGAAACTAGCAGACACGCATAATGAGCCGCAGACGCAAAATGTGTGTCCCCAACCAATGATACAGCAACCGCAGGTAAGCCCATATGTCGGCCTTCTGTCGCCGCAGCTACAGTGCCGGAATAAATAACATCATCACCTAAATTGGCGCCATGGTTAATGCCTGATACAACAATATCCGGCCAAGGATCCAACAACTTATTCACGGCGAAATGCACACAATCGGTTGGTGTACCTTTCACAGAATAACGTTTTCCCTCTTCGAGTATTTCAACCCGGATCGGATTTTCCAGTGTCAATGAGTTACTGGCACCACTACGATTACGATCAGGCGCGACGACAACCACATCACCTAATGAACGTAATACTTCACTCAGACAATGCAAGCCTTGTGCATTCACACCATCATCATTACTGACCAGAATTTTCATCGCGCGTATTTTCTCTTATATTGACCAGTTCACGGATCAAACTGGTAGCATAACTACCGGAAGATAATGAAAAATGCAGTTCTAAGGCATTATCCAACCAGCGCCAGCGTAAATCATTAGTACGTAATACTGCCCGGCGACGTTCTTGCTGCATGCCGGCCTTTTCTAATGCCTGCAACCAGTCGGCATGTTCTGCTAAAACAGAAGACTCCCACGCCAAGGCATCACCTTCAGCTTGGCTGCTACCGCGCCCCCATAAAGGAGCCGTAGTCACTAATTCGCCAAACTCAATACGCTGGGCAAGCTGGTTATTACGCACACTTTTATCAACAACTAAGCAACTGTCGGTATGATTAAACATCAGACAGTCACCCAACATCGGCTCTTGCAAACAGTTATCACGGATCCGGGCAGCAACAACCTGATTAAAAATATAACTCCGGGCTGCCGATAAATAGATCGCTCGTTTTTGCCGATCATTAATACGACGACCGTTAAACATATCGGCCGCAATCAGCAAATTATTACCGTCATGGCCGAAGCGCTGTGGGCCAAAATAATTCGGCACACCTAATTGTGAGATCTGCTGCAAACGCAAATCTAAATCTCGGTTTTGTTGAATCTCTCGCAGCTGTATGCGGAATAAGTTACCACGCAATACACCGGGTCTCAGCTTTTTATCGTGCCGAATGGTCTGCAAAACCTGAATATTTTCAGACGCAAACCCGCGCAGGTCAGGATCAGGCTTACCAGGTAAATGCAAACCAAACCATTGTTCAGTAATTGCGTGCCGATCTTTAAGCCCAGCCCAACTGACGGATGACAGCGGTAATCCGGTGTATTCCGACAGTAATTTAGCCACCCACGCCGTGTTTTCGCCGGTTTTGCGAATACGGACAAACAAATGTTCACCTTGTCCGCTCGGCATAAAACCCAGATCTTCAAATACCTGAAAATCCGCGGGTTCAGCCTTTAACAGCGCAGACTGTGTTGGCTGACCAAAACGGTATGGCCAATTTAGGTCGAATTCATTATTCATCAGCAGCAACCAGTAAAACGACCGCTTCGACGGCAATACCTTCTTTACGACCAGTAAAGCCTAATTTCTCGGTGGTGGTCGCTTTAACATTGATTTGTGTCAGCTGACTTTCCAGATCGGCAGCCAAATTGAGGCACATGGCCGGAATATGGGGGGCCATTTTCGGTGCCTGAGCAATGATGGTGACGTCGAGATTACCGAGCCGGAAACCGTTTTTTTTGACGCGAGCAAACACATCACGCAACAAAATACGGCTATCCACACCTTTAAACTGTGGATCGGTATCTGGGAAATGACGGCCAATATCACCCGCCGCAATAGCACCCAATAACGCATCAGCAACCGTATGTAACACCACATCGCCATCCGAATGGGCAATCAAGCCTTGTTCATAGGGCACTGCTACCCCACCAAGAATACAAGGCCCTTCACCACCAAAACGATGCACATCAAAACCGTGACCAATCCGGATCATGCCAACTCCTGTTGCTGCAGAATAAATGCCGCCAATGCCAGATCTTCTGGTTGCGTCACTTTGATGTTATCAGCACGCCCCGTCACCAGTAATGGTTTGAATCCCGCCAATTCCATGGCTGATGCATCATCAGTCAACACCACAGATTGAGCTAAGCCGGCATCAATTGCATCAGCCAGTTGCTGGGTTGGAAACATCTGTGGTGTTAATGCATGCCACAGATGACCACGTTCCACGGTTTGTTCGATCTGCTGGTGCAGATTGGCACGCTTCATGGTGTCTTTGACTGGTACAGCCAAAATCGCGCCATCTTCACCACGTGCTACGGCCGCCAGTAAGCGATCCAAGTCTGCATGCGTGATACAAGGGCGAGCGGCATCATGCACCAACACCCAATCAGTTTCGACACAAGCTAAACCATTTAATACCGAAATTGCCCGCTCTGGACCACCAATGGTGACCTCAATTTTAGGATGCGTCGCCAAAGCCAATGCGGGGAAATAATGATCATCTTCTGCAATCACCACCACGATTTTTTCAATCTGTGGGTGTGAAAGTAAACGTGTTAACGTATGTTCGATGATCGTTTTATCGCCTAATGGCAAATATTGTTTCGGCTTATTAGCCTGCATCCGGCTTCCCCGGCCTGCAGCGGGCACTACGGCAGTAAATGTCTGCATGACTTAATCACTCTTCGGTAGTGAACTATTCTTGTTTTGCCCAGCACTGTCACGAGGCAGCACTCGGTAAAAAGTTTCTCCGGGTTTGATAAAACCCAGATCATTTCGAGCTAATTCTTCAATAGCTTCCAGACCACTTTTAAGATCTTCAATTTCTTCTTTAAGTAACATATTACGCTCTTGCAGCTTCTGATTATCAGCCTGCTGGCGTAATAAATTTTCTGAGACTTGTCGATACTCAACGAGTCCGTTTTTCCCGAACCAGAGCTGGCGTTGCACTAACGCCAAGACAACCATCAGGATAAGGGTAAACAGGCGCATGTCGTCTCCTCCTGGAGACATAGTTTCCCACATTCCACCATAAAAGAAAGCCCCGCCAATTGGCGGGGCTTCATCATTTTTTTAGCGAAAACAGGAATTAAGCCTGACCTTTCACTTCTTTCAGACCGTTGAACGGTGCTTTAGCGCCCAGAGCTTCTTCGATACGAATCAGTTGGTTGTATTTAGCAACACGGTCAGAACGGCTCATAGAACCAGTTTTGATCTGGCCAGCAGCGGTACCAACAGCCAGGTCAGCGATGGTAGCATCTTCAGTTTCACCTGAACGGTGAGAGATAACTGCAGTGTAACCAGCGTCTTTAGCCATTTTGATCGCAGCCAGAGTTTCGGTCAGAGAACCGATCTGGTTGAATTTGATCAGGATTGAGTTAGCGATACCGTTGTCGATACCACGTTTCAGGATCTTGGTGTTAGTTACGAACAGGTCGTCACCAACGATCTGGATTTTTTTACCCAGTTTTTCTGTTTGGTAAGCGAAGCCTTCCCAATCAGATTCGTCCAGACCGTCTTCGATAGAAACGATTGGGAATTTGGTAGTCAGGTCTTCCAGGAAGTCAGAGAAACCGTTAGAAGTGAAGATACGACCTTCGCCTTTCAGGTTATATTCTTTCTTCTCAGCATCGTAGAATTCAGATGCCGCGCAGTCCATAGCCAGAGTAACGTCTTTACCCAGCACATAGCCAGCAGCAGCAACTGCTTCAGCGATAACTTCCAGCGCTTCAGCGTTAGATTTCAGGTTAGGAGCGAAACCGCCTTCATCACCAACTGCAGTGTTGTAGCCTTTAGATTTCAGAACTTTAGCCAGGTTGTGGAACACTTCAGCACCCATGCGAACTGCTTCTTTCAGGGTCTTAGCGCCAACTGGCTGGATCATGAATTCTTGGATGTCTACGTTGTTGTCAGCGTGCTCACCACCGTTGATGATGTTCATCATTGGCAGAGGCATTGAGTAAACACCTGGAGTGCCGTTCAGTTCAGCAATGTGAGCGTACAGTGGCAGACCTTTAGCAGCAGCAGCCGCTTTAGCGTTCGCCAGAGACACAGCCAGGATTGCGTTAGCACCGAAGTTAGATTTGTTTTCAGTACCATCCAGGTCGATCATGATCTGGTCGATAGTAGCTTGGTCCTGAGCATCTTTACCCAGCAGGGCAGCAGCGATTGGGCCGTTTACAGCGCCGATTGCTTTCAGAACACCTTTACCCAGGAAACGAGCTTTGTCACCGTCACGCAGTTCCAGTGCTTCGCGAGAGCCGGTAGATGCACCAGACGGAGCAGCAGCCATACCAGAGAAACCACCTTCCAGGTGCACTTCAGCTTCAACAGTTGGGTTACCGCGTGAGTCGATGATTTCGCGAGCAATCACTTTGACGATTTTAGACATATTATCAATCCTCGTTTTAAGAAATAAACAACAAACAAAGTTATAAAATGCAGTTGCCGCAATATGCCACAACCACGGTTATTGTCGATTAATTTAAGTGTCGTTTCATGTATTCACCCGCGGCTTTAATGAAGCCTTCAAACAGCGGATGTCCGTCACGAGGTGTAGAGGTAAATTCCGGATGGAACTGTACTGCTACGAACCATGGGTGATCTGGATTCTCTACAATTTCCACCAGTTTTTTGTCCGCAGACAAACCGGTCACTTTCAAACCTGCCGCTTCAATTTTCGGCAACAGGGTATTATTCACTTCATAACGATGACGGTGACGTTCCTGAATGGTGTCGTTGCCATACAAGGCACGAACTTTAGAGCCATCCACCAAATGACACAGTTGTGAACCCAGACGCATAGTGCCGCCCAGATCAGAACCTTCAGAACGTACTTCTACTTTACCTTCTTCGTCGATCCATTCAGTGATCAGACCAACGACCGGATACGGTGTGTCACGTTTAAATTCGGAAGAGTGTGCACCGTCCATACCGGCAACATGGCGCGCAAATTCAATCAACGCCACCTGCATACCCAGACAGATACCTAAATAAGGAATTTTGTTCTCACGGGCATATTGCGCCGCCAGAATTTTCCCTTCCACACCACGCTCACCGAAACCACCAGGCACCAGGATCGCATCTAGACCTTCTAATACTTCCAGGCCTCTGGTTTCCAGATCCTGCGAGTCGATGTAGCGGATGTTAATGCTCAAGCGGTTTTTCAGACCAGCGTGTTTCAGTGCTTCATTGACTGATTTATATGCATCTGGCAGCGACACATATTTACCAACCATACCAATGGTAACTTCACCAGTTGGATTAGCTTCTTGGTAAATAACCTGTTCCCATTCTGACAGATTCGCTTCGCCACATTGCAGGCCAAAACGATCGACTACCAGTTGGTCGAGACCTTGTGATTTCAGCAGTGCTGGAATTTTATAAATAGAATCAACGTCTTTCAGCGAAACAACCGCACGTTCCGGCACGTTACAGAACAGAGCGATTTTGGCACGTTCGTTCGCTGGGATCGCACGGTCGGAACGACAGATCAGAATGTCTGGTTGAATGCCGATCGACAGCAATTCTTTCACCGAGTGCTGAGTTGGTTTGGTCTTCACTTCACCAGCGGCGGCCAGATATGGCACTAATGTCAGATGCATAAACAGCGCGTTGTTACGGCCGATATCTACTGCTAACTGACGAATAGCTTCCAAGAACGGCAAAGACTCGATATCACCGACCGTACCGCCGATTTCAACGATAGCCACGTCATGACCAGCAGCGCCAGCAATCACGCGTTCTTTAATCGCGTTGGTGATATGCGGAATAACCTGAATAGTTGCGCCCAGATAGTCACCACGACGCTCTTTACGCAGCACGTCGGAATACACACGACCGGTGGTAAAGTTGTTGCGACGGGACATCTTGGTACGAATGAAACGTTCGTAGTGACCTAAGTCCAGATCGGTTTCAGCGCCATCTTCCGTGACGAATACTTCACCATGCTGAATTGGGCTCATGGTGCCCGGATCAACGTTGATGTACGGATCGAGTTTCAGCATGGTTACTTTTAAACCACGCGCTTCGAGGACCGCTGCCAATGAGGCTGCCGCGATACCTTTACCTAAGGATGAAACCACCCCGCCTGTCACGAAAATATATTTAGTCGTCATGCTGAACCTGAAGAAGTTTAGGGATCACGCAGCTGCGTGCGGGAGAAACAGACGGGATGAAATTATACCGCAAGCCCCCGCTCCTAACAACGGCAACAGGATACTCATTTGCATTGAGAGGAGTCTTGCGTTGCGTCAACTTCACTTCAATTGTTTAACTTGTTGCCAAACGGCTTCTAATTCATCCAAAGAACAGGCTTTTACTGAACGACCCTGTGATTGAATAATGTGCTCCACTGCACGAAAACGACGTTCAAATTTACGATTTCCGGCCCGTAAGATCTTTTCTGGCTCAAAACCCAGGTGGCGAACCAAGTTGACATTGGCAAACAGCAAATCACCCAGCTCTTCGCCGAGCGCCGCTTTATCGTAGTCAGCACGGTTGATCTCGGCCATGACTTCATCCAGCTCTTCATGGATTTTTTCAATCACCGGCGGCAGTTCATGCCAGTCAAAACCAACCGTCGCACAGCGTTTTTGAATTTTGTTTGCGCGCATTAATGCAGGTAAATTATGCGGAATATCATCCAACACACTGGTGGCTTGCGCATCTTTTTCCTGTCGCTCTTTGGCTTTTTCGGCTTCCCAATTCGCACTGACCGCCGCAGTATCAGCAAACTCTTTACCCGCAAATACATGTGGATGGCGACGGACCAGCTTTTCACTGATGGTGCTCACCACATCCTGAAAATTGAACAGACCTTGTTCCTGTGCCAGTTGCGCATAAAACACTACTTGAAACAGCAGATCGCCCAGCTCAGATTTAAGCCCAGACAAATCGTTTTGTTCAATGCTATCGACGACCTCATAGGCTTCTTCGATGGTATAGGCAGTCAGACTCTGCAAGGTTTGTTTTTTATCCCACGGGCAGCCATTTTCCGGATCGCGTAATTGCTGCATTAACGCCAGAAGATCTTGCATTGAGTATGTGTGCGACATGAGAAGTTCCTGCTGACATAAAAAACCGCCGCAGAGAAACTGCAGCGGTGAGGATAACAAGTTAATTACAGGCGTTTGGCGTTGACGACATCGTTCATCTGATTGATCTTCGCCAGCATCCGGTTCAGCGTTTCAATATTGTAAATTTCCATATCAATATCGATATCGGCGGTTTGCTGTTTGACGTTGGAACGACTGCGCATGCCTAAGACATTAATTTTTTCATTGGCGATGATGGTGGTGATATCCCGCAACAGACCAGAACGATCGTTGGCCGTGATCCGCACCGTTAAGGCATAACCACCGGAGTAATTCTCACCCCAGACCGCATCAATGATCCGTTCAGGATTCCGACGGCTCAGCTCTTTAAACTGTTCGCAATCTTCACGGTGAATGGAAATGCCACGTCCTTGGGTGATAAACCCGGTGATGCTATCGCCAGGGATCGGCTGGCAGCAACGCGCAACGTGGGTCATCAGATTACCCACGCCTTGTACAACAATGTGCCCCTTACCCGGTTTCACATTTTTCATCCGGTGCTGGGTTTTATTTTCTAACTGTTCCCGTAGTCGGCGATCTTCTTCTTCCGCCGTCGGTTTATTCAGTTTCTGCTCCATAAAGTTCATCAACTGATTGATGCGCACTTCACCAGAACCTAAACCAGCCAGCAGATCGTCAAATTCCATCAGGCTAAGACGGGTATAGAACTCTTTAACGGTCGCCGCCAATTCATCTCGGGAGAGATGAAAACCGTGCCGATCGACCTCTTTATCCAGCAACTCTTTACCGGCCAGAATGTTTTTATCGCGATCGAGTTTACGGAACCACGAAGCGACTTTGGCGCGCGCACGGCTGGTACGTAAAAACGCCAGATTCGGATTCATCCAGTCGCGGCTGGGATTTGGCTCTTTCTGGGTAATGACTTCGATCTGATCGCCGGTTTGCAGCTGATAGGTAAATGGCACGATACGACCATCAATTTTGGCACCGATACAACGGTGTCCAATCATGCTGTGGACCTGATAGGCAAAATCGAGTGGTGTCGCACCGGCGGGTAAGTCGACCACATCACCTTTTGGCGTAAACACATATACGCGTTCTTCGAATACTTGCGTGCGCAGTTCATCGACCAGCGAGCCGGATTCGACCATATCTTCCTGCCAGGCCAGCAATTTCCTCAGCCAGGCAATACGCTCTTCATACGCGGTATCTTTACCGCCTTGCATGCCTTCTTTATATTTCCAATGCGCTGCGACACCCAGCTCGGACTCCTGATGCATCTGCTCGGTGCGGATCTGGATCTCGACCGTTTTTCCTTCTGGCCCCAGTACGACAGTATGAATCGACTGATAACCATTCGGTTTCGGGTTCGCCACGTAGTCATCAAACTCACGCGGAATGTGATGCCAAAGAGTGTGAATGATGCCGAGTGCGGCATAACAATCTTGCAGGCGTTTGGTGACCACACGCACGGCGCGCACATCATACAGATCGGAAAAATCGAGATGTTTTTTCTGCATCTTGCGCCAGATGCTGTAGATGTGTTTCGGACGCCCATAGACCTCGGCATTGATGCCGGCATCTTGCAGCGCTTTTTTGGTATCCCAAACAAACTGCTGGATATACCGCTCACGATCCAGCCGTTTTTCATCCAGCAATTTCGCGATCTGCTTATAGGTATCTGGGTGCAGATAACGAAATGAGAGATCTTCCAGTTCCCACTTCAGCTGACCGATACCGAGTCGATTCGCCAGTGGTGCGTAAATATTGGAGATCTCTTTTGCCACCATAACGCGGGTTTCTTCGGTAGCATTCTTTACTTCGCGCAGGCAGGCAATACGTTCGGCCAGTTTAATCACCACCGCACGCACATCTTCCACCATCGCCAACAACATACGACGCACGTTATCGACTTGCGAATCAGAAACATTGGCGGTATTAAGATTTTGCAGAAAGCGGATCGCATCAATATCGATCACACCTTGCAGCAATTTACTGCTCACTGAACCATAATCTGCCGCGGCCTTAACAACGGTCAGATAGCCCGGTTCCAGCAGCGGGTATAACACCGCCGCTTTCAGCGTCTCCATATCCATGTGTAACATCAGCAAAATACCGATCATCTCGGCGCTGCGTTTGGATAAGCGCTGCTGTTCGCTCTCGTCCTGAATTAAGTGATGACAATACTCAAACACCGAGAACAACGCCTGTTTATCTGCCTCAGGCAGATCCAGCGTTGTCATCCACTCGTTTAAGTCAAAACCCGTTTTCAGGTGAGTATCACGAACCGCAACCATGAGACGTTCGTCCTTATTATTTTCGTTCAAACAAGAAGAGAGATTCGACATGCCCGGTATGCGGGAACATGTTCAATAACCCCCACTGCTTTAAGCTGTAGCCAGGCTGTAACAGTGCACAATCGCGCGCCGCTGTGACCGGGTTGCAAGAAACATACACGATCCGGCGGGCGCCACTTTTCGCCAGCCAAGGCATAACCTCTTCGGCACCAGCACGCCCCGGATCCAATAGCACCAGATCATAACATCGTTGCTGCCAGCCTGCGTTGGCATATTCCGCCATTTTTGTCAGATCGGCGCGATGAAATTCGGCATTAACCTGCTGATTTTGTTCAGCATTGTGCGTGGCTCTTTGTACCATTTCATCGACACCTTCGATGCCGGTAATCGATGCGGCATCACGCGCCAATGGCAAGGTGAAATTACCAATACCACAGAACAGATCCAAAACCCGATCAGTGGTTGTCGGCGCTAACCACTCACGCACATGGTTGACCAGACGTTGGTTGACCTGTGAGTTGACCTGCAAGAAGTCGCCCGGCTGGAAATATAGCCGCAGTGATTCCAGTTCATAAAAGCTCGGCGCCACTTCACTTAATGATTCAGGATAACCCGTGGTTTGCAGATATAACGCACATTGGTGTTGTGCAGCAAACGCGAGCAGCAGTTCTTTATCGCGCGCAGGCGGACGACCATTGTGCCGCAGCAGCATCGCCAATCCACTTTCGGTGTCATACAGCTCGATATGACCCACATCACGCGCCGAACTCAGCTCATTAATTAGCGCACGCAATGGCACAATGAGCGCCGATAAGGCAGTCGTCAGCACGGGGCAGCCGCTGATTTCCACCAGTGCCTGGCTTTGCTTTTGGCGAAAACCGACCAGCACACAACGTTTGTTTTTATCGTATTTCACCGCCAGACGGCAAACACGACGATACGCTTGTTGTTCGCTGCTTTCGATCCATGCTGGTGCAGGCAGGTCAATTTTGGCCAGCTGGCGGAATAACCGCTGCACCCCCTCTTGCTTAGCCTGACATTGCAGCGCTTGCGGCATCATCTGTGCGTTGCAACCACCGCATTGCTTAAATGCCGGGCAGAAAGGTTCGCAGCGATCGGCCGATGGCTCAATCACCTTACGTAAACGGGCATGCGCATACTGTTTTTTCTGCTCGGTGATCTGCACGCTGACTTTTTCGCCAGGCAGCACCCCTTCGACAAAACAGGCTTTGCCCTGATAACGACCCACACCAGTTAAGTGGTGATCTAAGTTATCGATGGTTATCTCTACCGCCTGAGTCGGTAATGCTTTGGGTTTGGGTTGGAAAAACTGAACCATATCTCTTGGTGGCTTATCGTTAGGTAGGTATGATGCTGAAGGAAAAGCACCGGAATACTTTATTGTCCCACAAGTACGGGTCAACAAAAACAGACTATGACGAAATATGGCCTGCGCGCCCGCGTTCTCGCATTCACTATTATACCAACGCTGCTGATCGGTACGCTTTTAGCGGGCTATTTTATTTTTCACCGCCACCAGCAAATCGAAAATTTCATGATCGAGCAAGGCACCAGCGTGATAGAACCGCTGGCGATAGCCAGTGAATATGGCCTGACTCGCTCCAGCCGTGAAGATCTGCGCCGCTTGATCAGCACCAGCCATCGTCGTAATTCACCACTGATCAAATCCATCGCCATTTTTACCAAAGACAACAACCTGTTTGTCACCTCGAACTTTCACCGCGATTTTATGGAAATGCGCTTGCCGGATGGTAAAGCGATCCCAGAGCTGACCAGCGTGGAACATATGGATGATTACATCATTCTGCGCACGCCGATTTTGGCGGAAAACAGCTTGAGTGAAACATCCCTGCAATCGAGCAGTACACCGGAAGTGATCGGTTACATGGCGTTGCAGCTCAATACCGACAGCTCGGTGATCGCCCAATACCGCGATACCGCGACCGCGATCTTTATCGTGTTACTCGGTTTGGTCTTGAGTGTGATCTTTGGGCTCAATCTGGTGCATGTGGTGATTGAACCGATCAACCGCATGGTGCGCGCGGTGTATCACATCCGCGAAGGCCGCCTCGATACGCGTGTGCGCGGCAAGATGGATGGTGAACTTGATATGCTGAAAAATGGTATCAACGCGATGGCGAAAGCGATCAGCGAATACCATAACGAAATGCAGCAGAGTATCGATCAAGCCACCTCCGATCTGCGGGAAACGTTGGAGCAGATCGAGATCCAAAACGTGGAACTGGATATGGCCAAGAAACGTGCGCAGGAAGCCGCTCGTATCAAATCCGAATTTCTCGCCAACATGTCGCATGAGTTGCGTACACCACTCAATGGGGTTATTGGCTTTACGCGTCAGTTATTCAAAACCCAGCTCAGCCTGCATCAGCGCGACTATTTAAGCACCATCGAACATTCCGCCAAAAACCTGCTCAGTATTATCAATGACATTCTCGACTTCTCGAAACTGGAAGCCGGCAAGCTGACACTGGAAAATATCCCGTTCAACATCCGTGAAATGATCAACGACACCGTCACGTTGTTAGCCCCGTCGGCGCATGACAAACAACTGGAACTCTCGCTACTGGTCAGCCAACCGATCCCCGATCTGGTGGCCGGTGATCCGCTGCGTCTGCAGCAAATCGTCACCAACATCGTCGGTAATGCCATTAAATTTACCGAACAGGGTATGGTCAACATTCATATCAGCACCACCTTTGCCACCGATCAACAAACCGTACTGTTGCGGATCCGCATTCGTGACACCGGCATTGGTATGAGTGGTGATCAGCTGATGCGCCTGTTCCAACCGTTCATTCAGGGAGATAACTCGATCTCCCGCCGTTATGGCGGCACTGGCTTAGGTCTGGTGATCAGTCAGAAATTGATCGAACAGATGGATGGTACCATGCATGTCCATTCTGAACCGAATCAGGGTTCGGAATTTACCATCAATATCCCGCTGGAGCTGGTATCAGAGGAAGGTAATATCTCCAACGAACAGCTGTTGCTGGCGGGAAAAAATGTCTTATTGTGGGAAAACGATCCGTGGAGTCGCGAGTCGTGCCTCAGCCTGCTCAATGAATGGAACATGCAAACCGTCTTGGCCAGTGATGAGCAGACGTTTGTCGGTGCAACCTTTTATGCCATGGTGCTCGGTTTTGCGCCGGATACCCCGACCGAGAAAATTCAGCAAACTGTCGATCGCTGCCTGCAAAACTATCAATTAGATAAGTTAGTGGTGTTGCTCAACTCCAGCGACCCGACGCTGCATGAACAACTGATGCAAAACCACAAGGTTTACTCCATCAGCAAACCGGTGATCCACACCAAGTTGCTGCAAGCACTGTTGCAGCCGCTGCCGCCAGCGCAAACGCTGACACAGGAGGTGGAACAGCAAAAAGAAAAATTGCCGCTGCGAGTACTCGCGGTTGATGATAACCCAGCGAATCTGAAACTGATTGTAGCGTTGCTGAATGACTTAGTGCAGGAGGTCTATTCCTGCCAAAATGGTCATCAGGCGGTGGCGCAGGCGGAGAAAAACCGCTTTGATCTGATTTTTATGGATGTGCAGATGCCAATCATGGACGGCATCCAAGCCTGCCAGCTGATCCATCAGGATACCTGTAACCAACATACACCGATCATTGCGGTCACGGCACATGCTTCACCGGGCGAACGCGAACGGCTGATGGCCAACGGCATGGATGAATATCTATCCAAACCGATTGATGAAGTGCTGCTAAAACGTCTGTTGCAGCAATTTAGCGACACTACCACCTTGACCACCGCCACGTTTATTGACTGGCCGATGGCATTGGAAAAAGTAAAAGGCAAAGACACGCTAGCGAAAGAGATGCTGCAAATGCTGGTTGCCAGCTTTGACGAGTTGATCCCGCTCATTGAAAGTGCATTAACGGGCCAGGAATGTGCCGAGCTGCTGGATGCGATCCATAAACTACGCGGTGGTGCCGCTTATTGTGGTGTGCCGCAGTTGCAAGCCAGTTGTGCTGAGTTGGAACAAGGATTACGTTCCGGTTTAACTTGCACGGCATTTGAACCGGAATTGCTGGAGTTGTTGGATATTATGAAGGCAATTAAGCAGGAATCAGGACAGTGGCTGTCGTAAGCAGAGTAAACAGGCAAGTTAGATAACCAGCCTGTTTACATGTAGCTTAGCCGCGCTGGTTTTCGACCGGTTTGGCATAGGTTGCTTTCGCAATCTCACGCCATTTCGGATCCATCGCCGCCATACGCTGTTCAAACTGTGCGCGTTGTTCCGGTGTCACATCCGCAGCATCAACCCCTGCCGCCAACAGATTAGAGGCAAACAGACGGTATTGTGCATGAATCGCCTGATCAATCACCACCGCTAACTCTTCCGGTGTAGCAAAGCCGTCAGTCAATGGTTTACCGACATTCACATGCACACGGCCTTTATAACCGATAATACCGGCCACAATACTTTCGATGTCTTCAAACTCGCTCTTTTGATACGAGCCGTTGGTTGACGTCTCATACAGTTCACGCGCTTTGGCTTCATCGCCCGGATCGTATTCGTAAGAGATCGCCACCGGCACAATATTCAGCTGTTGCATGTATTCCACAAAACCCAGTTTTTTCTGCTTACCGGCCATATGGAACATTTTCAGGATCGCTGGATCAGTGCAGTCATCACCGTCTTTCGCGCGGCCTTCTTTCTGGGCGATCCAGATGTTGTGGCCTTCCTGCAGCGAATCCGCAATGTAAGAGGAAAGTTCACTAAAGGTTTTCGCCATCTCACGCGGGCCTTTCGCCGAACGTTTCACGATGAAACTTTTGTTCAGACGCATCAATTCCGTGGCGCAAGGTTTGCGTAACAAGTTATCGCCAATCGCAATCCGCGCCGTGTCCAGACCGCACTGATACAGACCCCAGTTCACGAACGCTGGGTCCATCGCAATATCACGATGGTTAGAGATAAACAGGTATCCCTTATCGGACTGCAGGTTTTCTAAACCTGAGTACGTCACACCATCGGTGGTTTTACTAATCATCTGCTCCATGAAATGAGCAACTTGCTGTTGCACATCATCGACTGTGCGGACATTCTTTACCCGGTTACGTAGTGTGTGACGAACCAGTGGTTTCAGTAACCAACCCAAATAATTAACGGCCTGAGGAAAACGAAAGCGCACTACTGCGCTGATCAGCTCTTCATCACTGATCAGACGCTCAATGGCGGCCGGAACTTCATTATCATTGTACGGGCGGATCTCTTTATAACGATCCAATTCATCAAGCGATGTTGTCATGCCAATTTCTTTCTACACTGCGACTAAAAACGGCGCAATTCTACACGGATTTGGCATAAACACTATTCATTGACGGGAAATAACCCCTGCAGCTTTATGCCAATGCCCATTCGGCGGCGTAACGGGCATGTAATGTCGTGGTATCAAACACCGGTACTGAGGCATCAGTTTGATCAACCAACATGGCAATTTCCGTACAGCCAAAAATAATGCCTTCTGCCCCTT
The DNA here is from genome assembly GCF_963678185.1 of uncultured Tolumonas sp. Lineage (NCBI taxonomy): Bacteria > Pseudomonadati > Pseudomonadota > Gammaproteobacteria > Aeromonadales > Aeromonadaceae > Tolumonas > uncultured Tolumonas sp. Next base: position 1,971,590 of record NZ_OY782757.1, read on the forward strand.
GCTGGACTAACGCCGCCATAATTTCGCGGTATTGCGCTCGCGATGAAGCTTTCTCTTCGCCAACACATAATTCATTAAAAATGACGTTATGCACCAACTGACGAGCAGCCGCATTCGGCGTGATCACTTCAAGCCCATAATGCTCACGCAAATGCGACACATAAAAACTATCTTCCATGGTAAAGCGTGTTCCTAACAAACCGACTTTCCGTAAGCCCGCTTGGCGAATAACCTGCGCCGTCGCATCGGCAATGTGCAAAATCGGGATCTGCAGATACGGCTGCATATCAGGCACGAGCTTATGCATGGTATTGGTACAGATCACGATGGACTCGGCACCCGCTTGTTGCAAACGCAGCGCCGCATCGGCCATCACCTCTCCGGCTTCCTGCCAACGATCTTGTCGCTGTAAACTGGCAATGGCTTCAAAATCCATATTCCACAAGATCAACTTAGCCGAATGTAAACCGCCTAATTTTTGACTGACTATTTCATTAATCAGCCGGTAATACGGCACCGTAGATTGCCAGCTCATACCACCGATCAAACCAATCGTTTTCATTGTATTTCCTTACTTATTCTTCAAAAGAATTCAAAAAATTATTCAAACCAAATCAGCACCACACACGCAGCGGTCAGTGTGCCCATGACGCGATTCCAATATTGCCAAGCGCGCGGCGTGGTTAACCATTGACCAACCTTGACACCAAACAACGCCCACATTGAGCTGGTTTTCAGCCCAACCAGAAAAAACACCACCAGCACCCAAATGACAGATGACCAATAGTGCTCACCCAACAAGGTAAAGCTACCAATGGCAGACAGGCTCATCAGCCAAGCTTTCGGGTTCATGAACTGAAACAACACCGCCTGATGAAAACGCCAAGGTTTCGCCGTCTGCCCTTTAGGCTTGACATTCAAATCGGGTGTGCCAGCGGTGGTGATCAACCACGCCAGATAGAGTAAATAACCAGATCCGCCGATCTTTAAGAGCCATTGCAAAACAGGCCATTGCTGAAACAACGCGCCAACACCTAACGCCATCATGATCAACATGCAAACTAAACCGCCACTGATGCCAGCGATATGCTGAATGGAGCGTAAGAAACCAAAACGGGCACCGGAGCTGGTCAGCATGATGTTGTTTGGCCCCGGCGTAACACAGGTGATCCAGGCAAAGGCAATCAGCGACAATAACAAGCCTTGTTCCATATGTTTGCTCCTTAGAATTAATTGTATCCATACAATTAGTGAAAAATGCCGATTCATGGCTACATCAATCGTGTAATTCACGTTATATTGAGGCTATTCATCGGATCAACAGGTTTATTGTCACCATGACAATCTGGACACCCCAACTTTCCGGACAAGGTCCGGTCTATCGTCAGCTGGCGCAAGCCATCGGTCAGGCGGTGGAACAAGGCGAGTTACAAGCAGGACAACGGCTGCCAACCCATCGCGCATTGGCCGATAAACTAGGTGTCACCGTTGGCACTATTACGCGGGCTTATACGGAAGCCGAACATCAAGGCTGGCTGACCGCTCGTGTCGGCGCCGGCACTTATGTGCGTGAGAAATCGCTGGAACCCGCTGTCAGTTGGCATATTCGCCAGCCCGATCCATCGCGGATCGAGCTCTGGCAAAACCTGCCGATCCTGCAAGATCGCGAACCGGCGTTTCGTGGTGCGATAGAGCAACTGTTAGCAACGCCAGGGCGCGTTAATGCACTGATGGAATACAGCTCAGTCAATGGTGAATTATCGCAGCGGGAAATTGTCTGTGCCTGGCTGAACAAATATGGTTTCACCGCCACTCCAGAGCGGCTGTTTTTCAGCTTTGGTTCGCAAAATGGCCTGTTACTGAGCCTGATGGCCTGTGGCGCGGTGGGTGAAACTATCTTGTGTGAAGGGTTGACCTATCCAGGCCTCAGCACTTTGTGTCATCCATTGCGCATTCAGCTCAAAGGGTTGGCGATGGATGATGAAGGCATTCTGCCGCTGGCATTGGAAAAAGCCTGTCAGAGTGGCAGCTATCGCACGCTTTATCTCAACCCAACCATTCATAACCCGACCACCAGCATTATGTCACTGGCGCGGCGGCAAGAAATTCTGGCCTTGTGCGAACGCTATCAGCTGATCATCATCGAAGATGACGTGCATGGCACCTTGCCCGAAGTGCGACCGCCAGCGCTGGTTGAATTGTCGCCGGAGCGCGTGATCCACTTGGGCAGTTTTGCCAAGAACACCAGTGCCGGTTTACGGATTGGTTATATGATCGTGCCATCGCATCTGCATTCGGCAATGTCGATTGCGGTCAGAGGTTGCTGCTGGATGATCACGCCACTGATGATTGAACTCACCTGCCAGTGGCTACAATCCGGGCAAGCCGATCAAATGTTACTCAATCAGCGTAAAGTGCTACGGCAACGCGGCGAGTTATTACGTCACCATCTGGGAATACATCAAGTGCATTACCAAGAGGGCGGCATGCATGCCTGGTTACCCCTCCCCGCCCACTGGCGCAGCCCGGCATTTGTGCAAAGCGCCGATCATTTGGGTATTGGTGTCGCCGGTGCTGAACTATTTACCGCCGGACACTTCCCTTCCCCACAAGCAGTTCGCTTGTCGATCAGTCATCCGGGAGACAATATTTCACTGGATAAAGCGCTCGGGATCTTGCGACAATTGCTCGATAGCGAACCCACTCCACAATGGGTAATATGAGGTTTACAGAATATGATCATTCCTTGGCAAGATCTGCCGGCTGCCACGCTAGATAACCTGATTGAGTCTTTTGTATTACGCGAAGGCACCGATTATGGCGAAGAAAGCTTCTCATTGGCGGAAAAAGTAGCGCAAGTACGTCAACAGCTGGAACGTGGCGATGTGGTGATTTTATACAGCGAACTGCATGAATCGGTCACTATTGCACCTAAACAGACCATTTCGGCAACCAAGGATGCAACAGAATTTTAAATTTTATTAATCCTGTTGTAACAAGCGGCTTATTTCCATAAGCATCTCTTGTCATTAGTTTTTCCGCACCTTATGCTAGGTCGTTATTGCGAGCTTACGTTTGTGTTTCGGCTGTTACCGGCTAGATCCGTAACTCGTTACTGAATTTGTGTCATTTCCGCCACAGATCCTGTTGTGAAGTTTCGATTGACTCAAAAATAGCAAGAATAGAAGAGCATGCCTCGCACTCCGGTTGCGAAGCAATGACGATCAAGAGGACAAATAATGGTAATCGGCAAACCGCAAAGCGATCCAACACAGGAATGGTTTTTATCTCACTGCCATATTCATAAATATCCGGCAAAGAGCACTTTGATCCACGCGGGTGAGAAAGCAGAAACTTTGTATTACATCATCAAAGGTTCTGTCGCTGTGCTGATCAAAGATGAAGAAGGCAAAGAGATGATTTTGTCTTACCTGAATCAGGGTGATTTTATCGGCGAACTGGGTCTGTTCGACGATAGCGAAAATCCAACCCGTTCAGCGTGGATCCGAGCTAAAAGTTCCTGTGAAGTCGCAGAAATTTCTTATAAGAAATTCCGTCAGTTGATCCAGGTTAACCCTGAGATCCTGATGCGTTTGTCTTCTCAGATGGCTCGTCGTCTGCAGAGCACCAGCCAGAAAGTCGGCAACCTGGCCTTCCTGGATGTAACTGGTCGTATCGCTCAGACTTTGCTGAATCTGGCAAAACAACCTGATGCAATGACACATCCGGATGGTATGCAGATCAAGATCACCCGTCAGGAAATCGGTCAGATCGTGGGTTGTTCCCGTGAAACTGTCGGCCGTATTCTGAAAATGCTGGAAGATCAGGAACTGATCACCGCGCACGGTAAAACTATCGTGGTGTTCGGTACTCGTTAAGCGTTTCTGCTTCCAATAAAAAAGGCTGCTCATGCAGCCTTTTTTGTTTTCTCATCTTCTGATTACTAGGCGTTTACCACCTGAGCAACAGCCAGTGCAAAACGGCGCATACCTTCGGCAAATTCTTCCGTCGTCAGATTTAGTGCCGGCGCAAAACGCACGACATTCGGCCCAGCCACCAACACTAACACACCTTGTTCAATGCCGGCGTCTACAAAGGCTTTGGCTTTACCCGCCAATGCTTCCGTTAATTCCGCGCCCAGCAATAAACCCTGACCACGCACTTCACTGAAGCAGCGGAATTGAGCATTAATTTTTTCTAATTCGGCTCGGAACCAACCTTCACGTTCTTTGACGCCCGCCAGCATGGCTGGATCGTTGATCAAATCAAACGCGGTTTCCGCCACCGCACAAGCCAGTGGATTACCACCAAAGGTCGTGCCGTGCACACCCGGTTGGAACACTTGCGCAATCGCTTCACGCGTCAGCATCGCCGCAATCGGGAAACCGCCACCGAGCGCCTTGGCTGTAGTCAGAATATCTGGCTCCACACCCAGTTGCATGTAAGCAAACAAGCTGCCGGTACGACCCATGCCGGTTTGTACTTCATCAAAAATCAGCAGAGCATTATGTTGATTACACAATTCACGCACGGTTTGTGCAAAGGCTTTATCAGCTGGCAACACACCACCTTCACCTTGCAATGGCTCCATCACCACCGCACAGGTTTTATCGGAAATCAGCGCTTTCAGTGCTTCGGTGTCGTTATACGGAATGTGCTGGATCGCACCAGGGCGTGGACCAAAACCATCCGAATAATGTGACTGACCACCAACGCTCACCGTAAAGAAGGTACGACCGTGAAAACCTTGCAGGAAAGCGATGATCTGGCTTTTCTCTTCACCAAATTTTTCTTTGCTGTAACGGCGTGCCAGTTTGAAAGCAGCCTCGTTGGCTTCAGCACCGGAGTTACAGAAAAATACGCGATCGGCAAACGTCGCATCAACCATTTTACGCGCCAGACGTAAGGTCGGTTCGTTGGTCATCCAGTTACTGACATGCCACAGACGTTGGCCTTGCTCGGTCAGGGTTTTGACTAAAGCCGGATGACAGTGACCCAGCGCGTTTACCGCGATACCGCCAGCCAGATCGATATACTCGCGATCCTGTTGATCCCATAAACGGGAAGCCAGACCACGCACCGGAACGAAAGCCGCGGGAGAATAAGTCGGAACAATGACTTCATCAAACCAACCACGCGTCACTTGCGTCTGTTCTGTCATACTAACTCCTTAGTACTGCACAACGAAAAAATGAAAATTTAATCAATTAGAATGCATAATATATCACCTCAATAGGTGACACCCAATAGCGAAACTTTATTGCTGTAAGAAATTAGCTAATAATTCAAGCCCCTGCTCGCTGAGAATACTTTCCGGGTGAAATTGAACCCCTTCCAGTGGCAACGTGCGATGGCGAAGCCCCATGATCTCTCGGGGTGAACCATCTGTCGGCAGTGTCCAGGCCGAGATCTCAAACTCAGCCGGTAAGGTGGCTTCTTCCACCAGCAACGAATGGTAACGTGTAACCGTCAGTGGATTATTCAATGCATGAAAAACACCGCGCCCATCATGCCCAATTACACTGGTTTTACCGTGCATCACGTGCCGCGCGCGGATCACTTTGCCACCAAAGGCCTGCGCAATCGCCTGATGCCCCAAACACACCCCAAGGATCGGCACTCTGCCAGCAAAGGTACAAATGGCATCTAATGAAATTCCCGCTTCATTGGGTGTACATGGCCCCGGAGAAATCACTAAATGTGACGGTGATAATGCGGCGATATCTGCCAGTGTGATCGCATCATTACGGCACACTTCAACTTGTGCGCCCAGTTGCCCAAAATATTGCACCAGATTGTAGGTAAAAGAGTCATAGTTATCGATCAGCAGGATCATGGTTACTCCATACTATCCACATCGCGACCTGTGTTGGCGCACATCATAACGGCGTTCATCTTCAACCGCAGCAGCGTTTATATTTTTTGCCACTGCCACAAGGACAGGCGTCATTCGGTTTGATTTTCGCCGCGCGGGAGTAAGGTAAAAATTCACCGATGGTATAAACCCACTCGCCTTGCCAACGCACAAACTGCGAACGCTCAAGGTGGGGATGCAATCCGCTCTGATCGCGATACCAGGCACAGAAGGTCACTTCGCCACTATCGCCATCCATCTTGGTATCACGGACTTCCAACTTTTCCCATTTCACGGCCCGGCCATCGGCGGCCAATTCAGTTTCACTCACCGCCGGGCGCTGTTCCGGATGCCAGGTGCGCAGCACATAACCCCAAGCATCCGCACGATAAAACGCCGTAAAGCGCGAACGCATGAGTTGTTCCGGTGTTTGCGCTGTTTTTTCGCCGAGCAGTAATGGCTGACAACACTGAGTAAATAACTTTTTACTCCCACAGGGACACAATTCTGTACTGGTTGACATAAGGGATTCCAAAATACGGGCTAGAGCCTATTTTACCATAGCGCCAGAGAAAGACGCCGCGGCGATACAACAGGATTTTTACGCCTAACGAACGATAAAACAGCAAAAATCAGCTACGCTTGGGGGAATAGAGCTGCGTCTCTGGAGTAGCATCATGCCTTCTTATCAAACACTACAGGTTCGGGGCAGAACTTTCGTTGCGGGTGATTTACATGGCTGCCTGTCACCGCTGCAATCGATCCTACAGCAGGTCCATTTTTCTGCGGAAAATGGTGATGTCTGTGTGCTGCTGGGTGATTTAACCGATCGCGGGCCTGATAGTCCTGGTTGTCTGGCCTTGCTGGACCAACCGGGTATTTACTCGATTCAAGGCAACCATGAACAGATGTGCAGTGCCGCCTTACACAACCAATCGTTAGGCATGTATTGCTGGCTTGGGAATGGTGGTAACTGGTTTCATGAATTATCCATGGAAGCACAGCAACAGGTACGCGACTATTGGCTACCCAAAATAGAAAAGCTGCCACTCGTCATCGATTTATTCACCTCTGAACAGCTACACATTGGTATCTGCCATGCCGACCCAGTGTTTAATGATTGGCAAACACTGTTAACGGCATTAGATACCTACCAAGCACAGGAACGCGAAACCTTAATCGAAAAATTGATCTGGTCTCGGGAACGGATCTCGTTAGCTACTAAAACGAACTTCCTACCAGGCGCATTTCAAATCAATGGCTTGGACTGGTGCATCATGGGACATACGCCTATCCGCCCGACTCCATTTCGCAAAGGCAATTGTATCTGGATCGACAGTGGAGCCGTTTTTCCCAATGGTTATTTAAGTGTGCTCGAAATTGGCCGTGAATTGCATTGCCATCAGGCCAGACTGTAACAATCTGGCCTGACATTCACATTAATTGATTTCTGGAACCGCCGTTATTTCCTGCCGCTCCTGCGATAGCAGCCAGCACCCGACCAGCACACCAACACCACATAATGCGATGACATAATAACAAGGTGCCATAGGTTCATTTTTAAGCCAGAGTGCCACCACCATTGGCGTTAAGCCACCAAAGATCGCATACGACAGGTTGTAGGAAAAAGAGAGACCGGAAAAACGGATCGCCGGCGGAAACGCATGCACCATGACATAAGGCACCGCACCCACAATCCCCACAAAGAAACCAACCAAAGGGTAAAGGATCGGCAACAGCGCATGATCAGCGATCACACCGTGGTAAAATACATACGCTGAGATACCAAGACCAATGCTGGCCACAATAAAAATCAAACCACTACTGAAACGGTCGCTCAGCCAGCCGAAAAAAATACAGCCCACCGTTAACGCCACAATGGCTAAGGAATTGGCCTGTAATGCCACGGCCGGGGCAATTGCCAGCTGTTTTTGCAGATAGGTCGGTGTCATTAAGATCACCACCACAATGGCGGCAGACAACAACCAAGTCAGTAGCATCGACACCACTACTTCCACTTTGTTGTTACCCAATACCTGCTTGAGCGGCAAACCTTCCACCAGCTGTTTTTTGGCCTTCATTTCCGCAAAGATTGGTGTTTCTTCCAACCAACGACGCAAGAACATCGCACACAAACCAAATACACCACCCAGCAAAAATGGCACCCGCCAACCCCATGCCAAGATCTCGGCTTGAGTGAGAACGGAATTCAACGCGGTCGCGACTAACGAACCCAGCAAAATTCCCGCCGTCAAACCTGCGGTTAAGGTGCCACAAGCATAACCGGTACGATGCACCGGTACATGCTCAGAGACAAACACCCAAGCCCCTGGCACTTCACCACCAATTGCGGCACCTTGCAAAATACGCAAGATCAATAAACCCACTGGCGCAATAATGCCGACCGATTCATAGGTGGGTAACAACCCCATCAGCAGCGTTGGGAAAGCCATCAGCAAAATGCTCAGATTAAACATTTTCTTGCGGCCAAACAGATCGCCAAAGTGCGCCATGATGATGCCACCCAGCGGGCGCGCCAGATAACCGGCAGCAAAAATACCGTAGGTTTGGAATTGACGCAGCCAATCCGGAATATCCGTCGGGAAAAAATGCTGGCTGACTACTGCAGCTAAAAAAACAAAGATAATGAAATCATAAAACTCTAACGCGCCACCCAGCGCAGCTAATGAAAGAGTCTTGTAATCATTTCGATTAAGCTGACGGTGTTTTACCGCGGTGGTTAACGATGATATATCTTGTGGCATAGCTTCCTCGCAATGGAAATAAGCAGGATCCTTCTCACTTAGGCTACAAATTCGCAATAATCAGCAAAATATTGCATTTTTACAGCGTTGCAACCGCACATCTGATTAAACACCCATGGCAAAGTGATGACAATCACATATCCCGACTAATTTGCATCTTCACACTGCATGATCGATCGATTTTCTGTCATGAAAGCCAATTCTGTACGGGTTCAGCTTTGCTTTCCCCGGTTGCGTCCTTATACTGCTGGATAACTTAATACCTTGGAATCACCACCATGGAATACAACACCTCCCAGCTTTGTGATATTTACCAAGATCAAGTCGATGTCGTGGAACCTATGTTCAGTACTTTCGGCGGACGCCCTTCCTTCGGCGGGCTGGTAACCACCATCAAATGTTTTGAGGCCAATGGCATTATTCGTCAACTCGTCAAAGAAAGTGGCGTCGGACGTGTACTGTTAATCGACGGTGGTGGTTCGTTACGACGCGCCCTGATCGACGCTGATATTGCCGCAACCGCCGCTGATAACGGTTGGGAAGGCATTATTTGTTACGGTTCCGTGCGTGAAGTTGATGCGCTGGCTGATCTGGAGATTGGCATTCAGGCGCTGGCGTCTATTCCGGTCGGTGCGGATGATGATGAGATTGGCGACAGTGAACTGCCAGTGAATTTTGGTGGTGTGACCTTCCTGCCAGAAGATCATATTTATGCGGATACTACGGGGATCATTCTCTCGCCAGAACCGCTCGATATCGAATGATTGAAAAAAGCCGGCTTTATTGCCGGCTTTTTGTTTTAGTCTTCGCTGTTCATCTGGTCCATCTTGCCCAGCAATGAACGTAAACGTTCGTGCCATGCCTGATGTTCATTGCGCAAATGCTGGTTTTCTTCTTTCAACTGCTGATTTTGCGCACGCAGTTCATCCAATTCCATTTTCAGTAAACTGATGCCATCCACAGCGGATTGGACTTTCGCTTCCAGCTGTTCTAATACTTCAAAAGACATAATACACCTATACTCAATTCTGCCTTTAGCAGAAGCTTGTTCATTCGGGTGGCTAGCATAGTCTGCCAACGTCAGCGACACAACTCACCAACGCAAAAAGCCTCATCCTCAGCTTACAAATAACACCAGATATACAGTGCATACAACGCGATCAGCCAGAGCCATTGCTTCACCGCATAACCCAGATTCCAGACCAGCATATTCCAGGCCCTGACCCGAAAGCAGGCAATCAACGCCAGATTAGCCCCCGACAACGGAGTCGCTCCCGTTGCCAAACCCCAGGCAAACAAAAACGTCATGCCTAACAAAGACGGATCGGGATGTAAGTGCCACAGCAATGGCGCCAGACTCGACGTCATGATGATCGGATGCACCCCTAAATAGGCGATGAGTAGAATCACCAACGTCACCAGTGCCGCCTCAATCACACCATAATGGGAAATATGCGCAAACAATGCTTGTAGCGACCAGATCTGCGTCAGGCCATGAATACCCGCAGCCAAGAGACCCGCGCCCAGAAACAATACAACCTGACTGCCCATCGCCGGAAAACGTTCTGTCACTTGCTGTTTCAAGGCAACCGTTACGTTTTGACGAGGCATCAGTAACAGCGAAACGAGTGGCGCCATCAGTGCGATAATGCCGGTGATAGTGAGTGTTGGCCACCACCATTTCCCCACTAACACGGCAATACACAATAGGAGTGGTAAACGTAATGTCTGCAGACGTAATGGATAACCTTCAAAATCAGCAATCCCCAGACGCCAGACATCCCATGTGGTAATGACCATAGCGCCCAGTGCGGCTAAGAGCCCAAATGGTAAAATACGGGAAAACTGCATGCCAGGCGCATAGGTCAACGCGACTGCCATAGCGATAAAAAAGGGCGACCAGAACGCCGCGCCACAATAGATCCGGTTAAGAATAATCACCTGTCGTCGATCTAGCGTGCCATTGACCGCCAGCCGGTCACCAACCACAAATAACACCGACATATTGATCACGGCCCCCAGCAAACTGACACCGAGTAATGAACTGGCTAAACCGCGCCAGCCGCGCCAATTAGGCTGCCGATTATCAGAGAGTGCACTGGTAGCCAGATTCAGCGTGCTGACGGCGGTAAATAGCGCCACCATATCCAGATTAGGTAAGAACAACTCTTTGGCCGAAAACCGAACTCCATTGAGCCAACAAAACAGCAATAACAACAGACCGGCACCATACAAAATACTACATTGCCGTCGCGCGGCTTTATCCAGTCTGGGCCCCAATAATAAGGCCGCACTCCACGCCAGAATGGCACTAGGCCAAGGAGAAAACCCAAGGAACAAATAACAAAGGTAAAGCCCCCACATACCGAACAACAGCACACCGGCAATCGGTTTAGACATGTTTCCTCCGCTGATAAAAACGGGGCTTTCGCCCCGTTAAATATCTTGTTCCATACTCAGAGATGGTTTTAGCGTGGATGGATGCCCAACTATTTTCGCTGGGACACCCACTACCGTGGTATGCGGAGGAACAGGAGACAGCACCACACTACCGGCACCAATTTTGGCGCCTTCACCGACTTCAATATTGCCCAGAATTTTGGCACCAGCACCAATCATCACCCCTTCACGGATCTTAGGATGACGATCGCCGTGTTCTTTACCGGTTCCGCCTAATGTTACGTTCTGCAGAATAGAAACATCATTACCCACCACGGCGGTTTCACCAATCACGATACCGGTCGCATGATCGAGCATGATACCGAAACCAATTTGCGCCGCAGGGTGGATATCCACGCCATACACTACCGAGATCTGATGCTGCAGAAATAACGCCAGTGATTTACGGCCTTGTAGCCACAACCAGTGGGCAATACGGTAGGCCTGTAAGGCCTGAAAACCTTTCAGATACAGTAGCGGCGTAGACAGATAATTCACTGCTGGATCACGCTCAGTCACCGCACAGATATCACAGGCCACCGCATCCAAAATGGAGGGATCAACACGCACCGCTTGCTCAATAACTTCACGCAACACAATCGGCGGCATAGTCAGGCTGCCCAATTTATTGGCCAGCTGAAAACTGAGTGCAGCACCCAGACTGTCATGATTAATAATGGTGGAATGAAAGAAACTGGCCAGCATGGGCTCTTCTGCGGCCATTTGCACCGCTTCATCGCGAATCGTCTGCCAGGCTTTTTCTCTCTTAACGCATTTATTGCAGGCCATATTACTCCCTAACCGCATCGTTTCATGGCTTATGATTTACATGCTCTTTGGGCAGCACAGAAATGGGGTCCATATGAATTAAAATATCTGAAATCGGAAATTGTACTTTCAGCTGCATTTCAGCTAAATCAGCTAATTCATGCGCTTTCACCAGTGGTAAATCGTCATCTAATTCCAGATGCAGCTGGATGAAACGCATAGGGCCTGAAATTCGTGTCTTAAGATCATGGATCCCACGAACTCCTTCAACCGCACAACATATGTCACTGATCTGCTGACACTCTTCATCTGGCAATTGACGATCTAATAACGTCTGGATTGCATCATAACCAATTTGCAAGGCACTCCACAGAATATACCCGCCCAGTAAAATAGCAAAGATCGCATCGGCATTAGCAAATCCTTGTGAGGACAACACCAACGCCAGCAAAACCGCGGCATTCAGTAATACATCCGAACGATAGTGCAGCGAATCCGCTTTAACGGCCTGACTCCCCGTCAGTTTGATCACATAACTTTGAAAAGACACCAGCACTAAAGTTAGTGCCAAGGAAGCAATGCTGATCCAGATCCCAACGCCAATATGCTGTAACGGTTTTGGATCCACCAAGGCATCCAGACCATGCATTAATAATACGACAGCAGAGCCGGTGATAAAGGCCGCCTGCGCCAAACTGGCCAGTGATTCGGCTTTACCATGCCCAAACTGATGATTATCGTCCGCCGGGATCAAGGCATACCGCACCGCCAGCAGGCTGATCAATGAAGCACTGATATCCATCATTGAATCCGTCAATGATGCCAGCAAACTGGACGACCCGGTCATTAACCAAGCCGTCAACTTGCCAATGATCAGTAGACCAGCAGTCGCTGATGAAGCAATCCCGGCAAAAGTCACCCAGCGATAATAATGTCCCTGCTCTGTAGTCATCCGTGTAAAACCAATCTAAACATAAGGAAATATAGTATAGCTGACAGTGCATAGGCCAAAAAGCAAAAAGGCCTAACCGAAGTTAAGCCTTTGATGTAGATGAATCGTCAAATATCTCAGACCGCATTAACATGGGCAGATGAGTATCGAGTCATTCCATCAACTGTTTTGCATTGCCACGGCTATCTCTGCCTTACGCCGTTTTTCTGCAGCCGCCATCATCCACCATCCGATAAATGTCGCGATAGAAACCACCAAGATGATCAAGGTTGCTAACGCATTAATTTTCGGGCTCACACCCAATCGCACACTGGAAAAGACCACCATCGGCAATGTGGTTGCATTCGGCCCTGAGACAAAACTGGTAATCACCAGATCATCCACTGACAGCGTAAAACCTAATAACCAACCTGCCGCAATCGCCGGAGCAATTGATGGCAGCGTGATCAAAAAGAACACTTTAAACGGTGTTGCCCCCAAATCCTGCGCCGCTTCCTCAATGGAACGATCCAGCTCTTGTAATCGGGAACGCACGATGACGGTTACATAGGCTGCGGTAAAGGTCACATGCGCGATCCAAATCGTCATTGCACCGCGTTGTGTCGGCCAACCAAACATTTTTGACATGGCAACAAACAATAAGAGTAAGGCCAGACCGGTGATCACTTCCGGCATTACCATGGGTGCAGTCATCAAAAATGCAAAACTGGTTTGCCCGCGGAAATTACCAATACGAGTCAGCACAAAAGCCGCCAGTGTACCAATAACCACCGCCATACTGGCACTCATGACACCGATCGATAAACTCAGCGTCACCCCGTTCATCATCAATTTGTCAGCGAATAACTCGCCGTACCATTTGATGGAAAAACCAGACCACACCGTAACCAGGCGGGATTCATTGAATGAAAACACGATCAGTAACACGATCGGTAAATACAAAAAGGCAAATCCGGTTAATAAGATACAGGTCCGGAATTTCGACTTCACTTGCGGGATCGGCGTCATGATGCACTCTCCTGCATTTCGCGACGTTGATAACGATAAAACCAGATGATCGGCACCATCAGGATCATCAACATAACGACCGCCACTGCCGATGCCACAGGCCAGTCACGATTGTTAAAGAACTCCTGCCATAACACTCGACCAATCAGCAAAGAGTCCGGACCACCCAATAATTCAGGGATCACAAACTCACCGACCGCAGGAATAAATACCAGCATGGAACCGGCAATAATACCGCTTTTAGTCAGTGGCAGTGTGATGGACAGAAACGTCCGATACGGACGAGCGCCGAGATCCGAAGCCGCTTCCACCAGTGAATAATCCATACGCATCAATGCGGTATAAATAGGCAAGATCATAAATGGCAGATAGGCATACACAATACCGATATATACGGCGGCATTGGTGTGTAACAGCGTCAGCGGCTCATCAATAACCCCCAACCACATCAGTAAGTTATTGATTAGCCCATTATTTTTCAAAATGCCGATCCAAGCATAAACACGGATCAAAAATGAGGTCCAGCTCGGTAACACAACCAGCATCAATAAAGCATTACGTACCGCTGGTGAAGAGTGAACAATTGCCCACGCCATCGGATAACCAATCAGCAAACATAACAACGTAGAGATGCTGGCCACCTGGATCGATTGCAGATAGGAATCCAGATACATCTCATCTTCCAATAGATAGAGATAGTTGCCCAGATTAAAAATAAAGTTCAGTTTTTCCTCGGCATAAGAAACCAGATCGGTATATGGAGGGATCGCAATCTGCACCTCCGCAAAACTGATCTTCAAGATAATGACAAAGGGGATCAGGAAAAACAGCAGCATCCACAAATACGGGATGGCAATAACCAAATGCCGGCCGCGTGGCAACCAGCCCAAGAATGGTAACTGTCGCAACGTTTCAAGGCTCATATTGTCAGCACCACGCAGGAATCAGGATCCCAACACAGATACACTTCATCACCCCAAGTCGGCACACCGGTGCGGAAACGATTAACGTTGGGTAATGTCACTGTGACCAGTTTGCCGCTTTTTAAGCGGACATGGTAAATAGAGATATCACCCATATAGGCAATATTTTCAACAATACCGCGGTCATAGTTAGAATGATCAGAAGGAATATCATCACGGAAATGAATTTTTTCTGGACGTAATGCCACGGTCAATGGCACACCTTCCGCTACAGAAGAACCATGATTGATCTGGATCGGATGCATTAACGAGTCAGACTGGATCACCATATAGTCTGGGCCATCTTCAATCAACGTGCCTTCAAACACATTCACGGAACCGATAAATTCAGCGCTCAGACGACAGTTAGGATGTTCATAGATCTCTTCCGGGCTACCAATCTGCACAAATTCACCACGATCCATAATGGCAATACGGCCAGCCATCGTCATCGCTTCTTCTTGATCGTGGGTCACCATGACGCAAGTTACGCCAACGCGTTCAATGATATCGACCACTTCCAACTGCATCTTTTCACGCAGCTTTTTATCCAGCGCCCCCATCGGCTCATCCAGCAGTAACAGTTTGGGACGTTTTGCCAAAGAACGAGCTAATGCCACACGTTGCCGCTGACCACCGGATAACTGGTGTGGTTTACGTTTGGCAAATTGCTGCATATGTACCAATTCCAGCATTTCATGCACACGCTGGTTAATTTCATCTTTTGGTAACCCATCTTGCTTCAAACCAAATGCAATATTTTGCTCAACCGTCATATGAGGAAATAGTGCATAAGATTGAAACATCATATTGATAGGACGTTTATACGGCGGCGTGTTCGCCAGATCCTGTCCATCCAGAATAATTTGCCCTTTGGTTGGCGTTTCAAAGCCAGCCAACAAACGTAACAATGTCGATTTACCGCAACCTGATGCACCCAACAAGGCAAAAATTTCACCTTTATTAATAGTCAGACTGACGTTATCAACCGCAGGGATGCCGTCAAATAACTTACTGACATTACGGATTTCCAGTAGTGGCTGAGCTGATGGCTCGGTTGATGCTAAGGCTGGTTTATCGACCACAGCGATGTTCCTTATTTTTCCCAGAAACAATCAAGGGGCGCCTAAGACGCCCCTATCGTTATATATAAATAATTATTTGCCCGTTTTAACCTTGGTCCACTCGCGGGTAATTTCGCGGTTGATCTTGGCTGGTAAGACTTTCAGCGTAAACATCTTCGCTTTTAATTCTGCAGGCGGATAGATGTTAGGGTTATTACGTATTGATTCATCGACCATTGGTAACGATGCAGCATTACCACTGGCATAAGACACGTAGTTGGATACTTTTGCGATCACTTCTGGGCGCATCAGGTAATTAATAAATGCATGCGCATTTTCCGGATGTTTAGCATCCGCCGGAATCGCCAGCATGTCATAGAATACCAACGCACCTTCTTTCGGGATCACATAATCAACTGCAACACCGTTTTTAGCTTCTTTAGCACGTTTCGCCGCTTGCATCACGTCACCAGACCAGCCAATCGCGACACAGATATCACCATTCGCTAAGTCATTGATGTATTGAGATGAATGGAAATATGAAATGTACGGACGTAATGAAGTCAGCACTTTACCCGCTTCTTTGTAATCATCCGGATTCATGCTGTTTGGATCTTTGCCAATGTAATGCAGTACCGTTGCCATAATTTCTGTCGGCGCATTCAGGAAGGAAACACCGCATTTTTTCAGCTTAGACAGGTTTTCTGGTTTCAAAACTGCATCCCAACTATCCAGTTTGAAATCAGGCCCCATCACAGCAGCAACTTTTTTCGGATTAAAACCGATACCCGTTGTTCCACCCAGGTAGGGCATAGAATGCGCATTATCGGGGTCTTTATCCGCCAATAACTTCATAGTGTCCGCATCCATGTTCTTCAGATTAGGCAACTGCTTTTTGTCTAACTGTTGAAACACACCCGCCTGGATCTGACGAGCCAAGAAATCAGAACTAGGAACAACAATATCAAAGCCGGTGTTACCCGCTAATAACTTAGCTTCCAGGACTTCGTTACTGTCAAACACATCGTATACAACCTTGATACCGGTCTCTTTCTCAAAATTAGCAACGGTATCTTCTGCGATATAATCGCTCCAGTTATACACATGCAAAACTTTTTCTTCCTGAGCTACTGCACTGCCCATGCTCACAGCCGCAGCGAAAGAAGCAGCCACTAATCCTTTAATGTATGACATCAAGCGTCTCCTGAATTTCAAGTAATGAACCAGTACACGAAAGTGATGCAGTCGCGCACATCTTTACCAGTTTCACGTGTGATATTCTCAGAATATGCCAATTAATGACATTTCTTCAGGGTAAACACGATTTCATTATATTTATAATAAATGTGATTGTATGCATAAAATCTGAGATCTTATTTAAGATCCTAATCAAAAAGTCAACAGGAATGAAGAGCATAGCGATTACACTGAATCATCGCTTTCGATCGTAATAACATCTCTGCTATCGGAAATTATCTGCTTTCAACCAAGGAGCCTTTCATGCGTCTATTTACAGCCTGTATTTTTACTTTTTTCTCATTACTGTCATATGCGCAAGATTCCGAACAAATAGGCGAAGTAAGTACTGAATTTAAATTATTAGGACCTAACCATAAAATCATTATCGAAGCCTTTGAAGATCCAAAAGTCAGCGGTGTGACTTGTTATCTTTCTCGTCCTAAAACAGGAGGGATCTCTGGTGGGTTGGGTTTGGCGGAAGATAGAGCTTATGCCTCTATTTCCTGTACGCGGGTTGGGCCTGTAAAAATTAACCAGCAGTTTGCCCCAGGTGAAATCGTCTTTGATGTAAAAACATCACTGATCTTTAAAGAACAACGTGTAGTCCGTTTCTATGATAAAACACATAACACACTGATTTACCTGACCTATAGTACCCGTGTTGTTGATGGATCTTACAAAAGCGGGATTTCGGTTGTTCCGATTAATACCTTTAATACTGACTCATCAGCCAGTAGCAAACCGTAATAACAGATACTCAGCTGATTACACTCAACTAACAGCATACGGTGCTATTATTAACGAATAAAAACATCATACAGGTCTTGAGGGCACACCGATGTCAATGGAACTACTATTCAGTAAGATCAAACAGTTACCCGTAATTCCAAAATTATTGCATGAATTGATGCAGGATTTTTCTAACGATAATGCACAAATTCAGGATATTGCCCATAAGATCGCCATGGATCAGGTGATCAGTGCCAAAGTATTAAAGCTGGCAAACTCTGCGGCATATCGTCGAGGCGCTGAAATTACCTCTATTGAACAGGCTGTCATTCGTCTGGGCTTTAATGCACTACGTTCATTAGTAGTTGCTTCCGGCATCATGACCAGCTTCAAAACACCGGCAAACTTTAATACCTCAAAGTTTTGGGTTGAAACCTTTCAAACAGCAACAATAGCAAAAGCACTCGCGAAAGAGTGTCATGCCGTCGATCCGGAAACAGCATTCACCTGTACTCTACTGCATAATATTGGCGAATTACTGATCCAATCAGCGCTTCCTGATGAAGCTTCATTAATCAATTTAGCTATCAGCCAAGGCACTAGCCGTATTGATGCGCAACGGGAAATGCTCGGTTATGATTTTAGTCTGGTCGGCGCCGAGCTGGCTCGCCGTTGGAATTTGTCTGAACGTTTTGTCGCGGCAATATCGCAACAACTGGATCCACTGTCTCATCATCCAGTTAGCCCGGAAGCAGTTTTGATCCGTCTTGCCATGTTTGTATCATTTGCCTGGAATGCGGGCGTACCCGCACATGTCATAGTTACCCGCTTCCCTTCTCCGTTGGCCGCTCATCTTGGTATCGAGCCAGGCAACTTGGCCGAACGCCTCGAAGAGCTGCATGATCAGGGAAATGCGTTAGCCAACATACTGACTCATTAACCTCATCGCATTACGCAGCAACCATCAAATGCGTTGCTGCGTAGATCTGCAACTGAATCATTACCACCTGACAATTATTAGCTGTTAAGATTTCCGTATTATTCTCAACTTCTACGAAACCTCATGAAATACCTCATATGTGCCAGCATGCTATTAGCTGGCTGCAGTAGCACAATGACCGCACAACAGTGTGCCGAAACCAATTGGCACACCCGTGGCGTAGCTGATGCGTGGTCAGGAAAATACCTCAGTTATGCCGATGAATATGCAGCACAGTGTGCAGAATATGATACCCAACCTGATTTTAAGCAGTGGCGAAAAGGTTATTTGTCGGCATTACATCAGCAATGCACCCAAGAGAAAGCTGTTGAATTAGTCGCTAATCAAAAAAACTACACCGGGCCTTGTCTAGCTGATGCTGAGTTCAATGAAACATTAAACATGGGCGCGGCAGCAGCGAAGCAAAAGCTGGATCTACAGCGTATTGAAACTCGGCTTAAAGAAATTCAAACCCTAAAAGGTTCCGCAAAAAATAAAAATCAGCAAGATTTGGACTGGGAAGAGTACCAACTACAACAAGAATTATTAGATATCAAAGGCACACTGCAGATAGCAGATCCAGAACCGTTGAATAAATTTTTATTTAAGAAAAAATAATGCGACAAGAGCGGGGAAACCCGCTTTTTTATTTATGCACGACATTGAAATTATCAAATTATTGCATAAACAAAAAGCCCTGCAGTTACCTGCAGGGCTTTGTATTTAATGGTGCTGATACCCAGAGTCGAACTGGGGACCTCACCCTTACCAAGGGTGCGCTCTACCAACTGAGCCATATCAGCACTTTTTTCCGGCTGACTTTCGTCTAATTTAGGAGCCTGGCAGTGTCCTACTCTCACATGGCGAATGCCACACTACCATCGGCGCTACAACGTTTCACTTCTGTGTTCGGCATGGGTACAGGTGGTTCCATCGCGCTATTGCCGCCAGGCATATTCGGTTCCCTTATCGCTGTTATTAACCATCTTCAGCAATAAGTCTTGGAAAGCTGTGTTGACTATTCCTAGTCAATCTTTATCAGTTCATCAATCAAACAAGCGCTTCAAAACTACTTGGGTGTTGTATGGTTAAGCCTCTCGGGTCATTAGTATGAGTTAGCTCAATGTCTCACGACACTTACACACCTCACCTATCAACGTCGTAGTCTTCAACGGCCCTTCAGAGGACTTATAGTCCTAGGGATGACTCATCTCGTGGCAAGTTTCCCGCTTAGATGCTTTCAGCGGTTATCTTTTCCGAACTTAGCTACCGGGCAGTGCCATTGGCATGACAACCCGAACACCAGCGGTTCGTTCACTCCGGTCCTCTCGTACTAGGAGCAACCCCACTCAATCATCCAACGCCCACGGCAGATAGGGACCGAACTGTCTCACGACGTTCTGAACCCAGCTCGCGTACCACTTTAAATGGCGAACAGCCATACCCTTGGGACCAACTTCAGCCCCAGGATGTGATGAGCCGACATCGAGGTGCCAAACACCGCCGTCGATATGAACTCTTGGGCGGTATCAGCCTGTTATCCCCGGAGTACCTTTTATCCGTTGAGCGATGGCCCTTCCATTCAGAACCACCGGATCACTATGACCTGCTTTCGCACCTGCTCGACCTGTCCGTCTCGCAGTTAAGCGGGCTTATGCCATTGCACTAACCTCACGATGTCCGACCGTGATTAGCCCACCTTCGTGCTCCTCCGTTACTCTTTGGGAGGAGACCGCCCCAGTCAAACTACCCACCAGACACTGTCCCTGACCCAGATAATGGGTTGAGGTTAGAACATCAAACATACCAGGGTGGTATTTCAAGGACGGCTCCATGACAACTAGCGTCATCACTTCAAAGCCTCCCACCTATCCTACACAGGTAGGTTCAATGTTCAGTGTCAAGCTATAGTAAAGGTTCACGGGGTCTTTCCGTCTAGCCGCGGGTACACCGCATCTTCACGGCGAATTCGATTTCACTGAGTCTCGGGTGGAGACAGCATGGCCATGGTTACACCATTCGTGCAGGTCGGAACTTACCCGACAAGGAATTTCGCTACCTTAGGACCGTTATAGTTACGGCCGCCGTTTACCGGGGCTTCGATCAAGAGCTTCGCTTGCGCTAACCCCATCAATTAACCTTCCGGCACCGG